>NZ_JBHWES010000037.1:0-114280 GCF_042734105.1 Streptomyces sp. NPDC059679 | reverse complement strand
TGGGGGGCTCTTGCTCCCCCCCCCCCCCCGGGTGGCGGGGGGGGGGCGCCCCCCCCAACCCCACCGCGAGGTCACTGGTTAAAGCGCAGAAGGCCGAGCGTCTGAGGGCGGCGGACTGAGGGTCGACGGCTTGGTGTGCTGGCCCCGTTCAGCCGCAGTCGCGCCGGGGCCCAGGGGCGGGGTCGACCGCGCCGACCCCGTCCACGAGCGAGCCGAAGCTCTGCGCGCCCAGCGGCCCGACGACGCGCTTGCGCAGGGCGTCGGCCAGGGTGAGGGCGGCGGTGACGGCGGTGGTCAGGCCCGGCTCGGTCAGCCGGGCGAGGATGACCCGGCGGTCGCACGGCGAGGGGTGGCGCTCGAGCAGCCCGGCCTCGGCCAGCCGGTCGGCGACCTTGGTGGTGCCGGCCGTGGTGAAGCCGAGGGTGGCGGCGAGCTGGTTCATCGGCGCGGCGTTCTCAGGGGCGGTGAGCAGGAACCACAGCACCTGGAACGACGACGGCGCCAGGCCGGTCTTCGTCTCGACGTCGTCCAGGAGCTGATCGGTGAGCCGGCGCATCCCCGACTGCAGGACGTCCCACTGCTGGAGCAGCGCGTGATCCTCCGAGGTGGGGCACCGGGAGCCGTCCCCTTCGCCCACGTGGGCCGTCTCCGGGCATTCCGCCACGTCTCGCACCCCTCTCGCGCTGTCGACCGGTCTTGTCCAGGGTATCAACGCCAGCTATTGTCTAACTGGCTATTTAATATCTGGCTACTTAAATATCCTGCCCTGACCTGCCCATACGAAAGGCCCTGTCATGCCCGAACCCGCTGCCACCACGCCCCTCCCCGCCGTCCAGCCAGGCGCCTGGGTCCTCGACCCGGCACGCACGCGGGTCCGCCTCCAGCACAAGACCATGTGGGGGATGGTCACGGTGAAGGGCGGCTTCACCAGCGTCGACGGCGAGGGCGAGGTCCTGCCCGACGGCTCCGCGAGCGGCACCCTGACCATCGACGCGGCCTCCGTGGACACGGGCCACGCCAAGCGCGACGCCCATCTGCGCAGCGCGGACTTCTTCGACACCGACCGCCACGCCACCCTCGTCTTCACCGCCCACCGCGCCACCCCCGACCCCCGGGGCGCGGTGGAGATCGCCGGCGAGCTGACGGTCCGCGGCACCACCCGCCCGCTGGCCTTCACCGCCACCGCACCGGGCGCCACCGCGGACGGGGTCACCCTGACCGCCGAACTGTCCGTCGACCCGGCCGACTTCGGGCTCACCTGGAACAAGCTCGGCATGATGAAGGGCCAGACCGCGATCACGGTCGAGGCCCACTTCATCCGCGGACGCGCGTAAGGGACGAACAGCGCGGCGTGCCGAAAAACCGCGGTGCGGCGAACATCCCCCCACTGGCACGATGCGCACCATGACCGCGACCCCAACTCCGAACCCGTCGGCCGCCCGCCGCAGCATCGAGGCCCTGGCCCTCGGCGACGCCTTCGGCGAACGCTGGTTCCCGCTCTTCCGCGACCGGCGGCGGGCGTACGAGGAGATCCGGGCGAGGGCGGTCCCGGAGGAGTCGCCGTGGCCGTGGACGGACGATACGGCGATGGCGCTCGGCGTACTGAGCGTGCTGCACGACCACGGGAAGATCGACCAACCGCGGCTGGCGCAAACCCTGGCCGACACCTTCCTGTCCGACCCCGGGCGCGGCTACGGCAGCGGCATGCATGAACTCCTGCCGTCACTCGCCGCCGCCCCCACCTCCTGGCCGTCCGCCACCCGCGCCCTGTTCGGCGGCGAGGGCAGCCTCGGCAACGGCGCGGCGATGCGGGTCGCGCCGCTGGGCGCGTGGTTCGGCGCGGACCCGGACCGCGCCGCCGAACAGGCCCGCCGCTCGGCCGAGGTCACCCACGCCCACCCGCAGGGCATCGCCGGCGCGGTCGCGGTCGCGGTAGCGGCGTCCCTCACCGCCGGCCAAGTCCAGACCCCTGAACGGGCTCCGGACCCGACTCCGGACGGCAGCGCCTCGACCCCGGAACCGGCCCTCGAACCGACTCCGGATCTCCTCGCCCGGGTCGCGGACCGCACCCCGCCGGGCCCGGTCCGCGACGGCCTGATCCACGCCATCGCCCTGCCGCCCACCACCACCCCGCGCCACGCCGCCGACCTCCTCGGCAGCGGCCGCCGCATCCGGGCCGACGACACGGTCCCCTTCGCCCTCTGGTGCGCCGCCCGCCACCAGGACGACCTGATCGCCGCCCTGTGGGCCACGGCGGAGGGCCTGGGCGACGTCGACACCACCTGCGCGATCGTGGGCGGCGTCGTAGGAGCGGGCACGGGCGTATCCGCCGCGGTCCCGGCCGCCTGGCTGGGACGGCGGGAGCCGCTGCCCGCGTGGGTGGCGGCGCTGTCCTGACACCCGGACCGGCGCCCGCGCGCACATCAGGGGTGGCCGATGACGGCTCCCGCCATGGGGCTTACGGGATGGACAGGGGCTTCCCGCCCAGGCCGCCCAAGCCGTCCAGCAGCCCGCCCCCACTGCCCAGCTTGCCCAGGCCGGGCAGCTTGTTCAGGGTGTCCAGCTTGTCCAGCTTCAGCGGGGCGAGCGGGGACTCCCCTTGGGGCTGCGCGAGCGGATCGTCGTCCTTGAGGTCGAACTGGGCCCAGGCCCTGTCGGTCATTCTCGCGTCGTTGGGGCTGGCGTCCGCCTGGTTGAGAAGCTCGACCGTCTGCTGCAGCGGGCGGCCGGGCGCGACGGAGAGGTCCCTGTCGACCTCGCCCTTCTTGCCCATCGTCTGCTCGGAGTCGCCCTGGTACAGAACACCGCGCACATGGATGTTGACCTGGTTTCCGCTGGGGGAGGCCAAGTTGGAATTCTGGGCCGGGCCCGTGTACCGGTAGGTGACGAACCACTCGATGCGCATCGTGTTGTTGCAGCGGTCGACGTACTGCCTCTCCAGGGGCGGAGTGTCCAGGACGAGCGTGATGTCGACGGGGTGGTCCATACGGGGACAGTCGACGTAACTGCCCGCGCCCTTGTAGTCGGCCGACCACAGGCTGACCGTCCCGGTCACCCGCTCGGGGCCGGCGGCCGGGGACGGTGCCGCTGAGGCAGAGCCGAGTGTCGTGGGGGAGAGGCCGATCAGGGCGGCGGCGCAGGCGGTAAGCAGACGCGGTCGACGCACGGTGAACTCCGATCACTCCGACGTCAGGAGAACCACTTTGAGCGATTCACGGTGGAGCGGATCGCTGTACGCGGCGGGAGTGCGCCGGATTCACCCGATTGCGGGGGCGGCCTCCGCGTCGCCCCCCCCAGCGCCCCCAGCGCCCGCAACTCCGTATCGCCGGTGGCGTCGGCTTGACGGGGCAGCCGTTCGAGGGTGTCACCGTTTTCGCGGACCAGGGGCCGGGCGAGGCCCTGGCCCGGATAGCGAGGGGACCTGTATGCGCAGTGGTTCGACGGCCTGCTGGGGCTGCCGGTGAGCTGGTCGGTCGCGTTCGGGATCGCCATGCTGGGCGGGGCCGCCGTGCTCGCGCTGATCGCCGGGTACGAGCGGATCCCCGCGAGGATGTCGGCGGCCCGGTAAGGATGCCGGGCGCGCGAGACATATAGGGGGCGTGAAGACGATTCAAACGGGGGACGGGCGTGGGCGCTCGGCGCGGTTCACCAAGGTGTACGCGCGCGAGCACCCGCGCATCGTCGCCTTTGTGCACCGGAGGGTGGGCGACCGCGGCGCGGCCGAGGAGCTTGCGGCGGAGGTGTTCCGTATCGCTTGGGAGCACACCCTCGAGGACAGGGGCGAGATCGCGGCCGGCTGGCTGTTCGTCACCGCCCGCAATCTCGTACGCAACCACTACCGCGCCGAGGCCCGCCTGAGCGAGCTGCACCGGCGCATCGCCGAGGAGCAGGGCCGTACGGCGGCCACCGGCCAGGACTCGGCGGTGCTCGACACGCTCGACCGACTGCCCGCCCACCACCGCGAGGTGCTGGTGCTGAGCTACTGGGACGGGCTGAGCGCGGCCGAGGCCGGGGCCGTTCTGGGGTGTGGCGCACCGGCCGTGTGGGTGCGGCTGCACCGTGCGCGCAAGGCGTTTCGCGACATTTACCGGGCCCCGGCCCCCTCGCCCTTGGAGTCGGCATGATCCGTGTGAAGTCCCTGATGCAGCAGGCGAATCCGGTCCCGGAGACGGCGCCTCAAGAGCCCGTGAGGCCGCCCGTAAGGCGTATTCGTCGGCGGGGGCTGGTCCTGAGCGGGGCCGTGGCCGCCCTCGCGGTCGCCGTCGCCGTCGTGGTCACCCTCGTCACCGTGTACGGCTCGCAGGGCGGTGGCTCCGGTGGCCGCCCGGTCGAACCCCCCGCCGCCGACGAGCCGTACTACATGACCACCGGGGACCTGGAGCGGCACGCCGATGTGATCGTCCGCGCGCGCGTCGCCGCCACCCGTGAGACCGACGAGGACGGGGTCCCGGAGACCACCGCCACGGTGAGCGTGGTGGCGACGGGGAAGGGCAAGGTGCCCGGCCGCACGATCCAGGTGTCGTACACCAGCCCCGCGGGCAACGTGCTGCCCTCCGGGCCCGAACTCACCGTCCGGCACGAGTACGTCCTGCTGCTGGACCACACGGACGGGAGGTACTTCCCGGTGAACACCACCCAGGGCTACTACGGAATCGAGGCCGGCCACGCCAAGGCCGGGCCGGACAACCACGTGGCCCTCAGCGACGGCGTGCTCAAGGCGCTGCGCCTGACCCGCTGACGGAGGGCGGGCGGCTGGACTCTCCCCCCGTGGGAGAGGCCATGCTGGGGCGCGTGAACGACGACGACCCCCTGTCCATCGGCCAGTTCGCCCGTGTCGTACGGCTCAGCGTCAAACAGCTGCGCCACTACGCCGAACTCGGCCTGCTGCCACCCGCCTGGGTGGATCCCGACACCGGATACCGCTACTACCGTGCGGATCAGGCGCGGGACGCCATGTCCATCGGCCTGTTGCGCTCGCTGGACGTGCCGCTGGCCGCCATCAAGGACGTGCTCTCCGGGCAGGACCCCGCCCGCGCCCTGGGCGACGTACGCGACCGGCTGGACGACGAGCTCGCCCGGCGCCGCCGGTCCCTCGCCGCCCTGGAGCGCATCCTGGCCAGCGGTCTGCCCACCGCCGAGGTGACCCTGCGGCGGGAG
Source organism: Streptomyces sp. NPDC059679 (assembly GCF_042734105.1). Taxonomy (NCBI): domain Bacteria; kingdom Bacillati; phylum Actinomycetota; class Actinomycetes; order Kitasatosporales; family Streptomycetaceae; genus Streptomyces; species Streptomyces sp. NPDC059679. The sequence goes on along the minus strand of NZ_JBHWES010000037.1, from coordinate 109,123 downwards.
GAGCCGCAGCGGGTGGCCGTCGTCCGCGATGTGGCCGACTCGCCCGAGGACATCGGGCGGGTCACGGGGGCGTGTGTGGGCAGGCTGCTGGCGCTGCTGGCGGCTGGGGAGCACGGGAAACCAGAGGAGGGGGCAGACGGGCTTCGGCTGGTCGGGCTCTTCCCCGTCGACCTGGGCGAGTACATCCCCATCACCATCACGGCCGCGCTCCCGGAGGGCCGCCCGGCCCCGCCGGGCACCACGGCGGACCTGCTCCCCGGCGGCACGTTCGCCTGTGCGACCCACACGGGCCCGTACGACCAGATCTCTCTCACCGGCCACGCGCTGGTGGCCTGGTGCGTCGAACGCGGCCATACGCCCACCGGGCCCATCCGGGAGCTCTACCTCAACGACCCCGCCGTCACGGCCCCCGACCAGCTGGTCACCCAGCTGCTGATCCCCCTGGAGGAGACACCGTGAACGACCTGGACGCCTGGTACACCGCCGCCGACAAGCCCGAGCTCGTGACGTTCGGGCCGGTCCACGGCCTGGGGGTGACCGGGCAGGGCGAACCGGGCGGGGAGGAGTACGGCATCTGCGTCTCGGCCCTGTACGCCGTCGCCGGCGCGCTGCCCTCGCCCCACGCGGCGCCGTTGGAGGGCCGCTGGTGGGTGGAGGACCCGCGCCCGTATCTGGAGGTGCCGCGCGACCAGTGGCGCTGGCACCTGTTCCTGCGGCTGCCGGACGACCTGGACCCGGCCGCGGCCGACCGGGCGCGCGAGGACGCCCGGCCGTCGGGCCTCGCGGTGGACCGGGTGCAGTTGGCCACCTTCACCGAGGGGCGGTGCGTGCAGCTGACCCACCATGGCCACTACGCCGACGAGCCCGTCTCTTTGGCCCTGCTGGACGAGTACATGACCGAGCAGGGCCTGGAGCGGGCAGGGTTGCACCACGAGATCTACCTCTCCGACGTCCGCGAGAGCGATCCGGCGAAGATGCATACGATTCTGCGGCAGCCGGTGCGCCCGGTGCGTAGCTGATGGGCGCGTAGCTGATGGGCGCGTGGATGATGGGCGCGTGCGGATAAGACTGAGCACCATCGAAGAGCTTCCCGTCCTCCAGGACATCGAGCGGGCCGCGGGCCTGTGCTTCCGGGACATCGGCATGGACGAGATCGCCGACGACGAGCCGCTGAGCCTGGACGAGCTGGGGACGTACCAGCGCGCCGGGCGGGCCTGGGTCGCGGCTAACGGCGAGAACCGGGCCGTGGCGTATCTGATCACCGACCCGGTGGACGGGAACATGCATATTGAGCAGGTCTCCGTGCACCCCGACAGCGCGCGGCGCGGCGTGGGCCGGGCGCTGATCGAGCATGCGGCGGGGCGGGCGGCGGCCGAGGGGGCGTCGGCGCTGACGCTGACCACGTTCGTCGATGTGGCGTGGAACGCCCCGTACTACGCGGCGCGGTGCGGGTTCCGGACCCTGAGGGAGGACGAACTGACCCCCGGACTCCGGGAGATCCGGCAGAGCGAGGCGGCGCACGGTCTTGACCGGTGGCCGCGGGTCTGCATGCGGCGCGAGGTGGGCTGACGGTTCCCGGCTGAGGCTGAGGCTGAGGGCTGAGGCTGAGGGCTGAGTGGGGGGTTGAGAGGGCTGAGGGCTGCTCATCGAAGCCTGAGGGGAACGCCGTTGTTCCCGGCCGATCCGGGCTGTTCGCTTGAGACATGTCCAATACCACGGAACTCACCACCCCGGCAGGCAAATCCGGGTCCGGGGCCGGATCCGTGCGCTCGCCGCTCGGAAACTGGCTCGCCGTCGCCGCCGTGGCGGTCGGCACCTTCGCGGTCGTCACCACCGAGATGCTGCCGGTCGGCCTGCTCACCTCGGTCGGCTCCGCGCTCGGGGTCTCGGCCGGTACGGCCGGCCTGGCCATGACCGTGCCCGGCCTTGTCGCCGCCGTCGCGGCGCCCCTGCTGGCCGCCACCGCCGGCGGGCTCGACCGGCGGCTGCTGCTCATCGGCCTGATGGGGCTGCTGGCCGCCGCCAACCTGCTGTCGGCGCTCGCGCCCGGCTTCGCCGTTCTGCTGTTCGCCCGGATTCTGGTGGGGGTGAGCATCGGCGGCGTGTGGTCCATCGCGGCCGGGCTGGCGGCCAGACTGGTGCCGGAGAAGTCCGTCGGCCACGCCACGTCGGTCGTCTTCAGCGGCATCGCGGTGGCGTCGGTCGTGGGCGTGCCGGTCGGGACGCTCATCGGCGATGTGGTGCACTGGCGCGCCGCGTTCGCGGTGGTGGGGGCGCTCTCGCTGGCCGTAGCGGCCGCGCTGGCCGTTACGCTGCCGCCGCTGCCCGCCGACCGCGCGATCCGGCTGAGCGAGGTGCCCGGCCTGTTCCGCAACGCCCGGCTGCGCACCGGCCTGATCACGACCCTGCTGCTGGTGACCGGGCACTTCGGCGCGTACACCTACGTACGCCCGGTGCTGGAGGAGAGCTCGGCGGTCGGGGCGGGGCTGATCAGCACGCTGCTGCTCGCGTACGGCGTGGCGGGCATCGCCGGGAACTTCCTGGCCGGCGCCACCGCCCACCGCGATCCGCGCCGCACCCTCATGGTCATCTTCGCCCTGCTCGCGGCCGCGGTGCTGCTGATGCCGGTGGCCGGCGGGACGACGCCGGGGGCCACGGTGCTGCTGATGCTGTGGGGACTGGCGTACGGAGGGGTGTCGGTCACCTCGCAGACGTGGGTGCTCCAGGCGGTGCCGGAGCCGGAGGCGCGGGAGGCGGCCTCGGCCCTGTTCGTCGGGGTGTTCAACGTGGCGATATCCCTGGGCGCGCTGCTCGGCGGGCGGGCGGCGGACGGGATCGCGGTGTCGAGTGTGATGTGGTTCGGGGGCGCGCTCGCGGTACTGGCCCTGGTGAATGTCGCGGTCGCAAATCGGCGCTGAAAGGGAGGCCCGGGGCACGACGGTGCCCCGGGCCCGGGAATCGTCATGCTCAGGAGCGGGTGACCGGCAGCAGCCGCTCCGAGATGATTTTGAGGACCTGAGGCACATGGTCATTGAGGAAGAAGTGCCCGCCGCTGAGCACGGTGAGATCCATCTCCGCGGTGGTGTGCTTCTCCCAGTCGCGCACTTCGTCGACCGACGCCCTCGGGTCGGCATCCCCCGTCAGCGCGGTGATCGGGCAGCTGATCCGCCGCCCCGGCTCGCAGCGGTACGACTCGATGGCCCGGTAGTCGCCGCGGATCGCCGGGAGCGCCATCCGCAGCAACTCCTCGTTCTCCAGCACCTCGCCGTTCGTGCCGTTCAGCATGCGCAGCTCTTCCAGCACCCCCGCGTCGTCCCGCTGATGCACGGACTCCTCCCGGACCCGGGACGGCGCCCGCCGCCCGGAGACGAACAGCCGGACGGGCATCACCTTCCGCTTCTCCAGCCGCAGCGCCACCTCGTACGACAGCGTGGCGCCCATGCTGTGGCCGAACAGCGCGAGCGGCTTGTCGTCCAGCCCCTCCAGCGCCCCGACGACGGCGTCGGCGAGCTTGCCGATGTCGTCGATGCAGGGCTCACGGTGCCGGTCCTGGCGCCCGGGGTACTGGATGGCGAGCACCTCGATCGAGGGCGCCAGCGCCTTCGCCACCGGGAAGAAGTAGCTGGCCGACCCGCCGGCGTACGGCAGGCACACCAGCCGTAACGCGCTGTCCGGGGACTTCTCGTACCGCCTGATCCACGCCTCGGCATCCGCAGCGATGCTCGTCATCGTCGTGCTTCCTTCCTCTACCCCTGCCGGTTCCTGGGGAAGGTGCGGTCCCGGCCCGTCGTCAACATCCTTTCGTCAATACCCTTGCACAGACCCCTGTTTCCGAGCTTGCGTCGGCCAAGGGTCTAGGTGCTGCCCCAATGGTCCTGGTGGTGTGCCGGAAGATCGGTGAAGACCAGGTCGGCAGGTGAGACCCTGATACCAGGGGGCTCGTCCTTCCGGAGTGTCCGATGGCAGTGAGCATGCACGTGGTCTGGAGCACGGCCGAGCCGGGGCGCGTCATCTACGAGACGCACGCGATCGAAACGATCACCGACGGCGAAGGCGTCCACGCGACGGTCAACAGCCACACCTATGAGGTCCCCCTCCACAGCCGCGCCGAGGCGGAGACGATCGCGGAGGAGGACGGGTACGAGCTGTTCAGGAGGGGGGAGGCATGGGAGAGCCTCCCGGAGGAGGAGAGCCTTCCGGAGGAGGAGAGCCTTCCGGAGGAGGGCGCCATGGAGGAATAGGAGCATTCCAGGGGCGCGCGCTCGCCGCCGGCGCCCCCGCCCTGCTCCAGTACCGGGTTTGGTACCGGAGCAGGACCAGAGAGCAGGACTGGCTCTCTCAGCTGTGGCTCAGCAGGACTCAGCCGTGGCTCAGCAGGAAGTCGACGTTCCGCGCCTCGGAGCCCTCGGAGCCCTTGGCGCCGCCGAGCGTGACCGGCATGGTCGCCGGTGCGTAACCGCTGGCGACCACCGTGTAGTGCTCGTCGGTCAGCCCCTCGAAGTGGAACGCCCCGTCCGTGCCGGTTACACACTGCCCGACGACATCGCCCGCCGAGTCCAGCAGCGCCACCCGCGCGTCCTCCACCGGCCGCCCGCCCTGGGCGCGCACGGTGCCGCGGACCTTGGCGGCGGGGCGCAGCTCGGCGTCGATCCGCGGGGGCTGCCCGGTGCCGGTGATCTCCAACTGCGCGGCGTGCGGACGGTGGCCCTCGGCGCTGATGGTCAGCGTGTACGAGCCGGGGGTGAGCTCGGGCAGCGCGAAGTCGCCCTTCTCGTCGGCGGTGGCCGTGGCGGCGACCGCACCGTCGGGGCTGATCGCGATGGCCGTCGCCCCGGCCAGCGGCTCGCCGCCGAAGGTCCGTACGGTCCCGGTGGGCCCGCCGCCTCCGGCCAGCCGCACATCGCAGGTGACGGGGGCGTCGGAGAGCAGAAGCGTGGCCGCCTGCGGCTGGTGGCCAGGGGCCGAGCCGATCAGGACGAAGCTGCCGGCGTCGGGGGTGGCCAGGGAGTACCGGCCGTCGGGCCCGCTGACCGTACGGCCGAGCTGGCGGCCGGTGTTGTCGATGAGGGTGACGGCGGCACCCGCCAGCGGGACGTCGCCGGACCCGAGCACCCGGCCCTGGACACCGCCGCCGCCGGAAAGGGGCTCAGCGGCCGGGGCGGGCTCAGCGGCCTCGACCGTCGCCATGGGCTGGGCAGCTGCTGCGGGCTGGGCCGCCGGGGCCGCTTCCTGGTCGGCCGGTGCCTGGGCCGTCTGCGGCTGGCCCGTCACGGGCGTACGGCGCCGGTTGGGCAGGAACAGGGTGATCAGCAGACCCAGGGCGGCGGCCCCGCATGCGACGGCGAACGAGATCTTGAACCCGTCCGTGTTGGGCAGCGCGAGCCGCCCGAAGTTCGTGGTCTGGTGCGCGAGGATCACGCCGACCACCGCGCTGGAGGTGGACATGCCGATGGACCGCATGAGGGTGTTCAGCCCGTTCGCCGCGCCCGTCTCGGCGGCCGGTACGGCGCTGATGATCAGGGTCGGCATCGCCGAGTACGCGATCCCGACGCCGACGCCGAGCCCGGTCGAGAGCACGACGACCTGCCAGACGTGGTCCATCATCACGATGCCGCTGCCGTACGTGGCCCCGATCACGACCAGACCCAGGAGCAGCGAGACCTTCGGCCCGCTCGTGGCGTTGATCCGCGCGGACAGCGGCGAGACCAGCATCATCGCCACGCCCATCGGCGCGACGTACAGACCCGCCATGACCATGGACTGGCCGAGGCCGTAGCCGGTGGCCTTCGGCAGCTCCAGCAGCTGGGGGAGGATCAGCGACATCGCGTAGAAGGAGAACCCGACCATGATCGAGGCGAGGTTCGTCAGCAGCACCTGACGGCGCGCGGTGGTCCGCAGGTCCACCAGCGGCTCGGCGGTCCGCAGCTCCACGAACCCCCAGACCAGCAGGATCAGCGCGGACGCGCCGAACAGCCCGAGGGTGGTGCCGCTGGACCAGCCCCAGTCGCCGCCCTTGGTGATGGGCAGCAGCAGACAGACCAGACCGGCCGAGAGCCCGATCGCGCCGATGGCGTCGAAGCGGCTGGGGGTCCGTACGGTCGACTCGGGGACGACGATGAGCACGAGTGCGAGCGCGAGCACACCAAGCCCGGCGGCGCCGTAGAACAGCACATGCCAGTTGGTGTGCTGGGCGACGAACGCGGCGGCCGGGAGGCCGAAGGCGCCGCCGATGCCCAGCGACGAACTCATCAGGGCCATCGCGGAGCCCAGCTTCTTGGGCGGCAGCTCGTCACGCATGATGCTGATGCCGAGCGGTATCGCGCCCATCGCGCCGCCCTGGATGGTCCGGCCGATCACCATGACCACCAGGTCGGAGGTGACGGCACACACCAGCGAGCCGACGACCAGCAGCCCGAGGGCCACCACCAGCATCCTGCGCTTGCCGAACATATCGCCGAGCCGCCCCATGACAGGGGTGGACACGGCGCCCGCGAGGAGGGTGGCGGTGATCACCCAGGAGGCGTTGGAGCTGGAGGTGTGCAGCAGCTGCGGCAGCTCGGTCACCAGCGGGACGACCAGCGTCTGCATCACCGAGACGGCGATACCGCAGAACGCGAGCACGGCCACGAAGCCGCCGCCCACCTCACGCGGGAGCTGCTTCTGGCCGGGCGGCGCCGAGCTCAAGGGCTCGACGCGGGCTGCTGGAGCTGACGGGGACATACGGCTGCCGCCTCCGGGTGGGTGTGCTGGTGAATGACCGGATGACCTTCGATATGAAAGGCATAAGGAATGATGAGATGTGCATCCTACACACGATGTGTATCGTGCACATTTCCCGGGACGAGCGGCCGGGCGACGAGGAGGAAGCGTGCTGGAGAAGCTGGAACGCGAGCTGATGCTGGTCGCCAGGTGCAATCTGCTGACGCCGAGGGACCGTAAGGGCCAGGGCGGCCACCCGGGCAACCAATCCGGCCGGCCCAGTGAGCCCAGCCGGCCCGATCAGTGCTCGGGCACCCGCCTCGACCGCTCGGCGTACTTCCTCCTCTCCTTCCTGGACACCGAGGGCGCGTTGTCCATCGGCCAACTCGCCGACGCCTTGGGCCTCGATGTCTCGACCGTCAACCGGCAGACAGGCGCGCTGCTCCGCGCGGGCCTGCTCGAACGCATCCCCGACCCGAAGGGCGGCCTCGCCCGCAAACTGCGCGCCACCACCCTCGGCGCCGAGCGCCTGGCCGCCGACCGGGAGCGCCGCCGCGCGGGCCTGGCGCGGGTGCTGGCGAGCTGGACGCCCGAGGAGGTGAGGCGGTTCGAGGACGCGCTGACGCGGTTCAACCGCGAGGTGGAGGCGGACGAGGGACGTACGTGGCCACGCCCGGAGAACGCGCAGGAGGCGTAACCCGATGCGGGGACGGATGGTTCCAGGGGCGCTCTGGGGTCTCGGGGGTTGTTCACCCGCCGTACGCCCGTCGCTTGGGCACCCGTGGCCGCCCCTTGTACGGTCCTGTACCGGCCTGAAGGAGGGGACGTCCCGATGCCGAGCCTGGCCAAACCGCTTGCTTGTCCGCGTTCACGCTGTGAGGCGTGCGTCTCCATGAACGTCGACGGACATCTTGTGAGCTAGTTCGTCATGAAAACCAGATGAGCGCGGAAGAGAAGAGCGCAGTGTCTGCCGGTTCTGGTCGATCCATGCTCGGTCAGAAACCAACCGTCGTACGGTGATCGGCGTGAAGCTCCGGTACAACGTCCGTGTGTACCCGAGCGCATCTCAGTGCCGCGATCTGGCGAGGGCGTTCGAGTGTGCCCGTGTCGTGTGGAATGACGCCCTTCGTCTGTGCCTCGACGCCTATGGCAAGGGCCTGCCTCGTCCGAAGGCGGCCGAGTTGTCCAAGCGGGTTATCACCGAGGCGAAGAAGACGTCCGAGCGGGTCTGGCTCGGCGAGGTGTCAGCCGTAGTGCTTCAGCAGTCCCTGCGCGACCTGGAGAGTGCCTACAGCAACTTCTTCGCCTCGAAGAACGGCACCCGGCTCGGCCCTGCGATGGGGCCGCCGAAGACGAAGAAGAAGATCGCTCGGCAAGCGGTCCGGTTCACCGCGAACGCCCGCTGGTCCATCACCGAAGGCGGGAGCTGAGGCTGCCGAAGATCGGCGACTTCCAGGTGCGCTGGTCCCGTCGGCTGCCCTCCGAGCCGTCGTCGGTGACCATCATCAAGGATCCGTCCGGCAGGTACTTCGCCTCCTTCGTGGTGGAGGTGGAGGACAAGCCCTGGCCGGAGCTGGATGTGGAGGAGACGGATACGGGGATCGACCTGGGCCTGTCCTCCTATGCCGTGCTGCGTGGTCGGAAGATCGCCTCCCCGAAGTTCTTCCGTCGCCAGGAACGCAAGCTCAGGCGCGCGCAGCGTGCCCTGTCTCGTAAGCAGAAGGGGTCGAACAATCGGCGCAAGGCCCGGCAGGCCGTCGCCAGGGTCCATGCCCGCATCGCCGACCGGCGGCGCGACTTCATCGAGCAGGAGACCACCCGCATCGTCCGTGAGAGCCAAGCGGTCTATGTGGAGGACCTGAACGTGAAGGGCATGGCCACCCGGCGCGGCAGGCTAGGCAAGAGCGTCCACGACCAGTCCCTCGGCACCTTCGTCCGCACCCTCGAAGCCAAGTGTGAACGGTACGGGCGGGCGTTCGTCACGGTCGATCGGTGGTTTCCCTCCACCCAGCTGTGCTGCAACCCGAGGTGCGGACGCCTCACCGGCCCCAAGGGCCGCGAACAGCTCCACATCCGCACCTGGACCTGCAGGAAATGCGGCAGCCGCCACGACCGGGACGAGAACGCCGAGGCGAACATACGCGCCGCTGGACGGAAACGCGCCGCTGTGATGCGGCGCGAGGCGGAGCGTCGAAACGCCTGTGGAGAGCTCGTCAGACCCCGCACGCCGGGGCAGCGCTCGTCGAAGCAGGAACCCACCCGAAGCCCCACCTCTGCACGTGGCGGGGCAGGCGGGAATCACCCACGTTCACGTGGGTGAGGACGTCAAACGAACCCGATCTTCAACGAGGTGACAGGCTTAGGGGGAGAAGGCGGAATCGCCGGCCCGGGGTCTGCGTTGACGTACATGAGGAACCGTCCGGTACATGAGGAACCGCCCGGAACGCCAACCGCAGGAGGATCTCCCATGACGACCCAGCACCCCGGCACCGGCACCGGCAAAGGCACAGGCCACCGCGTGGAGGTGACCCGAGGCACCCAGCACGTCACGGTCACGATCGACGGCCGGGTCGTCGCGGAGTCGCGCCGCCCGCTGCTCCTCTCCGAGACCGGCCTGCCCGTCCGCTACTACCTGCCCCCGCAGGACGTGAACCTGTCCCTCTTCGAGCCGACCGATACGCACACCACCTGCCCGTTCAAGGGCGAGGCGGCGTACTGGACGTATCTGGGCACGGAGGGCGGCGGCGGCCCGCGGCCCGATGTGGTGTGGGCCTACCCGGACCCGCTCGACTCCGTGGCCGAGATCAAGGACCACCTGTCGTTCTACGACACCGTTGCCGACATCTCGGTGAAGTAGGCCGACTGAGAGAAACGGATGGCGCGACGGCGGGAACAGCTGTCGCGTGCACATCCACGCGTATTCCTGGCTGGGCGAGAAGGAGCTGTTCGACCGGGACGTACTCCGCCGCCTACCGGACCGCCCCAGGCCCCCGGTCACCGCGGAGGACCAGGAGCACCACCGCCAGCAGGTCGACGCCTTCAGACGCTCGGAGCTGCCCCCGACACAGACCGCACACTGGCTGCTCAAGGCCCCCCGCCTCATCCGGGAGACCTTCGAGGAGCCCAAGGACGCCGCCGCCTGGCTGGGCAGACAGCTCACCGAACACGCCCCGGGCTTCCACTCCCAGCAGGAGGCGGACACGGCCCGGCTGTCCCGCCTGGTCGCCACGGCGGCGGACACGCTGACGCACGGCGGCGACGTGTCCGTCGGCTTCTACGTGGGCCGCACGTCATTCCTGTCCCTGGCGCTGGTGACCTGCTCCCCGAACCGCGCCGCCCGGGGCGCCCCGTGCCCGCAAGGGTGACGCACGGGGCGCCGACTCAACCGCTAGCGGGCCTCTGGCAGGCCGCTAGCAGGCCGCGGACGACCCGACGAACTTGAACGAACGGATCGAGGTGTTCGCGCCGTAGCGGACATGGGGCAGCAGCTTCTGGTGCCTGCCCCGGTAGCGCGGCTCGGTGTAGATGCACACGTACTTACCCGTGTCATTCCACATCGACTTGATCTTCTTGTCCCAGTCGGCCGGGAGCGTGGCGTGGTTCGCCTTCGTGAGCCACACCTCGTTCCCCCCGCCGTCGTCCTTCTTGTACGAGCAGAAGTAGCCCTTCTGGCAGTACCACGCACTGGCCGACGCCGCCTCGGCCGTGGTGGCCGTGACCGTCCCCAACAGCACCGCGCCCGCCGCGACCGTCACCACCGACGCCAGCGCCGACCGCATTCCCCGTCGCATCACGAAGTTCCTCCTTCAGTTGTTACGAGAACTCGTGATCATGCGCACGACACCGTAGCAACGGCCGCTACCGCACCATGGGTTGGGTGGTGTCAGCAACGAGCGAGGCCCGTACGGGGTCGACGGTGACCGTCTGCGTCCCACGACTGTGATCCGCGTTCCCCTCCGTACGCAGCCCCGTACCGTCCACACTCCCGCAGACGACCACGGTCAGCGCGGCCACCGTGGTCAGGGCGACGGCGGTGATCTGCACGGCGTGGGCACGGCATTCGGCGAGGGTGAGGGGTCGCATGGCGGATCTCCTGAGGGGCGGGCGCCGGAGAAGTCTGATCGGTACGACAACCACATTGATCCCGCCCGCTGCCGCGCCGCTGCCGCCCGACTAACGCTCCACTAACGTCGCGCTAACGTCCTCGTCCGCACGCTCGTGGCGGGAGCCCGTCACGCGGTGGGCAGCTACCGCCTCCCCCGGCCTCAAAAACACAGCCGGTCAGGCGTCCGGCGGCACGGCGCCGTCGTCGTCCTGGTCCCGCCAGAAGGCCGGGCACTTCGTCTTCGCCGCCTTGGGAAGGTCGCGCTTGAACAGGTCTCGCTGCCATTTGGCGTGGCGGCCCTGGTAGTACAGGACCTCGCCGTTGGGACGGCCCGAGTCCAGGATCAGCAGTCGTTGGCCCGTCTTGAAGGGCTTTTCCTCCAGCCACTCGGGGTCGACGGTGTTGATTTCGATCTCCTTAGCTCCCTGCGCGGGTTTGATCCAGTCCCGCACGGCGAAGGTCACGACGACCTGGTGGGGCTGCGAGGCATCGCGTACCGCGACCACTTCACCGTCGGCGATGAGCCGAGCACAGGCAATTCCTTCGAGATCCGTCAGCCCTCGCCCGTCGGCGTCGCCGGAGGACTGGACCGAGCGCCCGTCCGCCAGCCAGAACAACAGCGCCCCGACGCTCAGCGCCGCCGCGGTCACAAGGACACCCCCGACCGTGCCGCGACGCCGCCACCGCGCGGGGCGAGTAGCGGGTCGTGGAGGCGCGTCGGGGCGACCTGCCTCCTCGCCGATCATCCGCAGCGCCAACCGCAGATCGTTCTCTTCCGATTCCGTCGGCTCTGTCCCTTCAGCGGTGTCGGCCATCTCAGATCACCTCCATTTCGTGGAGTTGTTTCCGCAGCGCCGCAACGGCGCTGTGAAGTCGGCTTTTGACCGTGCCCTCCGGCACGTCCAGCAGCACCGCGATGTCGCGCACGGGCAGATCCGCGTAATAACGCAGTGTCAGCACCTGCCGCTGCGCGGCTGACAGTCCTTCCAGGCCACGGGACACCGTCAGCGCGAGGACGCGATGCTCTTCGGGATGCTCCGCCGGAGGACGCCGAGACCAGCGTGCGGCCAGCCGCTCGCGCAGGCCCGCGTCCCTGGTCCTGGCCCGGTGCCAGTCGACCGCGACCCGGGATGCGACCGCCGTGAGCCACGCCATCGGTTCGCGGATCTCCGGCTGCCCCGGCTTGGCCTGCTCCTCCAGCAGTTTCAGCCTGACTTGCTGAACCCCGTCGTCGAGCTGGTCCCAGGGCACACCACCCAGGACGAGCATCGCGCGCACCCGGTTGACGTACTCCGGCTCGGTCAGCGGTGACGACTCGTCCGGGCTGACCGATCTTGCTCTGCGCCATCCGGCCATCCGCGGTCCCTCCTCGTTTCCCTGATGACGGAGCAAGGCCGGGAAACGTTCATCCGGGAAGCAGGGCCGTGCAGTCGAGTTCGGCCCGGGGCGGATGCTCCTCGGCCGCCGCAAGCCAAAGCGGCCAGCCGGACTCTCGGCGGGCCGCCCTTCGTGCTGCCGCTGGTGGGTGGCTCAGCTGAAGTTCACGTCACTGCACAGGAAGTACGTCTGGTCCATGTGCGAGGCCTGCCAGATCGTGTAGACGACGTGGCGCCCGGTGTAGCCCGAGGTGCTGACGTCGATCGAGTAGTTCTGGCTGGGGCCGTACTTGCCGGTCTTGGCCACCTGCTGCAGGTCGCTCCACTTCGGCGGCTGCGTGGTGGGGTCGTAGCCCTGGCGGCTGACATAGACCAGGAAGTAGTCCGCGCCGTGGCTGGCCTGGTCGTACAGCTTCACCGTGAACTTGTTGCCGATGTTCGTCGTCTGCCATGCGCCCACGGTGTCCAGCGAGTTGTAGCGGTTGCCTTCGGTGTGCCCGCCGCTGCACAGCTGGCCGTCGGGGACGACCGCCGGGAAGTTGCCGGCGGAGCCGTTGTGGTACAGGCCGTTCCAGTTCCACATGGCGTTCGGGTTGTCCTGCCATGCCTGCCAGCGCATGGGGTCTTTCTGTGCCATCTCAGGGTTCTGAAAGTCGTCCGCCCAGCGCAGCCAGCAGCCGTAGTTGCGGGACGCGGGGTCGACGACCGACCCGTGGGCGGAGGCGGTGCCGGTCCACGGGATCAGGGTGAGCAGCGTGGCGGACAGCAAGCCGAGGGCGCGGAGCGCCCAGCACAAGGAATTGCTGTGGCCATGACAAATTCCCATGACAATTCATGGCGATCTCCATCGTCCGTGGGGGGATTGCGCCGATGGGCAATGGGGATGGATGGGAGCGCTCCCATTGCGATGAGGGTGCCCGGCGACACGGGAGTGAAACATATGGCCTCGCCAGCGAGGCCGGTCGGCCTGGTGCACCCAGGCGGCATCGTGATCGTCCGGGGCGGGCGCCCTTGATCATCAGGGCAAGACGTGATCAGTGGCCGGAATCGCGTTCTTTCAGCACCGACCGTCTCCCTTCACCCTTCAACCAGGGGCGGTGCAGCGGGACCGAAGGGGGAACCGCGATGGTCGAGCCGATCTATGTGCCGGTCGTTCCGGCATGACGGGACGCCTGGGACGCATACGCGCGACTGGAGTTCGGCATACGCCGGAGAATCGCGCCGCTGTGGGCAGTCGCTCCACGGATGGGGTGACAGGGGGCGACCAGGAGTCGGCTGCGGCTGGTCACCGGCCCGGAGCGGGACCCTGCGCATCGCCGCCATGTCGCCGACCTCGCCTCCCTCGGCGGATGCGGCCTCGGCCTCGGTATACGCGTCTTGCTCGACGATCCGCCGGACCGGCTCCTCTTGACGGATCTCCTGAACCTGAGCGACCGGCTGTGCCTGCCGTCCTCGTGGCTCGACCTCATGCTGGACGCCGGTCCCAGCCCAGCCCACTCGCGTCATCCAGCGCGACCGCGCTGCCCGGGTCCGCGCCATGGCCTGCTGGATCGTGGAGTCCGGCGCATTCCGCGGCACCGACGGCCTCGGGCAATGCCGAGATATGGATCCGGGTCGGTCACACGCAGCACATGAACTTCGTCGTGCACCAGTTGTCCGGGGCCGAATGGGGCCGAATATCGTAAGGGAAATGAATCCATGAACCAGCCCCTCATGCACCGGGACCGGTCGGGGCCGGCGGTGTCACACCAGGTTCGATCGTCGACCGGACGTAGACGCGCGTGCTGCCCGGTGTGAACTCATGGGCGAAGAGGTCGACGCAGTAGCGAAGACGCTTCCCCTCGGGGGAGGTGAGCCCGTCCGGGCAGAAACCGATCCGCCGCATGCCTTTGACCAGGGTCTCCGGCTCCGGGAGCCCCAGATGCGCGAAGGGCGCCATCGGTTCGTACCCCTTCTGCTCCGGATGGAGGTTGGCGACCATCTCCTCGTCCTCCGGGACCAGCCGGGAGAGGTACGCGTCCGCCTCCCGGCTGGGCAGCGTGAAGGCCAGGATCCCGATGTCGTAGCGCGAGCCCGTCTTGTACCCGGCCCGTCCGTCCGCGGCCGCCGCCGGGATCCGGAGGCCCATCGTCTCGCTCATCCAGCGGGGCGTGGCGCCACGCTTCCAGCAGCACTTCCTGTCCTGCTCCACCTGGTCGGACAGTGTGTCCTCAGTGACGAAGGCGAACGCGACGACGGCCGAGACGACGACCGCGAGAACCACTACTCCAGCAACGAGAAGTCGGCGGCGCACTGCTGGCTCCCGATGGGTTCCGATGGGTGGTGCTCAACGACCATTGGCGTCCTGCTGCTCCCGTCCGGGGTCCGTACGTCCGCCCTCGCGCCCCGGCTCATCGGGGCCCGGGAGCGGCTCATTGTTCGGGACCGATCCGCCCAGATCGTAGTGCTTGACCGAGCTGCTGCCCGACATGTCGAACTCCTGGGCGAGACCTGTCTTGTGCAGGCGGGCCGGCTGTCCGTCGGGGACGTCGATCGGTCCGATGCTCACCCCCTTGCCCTCGTCCCAGTTGTAGCGGTCCCAGGCGTTGACCTGGTAGTCGAGGCCGACCTTGGGCTGGCCGTCGGCGTCCGGCACGACCGTGACCACCCCGGTGACATTCGATCTGGTCGAGCCCACCGCGTAAAACCAGTTCGGGTCCGTGCCCTGATCAAAGCTGTAGTCGCGGTTCTTGCTCTCCACGGGGATGGCGACCGGCTGGCCGCCGTTTCTTTTGAACTCCTCCAGCGCCTGCTTGCGCCATTCGCTCTGGTTCTGCCTGATGCTCTGATCGATGTGGCTTCTGAATCCCTCGTCGTCCCACATCATCTTGTCCACCGGAAGCTTCATGGGATCGCCGCTGTTGCCCAGGTAGTGCGCCATATGGCGCGAGGCGTCATTCATCCCCCGCCAGTCGGCGCCCTCGGCCAGCAGGTTCATCTTCTCCCTGGTCCGCCGCTCCGCCGCGCCGGGGGACTCGGCACCGTGCGGCCCCGACCCCGGGTCCGGCGCCGCCCGCTTGACCGTAGGACTCAGCAGTCCCGCCGCCAGCAGATCGTCCTTGTGCCCCTGCCACAGCTCGGCCCGCGCTTCAGGGCTCAGCGACTGCCACAGCCTCCGCAACTCGGCCCGTTGTTTGTCGTTCGCGTCCTTGCCGAGCGAAGCCAGCTGCGTGGCACGGGGCACCTGCTCCTCGTCGAGTGATGTGTATGTGGCGTGGCCCGCGTTGTAGGGGTCGCCACCGTGGCTCTTCCGCAGCGCCCGCGTGACGGCCGCGTCGATCTCCGAGGCGTGCGACACGAGACCGGTGAGCGTGTCGGCGTACCACTTCATCAAGTCCAGGGTGCGCTGCGGGGTGTCCTTCGTTGTGCACATGTTCGCCATCTGCACCTTCACCGTGCCATTGCCCCCGTCCGACGCGACCAGACCGGGATCTGGAGGCTCCCTCGACGGGTCCCCCCGGCGGGCCTCCTCGGTCAGCGTCTTGGCCCGCTTCTGGACGCCCGTCAGCTCGGTGTGCGCGTCCTGGAGGACGTTGTAGATGCTCTGTGCCTCGGCGTGCAGATCGACAGACGGCACGAGAGCAAAGGAAGACCATGGAAGGGTTCAGCGAGTCGACTCCACGGGCGTTGGCTGGCCCCCGTTCCTACGAGCGCGGGCTCGGATACCTGGGCGCGGTGTCCGGGGCCGAGGTCGGTGACGGCTGGGTCACCGCGAGTGTGCACGGCACGGAGCGGTACGAGGTGGAGTTGGCGCTGGACGGGCCCGGCGGGCTGTCCGGCGAGTGTGACTGCCCGTACGGCATGGAGGGCAACTTCTGCAAGCATCTGGTCGCCCTCGGCCTGACCGTGCTCGCCCAGCGGGAGAGCCTGCCGCGGCAGCGGAAGGCGGCCCGGGACCGTGCGCAGCGCGGTCGGGCGGCCAGGGTGTCCGTCAGCCGGGGAAACCACCCGAGGAGCGCAGGGCCCAGCGGCGCTCCGCGTAGGCGAGGTCGTCGCGCCACAGCCGGCCGGCGGCAGCGCGTATCAGGGGGCGCAGCAGCGGGGCGGCGCGACGGGCCACGGCGAAGCCCGGCCGTTCGGACGTGGCGACGACGGCCTCCACCACTGCCGTGCGAGGCCGTCCCAGGGCGTCCGGCCCGAGCGGGGTGGCGTGCGTCTCCACGACGGAGCCCTGCCCCTCGCCCTCGATGATCCGCATCACGACGGTGCGGGGTCCGGGCGCCGTGAAGACCGCGCGCACCGGGACGACCAGCCGCCCGGCGGCCCTGAAGGACACGTCCACGGTGAAGGAGTCGCTCTCGTCAGCCCGCCCGGGGGTCCGGGCCACGGTGAGGTCGACGAAGGAGTAGGGGTGGAACCAGGCCCCGTGCCAGGGGTCGAGGCGGTTGGCGACGACATCGTCCGGCTCGCAGACGCCCACGGCGGTGTACACGGCGGTCAGCGCCCCGGCCGCCGCCGGTCGCCCCGGCACCGCCGGGCGGGCGGTGGGCTCCTCCGCCCCGACCTCGTCCAGCCGTACCCAGACCAGCACCCCGTCGTCGTGCGCCGGCCACGGCTCCCAGCCGGCGAACGGCATTCCGTTCAGGGCCAGTCCGTGCCAGTGGCACACCAGGGTGCCGCAGCGCACGGGGCTGTCGCGCAGCGGGGCGCCGAGGTGCGGGCAGCTTCCCGGCCCGGCCACGAGGCGCCCTTCGGCGTCCCGCCACAGCACCGCCTCGTGGCCGGCGACGGTGCGGGCCAGCGGCCGGTCGGGACGCAGCTCACGGGAGGCTCCGACGACGTACCAGTTGCCGGTGGGGCGGGCCTGGGCCCTTCTGAGGGCGTCGGCGATCAGGGCGGGCCGGGCTTCGCGCCAGGTGGGCCGCTGACGCTCCCAGGCGACCGGGTCGCGGCGCAGGGTCAGCGGCAGACGCTTGGTCAGCGGCAGACGCTTGGGCCGGGACGGCCGGGCGGGCTTCACGCGACCTCCTTGTGACGGGGGTGCGGCCGGGCAGGGGGGTGGGCGCGGGGACCGGAAGCCGCCGGTTCGAGGGGTACGCCCGCCCCGCCGGGGGTGCGCCGGGCGGCCGCGTGGGCGGCCATGCGGGCGGCCGCCACCCGCAGCAGGCCGTCCGCGGCGACCAGGGCCCGCCGCCGCCGGGGCACCACGGCGCGGCGGTGCAGCACGGCGTACCCGGTGGCGGCGACGGCGTCCAGGATGCCGCCGTACAGGACGAACGCCGTGCGGATACAGGGCCGGGAGACCGGGGCGAGCATGCCGACGCCGGGCGCGGCGCGCCGGTAGGCGGCACGGGTGAGGTCCTCGAACTCCCTCAACGCCGCCGTGACCCGGCGGTCGACGCGGCCGGTGTCCCGGCAGCGGCGCAGCAGCTCGCGGTGGACTCCGTGGCTGTTCAGGAGGTCCTGCGGGAGGTAGACGCGGCCGCGGTCCAGGTCCTCTCCCACGTCTCGCAGGAAGTTGGTGAGCTGGAAGGCGACGCCGAGTTCGGCGGCGTGGGGCGCGGCCTCCTCCCGGGGGGTCACGGTGCCGAGCACGGGCAGCATCTCCAGGCCGATCACCGCCGCGGAGCCGTGCATGTAGCCGCGCAGATCGGCGTAGGTGGCGTACGAGGTGACCGTCAGGTCGCTGCGCATGGCGGCGAGGAAGTCGGCGAAGTGGCGGTGGTCGATGGCGTGACGGCGTGCGGTGTCGGCGAGCGCCCGCACCACCGGCTCGGCTCCGGCGCCGCCGGCCAGGCCATGGGCGAGGTCGTCGTCCAGCCTGTCCAGGGCGCGGGCGCGGTCCGCGGGGTCCGCGGCGCTGTCGAGGGAGTCGACGATGTCGTCGGCCCAGCGGGCGAAGCCGTACAGGGCGTGCACGGCGGGACGCCGGTCGGGGGTGAGCAGGCGGGTGGCGAGGAAGTAGGTACGACCGTGCCGGGCGTTCAGCTCCCGGCAGCGGGTGTAGGCGGCGCGCAGGTCCGGCTCGGTGATGCCCGCGGCGTCCAGTTCCCGGCCGGTCATGGACGAGCTCCTTCCGGGTGGGGCCGGGTCCGGGCCGCCGGGTGGGTTACCGGGTGGGTTACCTGGTGGGTCACCGGGGCGGCGGTCGTGCGGCGAACGCCGGTGATACGGGCGGCGGCAAGCTTTCCCGACAGCAGGACGGGCGGCACGCCGACGCCCGGCGTGGTGCCGCAGCCGGCGAGGACGGCGTTGGCGGTGCCGCGCACCAGGTTGCGTGGGCGGAAGGGGCCGGTCTGGGCGAAGGTGTGCGCGGTGGAGAACGGCGTGCCGACGGCGTGCCCCTGCTCCGTCCAGTCGGCCGGTGTCACCAGGCACTCCTCTTCGGTCGCCGCGGCGATGCCGTCGAGTCCCCGGCGTTCCAGCTCGTGCAGCAGCGCGTCGCGGTAGCGGGGACCGAGGTCGCGCCAGTCGGCGGGTCCGGGGCCGATGCCGGTGTGGGGACACGGCGCCAGGACGTAGTGCAGATGGCGGCCCGGCGGGGCCAGGGCGGGGTCGGTGGCGGTGGGACGGGTGATCAACAGGGAGGGATCGCGCATCAGCTCGCCGGTGCGGGTGAGTTCGTCGAAGGTGCGCCGCCAGGCGTGGCCGAAGGACAGGGTGTGGTGGGCCAGTTGCGGCCAGGTGCGGTCGCAGCCCGCGTGCAGGACGACCGCCGACGGGGCGTGCCGCAGCCGCAGCGGACGGCGCGGGGCGCGGCCGAGGAGGCGGTAGACCACCGGCAGGTCGGGGGTGAGGACGACGGCATCGCAGGGGATCCGTCCCTGGCCGGTGATCACGGCGGTGATGCGCTCACCGGAGCGTTCCAGCCGGGTGACCGGCCGTTCGTAATGGACGACGGCCCCGGCCGCTTCGGCGGCCTCGGCCATGGCCCGCGGCAGGGCGTGCATACCGCCGCGCGGGAAGTACACCCCGGCGACGGTGTCCATGTAGGCGATCACCGCGTAGGCGGCCAGGGCGCGCGCCGGGGGCACGCCCGCGTACAGCGCCTGGAAGGTGAAGACGCGGCGCAGCCGCTCGTCGCGCAGGTGGCGGGCGACACCGCTCTCCCAGCGGCCGAAGCCGCCGAGCGCGGCCAGCCGGACCAGGTCGGGGCCGAGCAGCTGCCAGGGGGAGTCGAAGTCGGCGTCGAGAAACCGGTGCCGTTCGGCGCGGTACAGCTCGGTCAGCCAGTGACGCAGCCGGCGGTAGCCGGCCGCCTCGGCGGGCCCGGCGAAGCGTGCCACCTCCGTCTCCATCGCGTCGGCGTCGGTGTGCACGTCGAGGGTGCTGCCGTCGGCGAAGGACGCCCGGTAGGCCGGGTGCAGAGGGATCAGTTCGACACGGTCGCGCAGCGAGGCCCCGACCGCGTGGAACGCCTCGTCGGCGATCTCGGGCATGGTCAGCACGGTGGGGCCGGTGTCGATGTGGTAGCCGCCGCGGACCAGCCGGCCGGCGCGACCGCCGGGCCCGGCGGCGCGTTCGACGACGGTGACCCGGCGTCCCGCGCCGAGCAGGTGCAGCGCGGCGGAGAGGCCGGCCAGTCCGGCGCCGACGACCACCACGTGATCGGTCGGGCCTTTCAGGGCCCTGGTCACCGGCCTCCCTCCGGCCCCGCCGGGTATCGGCAGGGCGCCTGGGTGAAGCACATCGCGGATCGTCCTCTCGCCCGTCGTCACATTGCTCGTGTCAGGACACATTCCGCGTAGGGCACCGAACCGGATGCGCCAAGCGGGGGAAGCTCCCGCGTGGGGGACGCGTCCTGCGACGACACGCCACGCACCGCATCCGCTGACCGCGGGTGGCCGGAAACACTGGATGGCACCGGGCGGACGCCGTCTCGTCCCGGCGGGTGACGTACCGGCGGGTGTCGTACCGGCCTGATCGCCATGAGAACGGCCCGAGGAAGGGAGCAGCGGTCGTGGACCTGAAGGCCGACGTCGCCGTGGTGGGAGCCGGGGCCGCGGGGCTGTCGCTCGCGCTGCGGCTGGCCCGGCCGTCCTCGGGCGCCGGACCGCTGGACACGGTACTGCTGGCCGCCCCGCCCGGTCCGGCCCGCGCCGCACCGCGCACCTGGTGCTTCTGGGAGCCGGACGACGGCCCCTACGACGAGGCGCTGGCCGCTTCCTGGCAGCGGCTGCGCGTGCGCGGCGCCGACGGTACGTCCGTGACCACGGCCATCGCGCCACTGCGCTACAAGATGCTGCGTTCCGACGCCTTCGAGGCGCTGGTCAACCGTCGCGTCGCGGCGAGCGGGCGGGTCTCGCGTGTCGAGGCGGCCGTCGACCAGGTCGCACCGGTGCCGGGCGGCGGCGCCCTGGTGCACGCCCGCCGCGCGGACGGCGGCAGCGTCGCCGTCCGCGCCCGCTGGGTGTTCGACTCACGCCCGCTCAGCCGCCTCCCGCCCGCGCGTACGACACTGCTGCAGCACTTCCGCGGCTGGTTCGTCCGTACGGGGCGGCCGGTCTTCGACTCGTCCGTCGTGGAACTGATGGACTTCCGCACGCCGCAGCCCGCGCACGGTCTCTCCTTCGGCTACGTGCTGCCGGTCGGCCCGCACGAGGCGCTGGTCGAATACACGGAGTTCTCCCGCCGGGTGCTCGGCCGTGCCGGGTACGACTGCGTGCTGCGGGACTACGCGGAGCGCGTGCTCGGTCTGGCCGGCTACGAGGTCACCGCGTGCGAGCAGGGCGTGATCCCGATGACGGACGCCGACTTCGTCCGGCAGACGGCGCCGGGCGTGTTCCGGATCGGGGCCTGCTCCGGCGCCACCCGTCCGTCGACCGGCTACACCTTCAGTGCCGTGCAGCGGCAGACGAGCGCCGTGGCCGCCGCCCTGCACGCCGGACGGTATCCGCTGCCCCCGCGGCCGCACTCCACCCGCGCCCGCCTCATGGACGCGGTGCTGCTGCACGCCCTCGACACCGGCCGGGTGGACGGCCCGGCCTTCTTCACCCGCCTGTTCGGGCGCGTGCCCGCACCGCGGCTGCTGCGGTTCCTGGACGGCCGTACCAGCCTGGCGCAGGACCTCGCCATCGGCGCGCACCTGCCCGTCGCCGCGATGCTCGCCTCCGCCCTCGCCCTGCCCCTCGCCCCGCGCCGGAGCCTTCCCGCCGCCTGACCTCGGAGCCGGACCGCATGCCCCTTCTGCGCGACGCCGATCTGGCCGACGCCTTCGACCATGCCGCCCGCAGCTACGACGCGCTGGTGGCCGCCAACCCCGGGTACCACGCCCACTTGCGCCGCTCGGCACGGCGGCTCGGTCTCCCCCGGGACGGCACCGGGCTGCGGGTGCTGGACCTGGGATGCGGTACGGGAGCGTCCACGGCCGCTCTGGCCACCGTGCTGCCCGGTGCGGACATCACGGCGGTCGACGCCTCGGCGGGGATGCTCCGCCGGGCGGCCGCCCGGCGGTGGGCGCGGCCGGTGCGGTTCGTGCACGCGCCGGTGGAACGGCTGGCCGAGGCGGGCGTGAACGGCCCGTTCGACGCGGTCTTCGCCGCATACCTGCTGCGCAACGCCACCGACCCGGACGCCGTGCTCGCCACGGCCCACCGGCTGCTCGCGCCGTACGGCCGTCTGGCGGTACACGAGTACGCGCTGAGCGGGAGGGCCGCGCACCGCGCGGTGTGGAGCGCGGTGTGCGGCGGGATCGTTCTGCCCGTCGCCACGCTGCTGGGGGACGGGGCGCTCTACCGGCATCTGTGGCGCAGCGTCCTCGGCTTCGACACGGCCGACGCTCTGGGCCGACGGGTGGCGCAGGCCGGCTTCGAGCGGGTGCGGGTACTGCCGCTGCCTGGCTGGCAGACCGGCATCACGCACACCGTGGTGGCCCGTCGGCCGACGGGCGGCCGGGAGCCGGGCAGCGGGACGGAGGAGGGTGAGGGCGCGGTGTGGCAGCCGGGCGCGGCGTGGTGAACGGCGCTCGGCCGCGCGGCGCGGGACGAGAGCGGACAGCCGGGACGTCGAAGGCCGGAAGACCGGGAACCGAGCGGCCCGGAGCGAGAAGGCCCGGACCCGGACCCGGAACCGGAACCGGAACCGAGAACCGGCAAGCCGCCAAGCCGGCGAGCGAGGAGGACCCGCGATGACCACCGGCACCCGACGGCCCGCGCACCGCCCCGGCCTGCACCGCCCCGGCCTGGACCGTCCCGGCCTGGACCGTCCCGGCCTGGACCGGCTCGCCCGGCTGCTGCCCGCCCCGCCCGGGGCCGATCGCGCAGACCCCGCGGCCGCACCGCACGCCACGGTCGTAGGCGGCGGCATCGCCGGGCTGACGGCCGCCACGGCGCTGGCCGAGCGCGGGGTGCGGGTCACCCTGTACGAGCGCGAGGAGGTGCTCGGCGGCCGACTGGCCGGCTGGCGCACCCGGCTCGCCGACGGCAGCACGGTGACGATGAGCCGTGGCTTCCACGCCTTCTTCCGCCAGTACTACAACCTGCGCGCCCTGCTGCGCCGCACCGATCCGGCCCTGTCCCGGCTGACCGGCCTGCCCGACTACCCCCTGCGCCACGCGGACGGCGGCCACGACAGCTTCCGGCACGTCCCACGTACGCCACCGCTGAGCGCGCTCGGCTTCGTCGCGCTGAGCCGCTCCTTCCGGATGCGCGACCTGGCCCGGATGGACGCCCGGGCCGCGCTGCCGCTGCTCGACGTGCGGGTGCCCGGAGTGCACGAGCGGCTCGACCACATCAGCGCCCACGACTTCCTGGAGGCGATCCGCTTCCCGGCGGCGGCGCGCCACCTGGCCTTCGAGGTCTTCTCGCGCAGCTTCTTCGCCGACCCCCGCCGGCTGTCGGCGGCGGAGATGGCGCTGATGTTCCACGTCTACTTCCTCGGCTCGGCCGAGGGCCTGCTGTTCGACGTACCGGACGAGCCGTTCCCGCAGGCCCTGTGGGACCCGCTCGCCGGGTATCTGACCGGTCTCGGGGCCGAACTGCGTACCGCGGCGGCTATCGAAGCGGTCGCCGCCCTGCCCGGCGGCGGTTTCACCGTGGCCGGGCAGGACGGCGCCGAGGAGCGGTGCGACGCCGTGGTGCTGGCCCTGGACCCGGGAGCGCTGCGTGGCGTGGTGGCCCGGTCCGAGGGGCTCGGGGACGAGACGTGGCGCGAGCGGGTGGCGCGGCTGCGCACCGCTCCGCCGTTCCTGGTCTCCCGCCTGTGGCTGGACCGGCCTGTCCGCGGCGACCGGCCCGGCTTCCTGGGCACCAGCGGATACGGCCTCCTGGACAACGTCAGCGTCCTGAACCGGTGGGAGGGCGAAGCCGCCCGCTGGGCCGCCCGCACGGGCGGGTCGGTCGTGGAACTGCACGCCTACGCGCTGCCGGGCGACACCGACCGGGAGGTCCGGCAGAAGGAACTGCTCGGGCAACTGCACCGGATCTACCCGGAGACGCGCCGCGCCCGGGTGGTGGACGCCCGCCACGAATGGCGCGCCGACTGCCCGCTGTTCCCGGTCGGCGGGTACGGCGACCGGCCGGCCGTGCGTACACCCGTGCCGGGCCTGGTCGTGGCGGGCGACGCCGTGCGCACCGGTCTGCCGGTGGCGCTGATGGAGCGGGCGGCCACCAGCGGGTTCCTCGCCGCCAACGCGCTCCTGACCCGTTGGGGTCTGCGGGGGCATCCGCTGTGGACCGTGCCCGAACGGGGCCGCGTAGCCGTCCTGCGGTGGGCGGCGCGGGCGGCGCTGACTTAACTGTCTTCCGGCGGCACAGCGGGCCCGGAAGCGGTGCCGGGCCTTGGCGCGGCGCCCGGTCCCGGAGCAGTGCCGAGCCCTGGTCCCGTGCCGGGCCCGGAAGCCGTGCCCGGCCCCGGCGCGGTGCCCGGCCCTCGCCCCGCGGGTCAGTCCGCCGTGGCCGCCCTGGAGCGTGCCGCACGTCGCTCCTGGTCACGGGCCGCGGCGCGGACGATGTTGCGGGCCATGCCTCCGAAGACCACCGCGTGGAAGGGCGAGACGCCCCACCAGTACAGGTGACCGAGCAGTCCGCGCGGGTGGAACAGGGCCCGCTGCCGGTAGCGCGCACCCCCGGCCCCGTCGCCGTCCACGCGCATCTCCAGCCAGGCCAGACCGGGCAGCCGCATCTCGGCACGCAGCCGCAGCAGCCGCCCCCGCTCGATCTCCTCCACCCGCCAGAAGTCCAGCGAGTCGCCCGCCCGCAGTCGGCGCGCGTCACGTCGGCCCCGGCGCAGGCCCACGCCGCCGACGAGACGGTCGAGCCAGCCGCGCACCGCCCAGGCCAGCGGGAAGGAGTACCAGCCGTTCTCCCCGCCGATGCCCTCGATGACCTGCCACAGCGTGTCCGGCGCCACGTCCGCGTCGACTTCCCGAACGTCGGTGTACAAGCTGCCCCCCGCCCAGCCCGGGTCGGTGGGCAGCGGGTCGCTGGGGGCGCCCGGCACGGCGGCGGACGACCAGCGGGTGGCGACCTGAGCCTCCCGTACGCGTTGCAGCGCCAGGGCGACGGCGCGGTCGAAGCCGATGGGGTGACCGGGCGGGCTGGGCACGTACCGCTCGATGTCCCGGTCCCGGCAGACCACTTCGTGGCGCAGGGACTCCGTCAGAGGGCGGGCGATCGAGGCCGGTACCGGGGTCACCAGGCCGACCCAGTGGCTGGACAACCAGGGCGTGAGCACGGGAACGGGCAGGATGAGCCGCCGGGGCAGGTGAGCGACAGCGGCGTAGCGGCGCATCATGTCCTGGTACGTGAGCACTTCCGGGCCGCCGATGTCGAAGGCCCGGCTGACGTCGGGGGGCAGACCGGCGCAGCCCACCAGGATGCGCAGCACGTCCCCCACGGCGATGGGCTGGATGCGGGTGCGTACCCAGCGCGGGGTGACCATGACCGGCAGACGCTCGGTGAGATAGCGCAGCATCTCGAAGCTGACGGAGCCGGAGCCGATGATGACGGCGGCGCGCAGGACGGCGGTCGGCACGCCCGAGTCGAGCAGGATGCGGCCGACCTCCGCGCGGGAACGCAGGTGCGGGGAGAGATCTGACTCCGGAACGCCCGCGGGGGTGAGTCCGCCGAGATAGACAAGGCGGCGGACGCCCGCTCGGCGGGCCTGCTCGCCGAAGATGCGGGCCGCTTCACGGTCGGTCCGCTCGAAGTCGCGGCCGCTGCCGAGCGCGTGCACGAGGTAGTAGGCCACGTCCACCCCGTCCAATGCCCGCGCCACCGACTCGGCGTCCAAGACATCGCCCTGGACGATCTCCGCCTGGCCCGCCCACGGGTGGTCGCGCACCTTGCGCGGGGTGCGGACCAGGCAGCGCACCCGGTATCCGGCATCCAGCAACTCCGGCACCAGCCGCCCGCCGATGTAACCGCTCGCGCCGGTCACCAGACAGGTCAGGGCGTCGCCTGCCGCCTGCCCGTGCCCACTCGCCCTGGTGGCCTGTTCGTCACCCATGGTCCCGCCTCAGCCGTCTGCCGTCCGCCGCCTCGTCATAGGCGAATTCCCTGTCTCTACGGTGCGGGCGGACGGGGCCGGACGCACCCGGTGCGTGTGGCGGCCGGGTGACGGGGCGGTCCAGGAGCTCTGCGACCGGTCCGGCGTTCCGTACGTTCACCCTGCGCTCGTGCGACGTGCCTCCGCTTCCGACACCGGCGCGGACCGCGGGCTGGTGCCCCGCCGGCAGCTCGGCGCCGACACCGGTTTCGTCGCCCACAGCCTGCGGGCGACGGTGCGCGGCGGCGGCTCACCGGTGCCCGCCAGGTGCCGAAGGTCGTCTCCGCCTCGCCGTGGTGGCCGGCTACCAGCGCTGCCTCCTGTTCCTGACCGAAGCGAGTCTCAGCGCCCCGAAAGTTCTTACGGGAAGCTGACGCGGGGGCCGAACCCTCCCACCGCATCCGCCTCTTGGGCAACTCTGCCTCTGCGCGCCACCGTTCGGTGGTGGCGGCGAAGGTCCGAGGAGCGAGATATGAGCATGCACACCAGGCGCAGGTCATCCTTGCGGGTCCGGCTGACCGTCGCAGGAGCCGGATTCCTCGCCACGGCCGCGGCGGTGGCCACGGTGGCCGTCGCCTCGGCGGGGGAGACCGGCCGCCGGTACGCGGGCGCGGGGGACGCGGGAGCCGACCACGCCGTCTTCGTGCAGGGCAATGAACTTGCCGGTAACCTCATCCACGTCTTCAAACGCGGCGACGACGGTGCACTGACCGCCGCGGGGACCTACGCGACCGGCGGCAACGGCGGCGACCAGGTCGACGCACCGACCGACTCCCTCGCCTCGCAGGGCTCGCTCGTCTACGACGACCGCTCGGGACGGCTGCTCGCGGTCAACGCGGGCAGTGGCACAGTGACCTCGTTCCGCGTCGAGGGCCAGAAGCTGACGGACCGGCAGGTGGTGGACTCTGGTGGTGACTTCCCGGCGTCGATCACTGTCTCCGGCAACGTCGCGTACGTCATGAACGCGGGCGGCGAGGGCAGCGTCCAGGGCTTCAGGGTCACCGGCGACGGCCTGAAGCCGCTGCGCGGTTCGCAGCGCTCCCTGGGGCTGGACAACGAGAAGGTGCCGCTGTTCAGCAGCTCACCCGGCCAGGTCGCCTTCACTCCGGACGGTCGTGCGCTCGTCGTCACCACCAAGTCCGCGAACACCGTCGAAATCTTCCCCGTACGGCGCGACGGACGCCCCGCACACCGGGCGATCGTCAACGAGTCGGCCGGTGGGGTGCCGTTCGCGATCACCTTCGACCAGGGCGGCCGGATGCTGGTGGCCGAGGCGGAGAAGTCGACGGTCAGTACGTACGAGGTCCGTGCGGACGGCA
Source organism: Streptomyces sp. NPDC059679 (assembly GCF_042734105.1). Taxonomy (NCBI): domain Bacteria; kingdom Bacillati; phylum Actinomycetota; class Actinomycetes; order Kitasatosporales; family Streptomycetaceae; genus Streptomyces; species Streptomyces sp. NPDC059679. The sequence continues at coordinate 82,160 of NZ_JBHWES010000037.1, read as the reverse complement.
CCCTCAAGGTCGTGCGGAAGCCGCTGGCCAACGGACAGGAGACGCTGTGTTGGCTGGAGCGCGCCGGTGACTTCTTCTACGGCGGCAACACCGGCAACTCCACCGTCACCGGCTACCGCACGGACCGGCACGGCCGGCTCGCGCTCACCAACGACGTCGGCGTCGCGACACCGCCCTCGGCCCAGTCGCAGGGGGTCATCGACCTGGCGGTGACGGAGGACGAGAAGTTCCTGTATGTGCAGAACGCGGTCTCCGGCACGGTCGACGGCTTCCGCATCGGCAGGAACGGTTCCCTCACGAAGGTCACCACGGCCACCGGACTGCCCGCCTTCGCCGAGTCGGGGATGGAGGGCATCGCCGCGGTGTGAATGCGGTCACCGCGGAGAGGGGCGTCGCTTACCTGAATCTCTCTGTGCTGAGCGGGTTGTACGGGAAGTGCCGCGCCACCTCATCACGCCGCATCGGTCCTCTGGCGCTTCGGGTGAAGTGCCCCGGTGAAGGATCCGGCAAATATGGGGAACTGCTCGCTCCGCGTGACCGCACGGGAGGGGACGGCGGCCGATGTCGAGCAGGCCCTGCGCGCCCTGGACGCCGACCGCCTGATCACCGGCTACCGCCCGGCTTCGGGTACACCGACGTATACGAGGCGGTGGGCCACCTGATCGAGCCGGCCATCGAACAGCATGAGGCCGATGTCCGCCGCCGGCCGGTGCTGGGCATGCCCGACGCGGCCGAGGCCGTGGCCCGCCACCGCGCCGGCGCGAAGCAGGCCGGGGAACACCTACGGCCCGGGGCTGACCTTCAGGAGGGAGATATCAGGTTGTTGCGGTAGGCGTAGCCCACGGCTTGAGCACGGTCGTTCACGCCGATCTTGGTGAAGATGCGGTTGATGTGCGTCTTCACGGTCGCTTGGCTGACGACGAGGCGGGCGCAGATCGCCGCGTTGGACAGGCCTTGGGCGATGAGGACGAGCACCTCGGCCTCGCGCGGGGTCAGCCCGTCGGGCAGCGGACCCGGCCCGCCCCTCTTCGCGTCCGGTGCCCGTGGGGTGGCTGCCGGCTGGGTGCCGCCGGTCTGGACAGCGGCGACGAGACGGGCCTGGACGACGGGATCAAGCCAGGTACGACCGTGGTGGACGTTGCGGATGGCTGTTTCGACTTCGTCGTCCTCAGCGTCTTTGGTCAGATAGCCGCGAGCCCCGGCCTGCAATGCGGGGAAGACGGAGTCGTCGTCCGTATAGGTGGTCAGCACGAGCACCGCGCTGTCCGGGACCCGTTCCCGCAGGGCCGCGGTCGCCGCCACTCCGTCAAGGAGGGGCATGTTGAGATCCATCAGCACCACGTCGGGGAGCAGCCGCTCGGCGAGCGTCACCGCCTCGGCGCCGTCGCGGGCCGCGCAGACCACCTCGATGCCGTCCAGCAGGCCGATCAGCAGAACGAGTCCGTTGCGGACGACGTGCTGATCGTCCGCGATCAGGACCCCTATCTTCCTGCCGTCGGGACTCGTGCGGTCAGGCGTACGGTCGGGCTTCGTCACGTGGGGATCTCCATCCGTACCTGCCAACCGTCCGGGGTCGGCCCCGCGGTGGCGCTGCCGCCGACATCCGTCAGCCGCTCCCGCATGCCGGTCAGGCCGAGGCCGGAGCCGCCAGCCTGCGTCACCAGCGATGAGGCGGGCCCGGTGCGACGGTCCGTGACCGTCACAACCGTGGCCTGCGGTTCGTAGCAGAGCGTCACCGTCGTGCGTGCGTCGCGTGCGTACCGGACAGCGTTGGTCAGCCCCTCCTGCACGCCACGGTAGAGGGCGAGGTCCGCGTCGGTGGGCAGGTCGCGACGTGGCCCGATGACGGACATCGTCACGTCGAGCTCCAGATCCACGCGGTAGCGCTCGACCAGCTCGGGCAGGCGGTCCAGCGACGGCATACGGTCCCCGCGCAGCGCGCCCACGGCCCGGCGTGCATCGCCCAGCCCATCCTTGACCAGCTTTCCGGCCCGGTCCAACAACTCCCGCAGATCCTCGCCGGCCTGGTCGCGCCGTGCCATGCGTCGCGCAGCCTGCATCTGGACGGCGAGTCCGGACAGGGTCTGAGCGAGCACGTCATACAGGTCCTGGGCGATGCGGGTGCGCTCGGCCAGCGCCGCCGCTTCGGCCTCGGCTTCCCTGGCGTCCTCCAGGCGAGCGAGCAGCAGCTCCACGCGCTCCTCGTTCCTGCCCGCCTGCCGCATGCTGATCGCCATGATCGCCAGGACCACGGAGAACAGCAGCTGGTGCATCAGGTTGTCCGCGCTGCCGTCCATCCCGGCGAAAGCGGCGCCCACCAGAGCGCCCATCATGACGCCGCTGACCGCGGCGGCCATCAAGGGCCGCAGCACCAGGAACGCGGTCAGCACCGCCACCGACGGCGGCAGGGTGGACATCGTGCCGGGCTGGAGGATGCCCAGCGCGAACCCGAACCCGTCGACCAGCAGGCAGAACACCAGGCACCGCACCGGGGTCGCCATCTGCCACAGGCCTGACGCGACCGCGGCCAAAGGCAACAGGCAGCCGACGAGCACAAGGGCGACCGCGAGGTGCTCCCCGCTCCCGCCGGGCCCGGGTTCGGCGTGCAGCGACTGGACGGCGATGGCGGCCAGGACGCCCCACGCCACAGGGCGCAGACGCCGACCCCTGCGCTCGCGCCGGTCCTGGGCGCCAGCCAGGGCCACGGCCAGCCGCGGGCTGACCGCGGCTGACGGATCATCCGGTAGGTCCGCCATGCCCTGAAGGATAGGGGCGATTGGGGCGTACCGCTGTCCTGACGGCTGCCGCCAGGGCTCGGGCTCGGGCCCGGGGACGCGGACACGGCTCGGCGAGCAGGTCCCGTGCGCGGCGCCGGGCAGCCGCAGCCTCACGGCTCACACCCCGGCCGGCGCAGGGACGGCCGCAGGGATCTGACGCGCCCGCAGGCGCACCACGACGAGTCGGCACAGGACCTGGGCCACGGCCATCAACAGCAGTGCGGCGGTCCAGGCGGCAGCACCGGTGATCAGGTGGTCGCGGCTGAACCGTGCGACCGTGGCCGAGCCGCTGTGCGTGGCCCAAAACACGAACGCCGAGCGCGAGGCCATGCCGACGACCCACAACAGTGCGGCGAGCACCCCGGCTTTGGCGAACGCGACGCCGTCCGAGGTGCGGCTTATGCGGGTGGCCAGGCCGCTGGCGACGCCCAGGGCGGCGCCGACGGCGACGCCGACGACATCCAGCCGGAGATCGTGCCCCTGGGGCGGGAAGGACTTCAGGTAGTGCGCTGCCGCGGCGGCGACGGCCACCACGGGCAGCAGTGCGGTGCGCATCGTCAGCCGGCTGCCAATGATCTGCGGGATCACGAGAAGGACCAGAGCGGCGGAGATGAGGTAATCGGTCGTCGTCATGGCCAAGAGCTTGCCGTTCACGGCGCCGACCAGCCTCGGCTCCAGGGTTGACCCACGGGTTGACTCCTCGCGTCAACCCACGGATTGACGCGCTGGGTTGGAGGCCAAGCCCGCCGAAGTCGTCGGCTCGCGCCCCTGGCCTCCCCTAGGCTGGCGGAGCATCAAGTGCACCACCACAGCAGAGCGGAAGATTCATGCGCGGCCTGACTGAGGCGAACCTCAAGGTACTGGCCGGCCCCCGTTCCTACGAGCGCGGGCTCGGCTACCTGGACGCGGTGTCCGGGGTCGAGGTCGGTGACGGATGGGTCACCGCGAGTGTCCACGGCACGGAGCGGTACGAGGTGGAGCTGACGCTGGACGGGGCCGGCGGGCTGTCCGGCGAGTGTGACTGCCCGTACGGCATGGAAGGCAACTTCTGCAAGCATCTGGTCGCCCTCGGCCTGACGGTGCTCGCCCAGCGGGAGAGTCTGCCACGGCAGCGGAAGGCGGCCCGAGACCGCGCGCATGACCTTGACGGGTGGTTGTCCGGCTTGTCCAAGGACGAGTTGCTCGCCCTCGTACGCGAACAGATCACCGAGGACCGTCAGTTGCGCCGCCGCCTGGAGCTTCGGGCCGCGAGCGCTCGCGGGGACCTCGCCTCGGTCCGGGCCCGTATCCGCGATCTGCTGGACATCGCACCCTTCGCGCAGTACGGGTACGTCGAGTACGCCGATGCCCGCGCCTACGCCGACCAGGCCGGGCAGGCGGTGGCCGCGATCGGCGCGCTCACCGGTTCGGGCCGGGCCGACGACGCGATCACCTTGGCGCGGGAGGCGATGAAGCTGCTGGCCGACGCGGTGGAGAGCGTCGACGACTCGGACGGATGGCTCGGGCAGGTCGGTGCGGACCTCGCCGACGCCCACCTCGAAGCGTGCCGTGCCGCATGCCCCGACCCCGAGGAGCTCGCGCGCTGGCTGGTCGGCCACGCGCTCGGCGAGGTGGATGATGGCCTCACGGACATCGATCCGCTCGACTACGAGGACGTCCTCGGCGAAGAGGGGATGGCCGTCCTGCGGAAGCTGGCGGTCGAGGCGTGGCGGGGCAACCGCCGCGGCTGGGCGGAGAAGTACCTGATGGAGCGTCTCGCCAAGGCGGGAGGTGACGTCGACGCGGTGATCGCCGTGCATGCGGCCGACCTCTCACCCAACGGCCACACGCACCTGGTCATCGCCCACGAGCTGGACACCGTCCGGCGCCCTGACGAGGCCCTGCGCTGGGCGGAACGCGGCATCCACGACGCCCGCGACCTCGCCGCCGTCGACACTGCCCTCATCGACTACCTCTGCGACCGCTACGCGCAGGCGGACCGGCTCCCCGATGCCGTGGCCCTGCGCCGCGACCACTTCGGCGCCCGCCGCACCCTGCTCGCGTACCAGCAACTGCGAGCCGCCGCCCGGGCCGCGGACTGCTGGCCGGCCGAGCGCGAGGGAGCGCTGTCCCTGCTGCGTGCCGATGCGGAGCGGCAACAGCACTCTCGGTACGGCGGCCCGGCCCTGATCGACGCCCTGCTCGACGACAAGGACATCGACGCGGCCTGGCAAGCCGCCACCGACACCGGCGCCGACGACCGGCAGTGGCTCACCCTCGCCGCCCAGGCCCGCACCACCCGCCCCGCCGACGCGCTCGGCGTCTACCGGCGCCTGGCCGAACCCCTCACGAAGCAGACGGGCAACGCGATCTACGAGCAGCTGACCAGCCTGCTGCTCAGCATCCGCGACTGCCACCGCCGCCTGGGCACCCCGGACGAGTTCACCACGTACCTCACCGCCCTGCGCGCCGACCAGAAGCGCAAACGCAACCTGATGCGGCTCCTCGACCAGCACGGCCTGTGAACCCACAACCGGTCCCCGAAAGCCGAGCCCGCACGACCGGAGCCTGGGGTATCCGACGGCCGGTTGGGAACCGTCGTATGGCATGGGCCGACTGCTGTAGTGAAGCGCTTCTCGCAGGCTCGAGTGCCCGGCGGGGGACCCGATAAATGGGGACAAACTGAGCCATTGGTGGGTGGTGAGCTGGTGATCCAGACGGCCGTCCCGGTGAATCGAGCGGGCACGTAGCCGATCGGGCCTTCGGCCGCTGCGGACGGGGCCGCCCTTCGCGGCCCCTGTCGTAGCTCGGCGGTCTGCTGTGGCAGGGCCGCTGGGTGGTGAAGGAACCAGACTGCCTCGCCACCGACTTGGTTCACCGAGGCCTCCGAGCGTGGTCCGCCGCGCCCGCCGTTCCCATGGACTACGCGCATACTCTCAGTGCGCGGACACCAGAGACGGACTGGACGACCCGCATCGTGTCGGCTCTCGCCGTGCGCGTGTGGTGCGTCCGGCAGGGCGAGAGGGGCACGCCGTCCGATTTTGATGACGGTGACGTGTCCGCCGCACAGCGCCGTGAGGTGCTGGGGATCGAGGCAACGCCACCGTGTTCGCCGCCCCCGGGCCGTATCTGGTCTGTATCGGCAAGTCGCCAACTGCTGCCCTCACTTATATGAAAATCTGATTGCCATGCGGAATGGTCATGGAGCCCAGCCGATCGGTGGGACCGGCGCAGCGGCAGGCGGGCACGGAGATAGACACTTGTCGAGGCATCAGGACAGCAGTAACGACGTTTCTGCCCCCCTCCACCGTCCGTCGCAGACAACCTCCTTCGTGATGGTCCACGTCGGCCAGAAGCCCGAAGCTAGGCGCAACCTGCTGCACGGGATCGAAACCCGGTCCTGGGGGTTTCCTCGGTGGAAGCCCGAGTACCGGTCCGCACGGCCACGCTTCGCTGTGCTGGCCACGGGAGTGGGGCCGCGGGTACAGCTCGACGAGTGGAGCACCAAGAAGATCACTCTGTACCTCTTCGAGGTGCGTGAGAACTTCTACGAGGCGGAAGCTCCTCACTGGCCGGACGAGGAAGACGAGAACGCCATCAAGTACCCGGTGCGCTTCGGTATCGAGCCGTTGGTTGTACTCCACGAAGTCCCACTCGACGAGGACGGGCCGCTTGGACTGGCCGCCAGCGACGCCATACGTGTTTCAGGGACTCAGCAAGGCGTAGGCATGCTCGTCGACATGGATCCGCAGCCATTGCTCGATCTGGCCGGGATCCCGACGAACTGGTCCGAACACCAGACGGTGGCCCTGAACCGCACCCCCGGCTTCACTGCGGAGCAGGTGAAGCCGCCTAAGCCGGCGAAGCGGCGCTCCAGCGGAGCGGGCTTCGTCTCCGACCCCAAGAAGCGCAAGGCCATCGAGCTGCACGCAGAGGACATGGCAGTCGCTCACTACGAGGGGGAGGGCTGGACAGTGGAACGCCTTGGCAAGCCGTACGACCTCCACTGCACTCGTCACGGGGCGGAGCGCCGTGTTGAGGTGAAGGGGACAACAGGAGCGGCCACGAGCGTCGACCTGACGATCAACGAGGTCGAGCACGCCCGGAACCCGCAGAACACCGTGGACCTGTTTGTGGTCAGCGACATCAAGGTGGACATGCGGACCGGCGACTACACGACGAGTGGCGGCAGGGTGTTGCACCTCTATGACTGGGCGCCGGCTGACGAGGACCTGAGGCCACGCAGCTTCGAGTACCGGCTGCCGCTCGCCTGATTGCCGGGATGCACCTTCAGGGGGTTCCAGGAGCCCCCACCGCTAGTCCCCCTCGCCGTCGTGTCCACTGCCTTACGGAGATCGTCCGTGCCTCTTCTTCGCATGTCCGCACGTGCACTGTTCGAGCGGTGCAATGACGGAGCCCTCTTCGAGCGGCTCGCCCAGAAGTACAGCTCCGTGCTCTTCCGGAATCCGTCAGACAGCGAACGCTGCTCGTGGGAGAACAGCATCCCGGCCCTGGCAGAAGTTCTGTGCGACGCGGGGCTTGATGACGTCGAGGTGCTGATCGAGCACCAATTGCCCGTTACCAGCTTGCGCGCAGACATTGTTCTTGCCGGCTCGCACCCCACGACGGGCAGACCGTCTTATGTCATCGTCGAGCTCAAGCAGTGGAGTGAAGCGCGCCTCGTTCCTGGCACTGACAACCTCTGCTTGGTCAAGGGAATGGGCAACCGACCCGCCCTGCATCCCGTGACCCAGGTACGCCGGTACTGCGACTACCTTCAGGACTTCACCAATCTGCTGAGTGACCAGGAGGACGCCGTCGCGGGCGTGGCCTATCTGCACAACGCAGTCGATCGGGGTGTCAGTGAACTATTCAGATCGCCCGACGCGAGGGCACAACTTTTCACAGACACATCCCGCGGCGAACTTATTCAGTATCTGCAGACCTGTCTTTCAGGCTTGGACGGTTCACCAGAGGGTGATTCTCTCCTGGCCAGCCCTCAGGCTCCCGGTCGTCAGTTGATGCGTGCCGCTGCTGCCGAGATAGTCGACGGCGGCCAGTTCCTCTTGATGGATGAGCAAGAGGTAGCGGCTCGTTTGGTCAAACGGGCAGCGAACCTGTCGCGACAGTCAAACCAGAAGGAAGTGATAGTGATAACCGGGGGTCCTGGTTCGGGTAAGAGCATCATTGCGCTGCACCTCATGGGACACCTATTCAGGAACGGGCGCAGCGCTTTCCACGCCACCGGATCCAAGTCTTTCACCACCACTCTCCGGCACGTCCTCGGCACTAAGAACGACCGCATCCCGAAGCTCTTCCGGTACTTCTTTGACTTCACAGATGCTGAGCAAAATGGGCTGGACGTCTTGATCTGCGACGAAGCCCATCGCATTCGACAGCGGTCGGCACGACAGGACACGTACGCCGGGCATCGGAGCGATCGAGGGCAAGTTGAGGAACTCATCGACGCAGCCAGGGCCCCGGTATTCTTGCTCGACGAGCATCAGGTGCTCAGGCCGGGCGAGATGGGAAGTAGAAAGACCATCGACGAGGCCGCTCACGCGCGCGGATGCATTGTGCGCCATGTCGATCTCAACAGCCAGTTCCGGTGCGGCGGGAGCCGTGCCTACGAAAACTGGGTCCTCCGCCTCCTCGGCCTTGAGTCCGGTGGTCCGATTCAATGGCAGCCTGAGGAAAACTTCGAGTTGCTCGTCGCCGAATCGCCTCAAGAGATGGAGAGCTACCTCCGCGCCCGACAAGAATCCGGCTACACTTCTCGTATGACTGCGGGATTCTGCTGGCCGTGGAGCGATCCGCGGAATGACGGTAGCCTGGTCGACGACGTGGTCATTGGGACATGGCGCAGGCCCTGGAATCTCAGAGGTGAGCAACCTGTGGGTGGGGCACCCGTATCCTCGCTGTGGGCCACTGATCCGTTAGGATTCGGGCAGATCGGCTGCATTTATACGGCCCAAGGATTCGAGTACGCCTGGAACGGAGTGATCTTCGGCCCCGACCTGGTGTGGCGTGGCAATGGGTGGCGTGCTGTCCGTGAAGAGAGTAAGGACCACACCGTGAAAAAGGCGGCGCCAGATGATTTTGGCCGCCTTATAAAAAATACATACAAAGTACTACTCACGCGGGGACTGGCCGGTACCGTACTCTATTCAACCGATCCCGAGACTCGGGCGATGCTGGCTAGCCTGGTTCCGACTGGGGTAAAGCAGGGTCTGTAAGTAAGTAGCCCTACGCCACCTCCTTGGTTCGCCGGGACATCTGCGCGCGGTCCGAGGTGTCCGCGCCTTCCCGTGGACTACGCGGAGTGTCATCGAGCCGGCTCTCGCCTGGTGCACGTTCGACAGGGCGTGAGGGGCACGCTGTCAGATCTTGATGATGGTGACGTGTCCGCTGCAGAGCGCCGCCAGGTCCTCGGGATCGAAGGTGAGCACTGTGGCGGGGCCGGGGGCGACGAGAGCGGCGGCGCTGAGCATCGCGCCGATGGCGTACTTGTGCCCGTGCAGACCTGCGTCGGCCAGGAGAGCGGCGGCGTGGCGGGCGACGGCGCCGGTGACTGGCTCGATGATGAGGCGGGAGAGGGCGACTGGAGCCGGACAAGGCCGTTCGGGTCGAACGTGGCGTGGGGGCGGGTCACGATGCTTTCCGTGAGGCTCTCTTGTCCGCCCAGGCGATCAGCGCCCGCAGTTCCTTCCTGCCCCGTTCGACCACCTCCAGTAGTGGGGGATGTTGCGTATTCGTCGGCAGTGGAGCGTCGGCCACCAGGTCCAGCAGGCCCCAGTCGGTGTCCAGGCATCGCTTCAGGGCCCGCCAAGTGCCGGTATGGGAGGCGGACAAGGCAGGGTCCCAGGGATCGGCCGCGTACGGCGTGCGGTCGTCGCCGAACGTGTGCAGCAGGCCTGAGCGGCGGACCAGGCACGGGTAGCAGAGGCCGCAGTGGGCGAGTGCGGGCCCAGCAGGTCGGCGGTCGGGGGGAGCGCCGCAGCTCAAGGTGGCCTCCAGCGCCTGCTGCGGCAGCCCAGCGTTATGCGCCACCTCGCAGACTTCACCTTTGGTGAGCGTCGCGAAGGGATTCTCGACGCGTATCTCGGCCCCCGGATCCGCGACCTCGGAGATCACGCGGTTGAGGTGGTGAAGGGTCCACGGGTGCACCGAGCGGGTCGAGCAGGCTCCGGCCCGGGCGGCCGACAACGGTGGGTTGAGGGCGAGTTGGCCGTTCTCCGGCAGGTGGACGACGGGGACGTGCTCCGCTGCGGCCGCGTGCACAGCGGTTGCCGCGTACAGCAGGCCGCGTGAGCGGGTGGACCGCTCCAGTTTGATGCCGCTGCCACGTGGCGTGCGCACGGTCTGGCTCTGGTGAAGACGCCGTAACCGGCCTCGCCGCCTCCGCAGGCCATACACAGCTTGGTACACATGCTCCTGCAGCGCCTCGAAGTTCCGTTCCTCAAAGGTGATGAGGAGCAGGGTGCGAGGCGTGGGCAGGGTGGCACGCTGGGCTGCCCAGCCGAGGGAGTCGAGGCCGCCGGAGAAGAGAGCGACATCGTGCGCGTACTCCTCGGACGCGAAGGTGAGGGGTTCTTCCCGGACCGACTTCCCAGGCATGGGCCGGAAAACGACTTCCCACAGGTCGCCCGTCACCGTCCCCAGAACGGCCGTCAGGGCGGGGAGGGCACGGTTCCATCGCTCGGAATCGGCGACCGGTACGGAGAGGGTTATGTGCCGGGTCCAGTGGTCGAAGCCATCGGCACGGTCGGCGTACCGGTCCGCTGCGAAGACGGCGCGCGCCACCCGCTGGAGATCATCCGCCCAGTCCGGGGCGGGGGCGAACAACTGCCGTCGGTCCGGTCCGCGTGACGAGCGTTCCCAGTACACGGCGTCGTGCAGGGGCTGCCAGCGCTGGGGCGGTGCTTCGGCGCCCGGACGGGAAAGCCAGAAGAACCGGGGATGCGCTTTGGTCATGCGGCAGGCTCCCTCTCATGCGACGTGCGGTCCGTGTCCCCGCTCGGTCCGTCGGGGAGCAGGCCCAGCGCTTGGCCGACCGCTTGAGGAACGAGTCGGTGCGCGACGAGCCGCAGGGGAGTGATCGGATTCTCGACTTCTAACGCGGCCCGATCCCCTTCCTCCTCTACCTCCGCCAGCTGTGCGGCTTCTTCACATGGGTTCGGCAGCAGGCGCATAACGTGCTCGGCTATCCAGTCGGCGATGTGGTCCTCGGGATCGAGCGTGGGCAGCAGCGGAACGACGAGTTTGACCTTTTCGGCGACCGCGGTACGAAGGAACTCAGCCACGATGTCCGCGAAGAACCCTTGGTAAAGCAGGCAGAACACGTCGCCGGACAAGCGGCTGCCGCCCGGTGCACCGGCTCCGGGATTCCGTTCCAGGAGGCGACCGGCGGATGCTGCGGCGGCGCGGCGAACGGCCGCGTCCGTCACGGTGCCGCCCTCGCCTCCCACGGCTGCGGTGAAGCGGGCGGCGAATTCATCGCCGTCCCGGCTCAGCGCCCAGATGTCCACGGCGGCGGTCAGCCGTTCCCCGGCCGCGCGAGCCGCCTCGTAGAGGCCGAAGGCCGTCGGATCCTCCCGGAGGGTCCGGTGAAGTACCGCCAGGTGTTCTGCGGCGATGTCGTCCAGCTTCGCCAAGGCGTCCGGCGCGTCCGACTGCCAGGCCGAGGCCTGTCCACCCGCGCGACTCCACTCGCCCGCCCTGCCCGTACGACCGCCGGGACCCGGCCAACGCGATGATGTCCCCACGCCTCACTTCCCCTCCGGCCAGCGGCACAGTCGCTCTTCCAGGGGAGCAAGAAACCGATGTCGAGGACAGGGCGCCTGTCAGCCAGGCCGTGACAGACGTTTACGTCCCTGCCGAAGGCAGCCCACGCATGGCGGACCTCGGCTACGGCTGGTCCCTGTGAACGGTCGCCGACGAGGCAGGCCATCTCCGATGGCGCAAGGTCGTCGATGAGGCCGGCGGGCAGGAAGCGACTGCTTACACGTACTCCGGAATCGCCGGGGTGCCAGATGGAGGTCAGCACACAACCTGGGCTGGGCTAGGGACTCATTTGCTTCGAGAGATGTGCAAACGCGTCGGCTCCGCGAGGACAGCGCGGGCTCCATCGAAGTCTGCGAGGCGGGCGGCCAGGGTCGCCGTGGCCAGGCGTTCGGGAAGGGCGGCGGAGAACTTCAAGCCACTCACTGCCCGGCGGTCGACATCCGGGAGAACGAGACGTCCTCCCGCGTCGGTAACCTCGCGGGCAGTGCTCCACATCTTCGGATCGAGGTCTTCTCGAAGGCGTACGTAGCAGTCCGTGGGCCGCTGGACTGGGTCGCTGATCGAGGGCAGGGTCGCGCTCAAGGTCGCGTTCGCGCGGTAGCCGGCCCAGGTCCACCAGCGCACCTCCTCTCCCAACCGGGTGATCAGAGTGCCGGCGGGGTGCACAAGGTTGGGTGCGTCGGCCTGGCGCCACTCGGCCAGGCACGCCTCGGCACGTCGGGTGCGGGACACGGGAGGTTCGGCGCCGAGCAGTACCTCGCGCATGGCGCGCGTCAGGGCGTACGACAGGCCGGCCACAGCTCCGCTGGTCCACTTGGCAACCCCTCCGCTCTCAACGGGTTCGACGAAGGCCCGTTTGCGCGCCCAGTCGATGAAGGTCACCTGCCAGCTGCGTCCGCCCAGAAGCAGGCGGCGTGGTCCGGGCCGTTCCTCGGTCAGCACGGATGGGTCTGTCTGACCGATCTCTCTACGCCCCGACAGCACTGTGAATTGCGGGGGCGCAGTGAAGGAGGCGGTCAACTCGATGAAGTGGCGGCGGCCGAAGCGGCGTTCCGCCTCTGGCCCGATGAACAGCAACCCGCTGTCCGTGTCGAGGAATTCCTCGCTCACCAGGTGGCACAGGACGGGAGCGGCCGACTGGTCGAAGGGAGCGAGGCCGTTCCATTGTTCGACCCAGAGCTGGTCACCGAGCTTGTGCTGTTGCAGGCACACGGCGAGAAGTTGCTGCGCCACGAGATGCCGGGGTTCGGGTGGGGGCGTGACGGGTTCGACCCAGCCGCGCCCCCAGAGCAGGAGCAGCGCCGCTGCTTGCAGCAGAGCGTCTTTGCCGGTCGCCAGGAACAGGCAGTTTCGGCTGGCACCCGGGCGCCGTCCTGTGCGGCCGATGCGCTGCAGGAACGACGCGACAGTGCGCGGCGAGTCGATTTGGATGACGCGGTCCAGGTCGCCGACATCGATGCCCAGTTCAAGAGTGGACGTGGCAACGATGACGCAGTTACGCCCCTCGGCGAAGGCTTCCTCCGACCTCGCCCGTTCGTCTGCCGATAAGGAGGCGTGAGACAGGAACACCTTGACGTCGCGTGCGCGTAGGGCCGCCCCGAGCTGTTCGACCTGCCGCCGCGACTCGCAGAACACCAAGCGCTTCTCGCCTTTGTGGAGAGCGGCGATGAGCTTCGCGGCGTTGTCGAGAGAACCCACGTAATCCAGTTCGATGTCGCCGGCGGGGTGTGTGTTGGGGGTGTCGGCGGATGGCCCGAGCGGTTCGGACGCGCTTGTGCCGACAGGGACGCCGGGCGAGACTACCCGGCCTGGCCGGTTGTCCGCATGGGTGCCCTGCAGCCAGGTGAGCAACCGCTGGGGATTGCCGACGGTCGCCGACAGGCCGATGCGCTGGATGGGGCGCCCGGCGACGCGTTCGAGGCGTTCCAGTACGGCCAGGAGGTGCCAGCCGCGGTCGTCGCCGGCGAAGGCGTGCACCTCGTCCACCACGACTGCCCGGACGCTGCCCAGCAGGTGGGCGTGGTCTGTCTTCACCCCGATGAGCATGGCTTCGAGCGATTCGGGGGTGGTGAGCAGGATGTCCGGAGGGTCGGTGCGGATGCGACGCCGCTGTGACTCCTTGGTGTCCCCATGCCACGGCGCGGCGCGGCGCCCGAGCCACTGGGCGTATGTGTGGACGCGGGGCGCCAGGTTGTTGAGCAGTGCCTTGAGCGGGCACAGGTACAGCACCGAGGTGCCGGTCCACTGCTGCTCGGCCATGGTGGAGAGAATCGGAAGGCAGGCAGCCTCCGTCTTCCCGCCTGCGGTGGGAGCGAGCAGGACCGCGTCCTCGCCGTCCATCACCGGGCGGATCGCAGCGCGCTGGAGAGGACGTAGATCGGACCAGCCCAGGGTGTTCACGACGTGATGGAGGACGACCGGGTCGAGCTGGTCGACCGGGTCGCTCACATCCGATGCATCGGCCATCACACCTCCAGATCGATGTCGTCGGCCGATGTGGCGGACGCCAGGTTGCGTTCCACCTCCGTCAGTTCACCGGCCCGCACCGTCAGCTTGTAGTGGCTGCGGGGATCGAAGTCTTCGAACTGGTCGATGCGATCCAGAACATCGCCGACCAGCTTCTTGAGGAACAGCCGCGGAGCGACGCTGGCCTTCCCGCCGAGCGTGCCACCGACAGCCCGCGCAAGGTCGGCGATGTATGCGTCGTCGGCAAGGGCCTTGATGCGGTCGGGCGCCTCGGCTCCTTGGGAATACAGATCGCGGATGGCCATGCCCAGACGAACCAGTGAGTCCTGGGTGAAGCCGGGCAGGCGCAACTGCACGGCCCGTGGATTGTCGAAGCGGGGATCGGTGGTGAAGTCGGTGGCGAGTCGCTGCGCGAGCGGGGCGAGACGCTGTACCCCCTGCGGGCCTTCGAAGAACGCGGGGGTGCCGGTGATCACCAGGTAAAGGCCGGGGAATCGACCCGAGTGAACTTCGTCGATGAGCTGTCGCAGTGCGTTCAGAGCCTTGTCTCGGGCGTCTGAGCGGACCCGCTGAAGCGTCTCCACCTCATCGAGCACGACGAACAAGCCGCGGTGGCCGGAGTCGCGCAGCACGGTCAGGAGACCTTGCAGGAACCCGAACGCGCCGAAGTGGTCGAGGTCACCGCGCACCCCGGCGGCCCGTCGCGCCGCCGCGGCCACGTGCGGCTGGCCCCCGAGCCAAGCCAGCACGGCCGCCGCGGTCGACTCGTCGCCACGGGCGAGCGACGACCGGTAGCCGCGCAACGCCGCCGCGAAGGAGGGGGCGTGTCTGGAGACCTCCGCCAGGCGGGCGGCCAGCAGTTGGCCGACCTGCTCGGCCAGATCGTCCTCGCCTGCCCCGGCCGCCAAGGCGTCCTCCTCAAGGGCGTAGAACCAGGCGTCTATGACGGACCGGAGAGCGCTCGGCGGAAAGCTGGAGGTGGCCAGCCGTTCGGTGAGACGACGGTAGACGGTCTCCAGCCGGTGCAGCGGCGTCTCGGTCTCGGAGATCTGGATTTCCGAGACGGCGAAGTTACGCTGCCGCGCCCGCTCGCCGAGCCAGCGGGTGAAGAACGTCTTGCCCGAGCCGTATTCGCCTCGCACAGCCTTGAACACCGCGGCGCCTGCCGCCACCGCGTCCAACTCGGCGTCCAGCGCCGACTCGAACCTCTCCAGGCCGGTGGCCAGCAGGTCCAGTCCGCTGTCGGGCACAGCGCCACGCCGCAGCGCGTCGATGGCGGTACGGCGACGGACGGCAGACACGGAAGGACGGGAATCGCTCACATCTCCAGTCTCCCATTTGCGTGGGCCAACCGCCGCTCACCTGCCCCTGGCGAGGCTGCCGTAGCCGAGATTCATCGTCAGATAGTGAACGAATTCCCTGCTCTTGGCCGTCTTGTCCGGACCGTAGAGCTGTTCCTGCTGGAAATTCAAGAACTGCTCCTGTAGAGACGTCAAGAGCGATTCCAGACGGGTCTCTGTTGGGAATACTTTCTCCCGAGCTGCGTTCTTTAGCTTGTTTGGATCGTTGAAGACGCCGCCGATCAGATCGACGGCCCCGAGCATAGCCAGGTGGAAGTGGAGGTTCGTGTGATGGGATCGTGAAATCGGGACCGGACGCGTCTGCAGAAATTCGTCCACGCGGCGCTGAGCTTGGGCGAGCCACAAGTAGACCGCGAGCTCCGTCTTATCGGAGAAGACGCGGCGGTAATCTTGGTTGGACTTCAAGAGACTCGACGGGCGGGCTCGGGCATGGTCTGGTTGGCCGAGTCCCATGGCCATGACAGACTGCGCCAGCAAGGGGATGCTGACGATCCGGTTGGTCGGCTTCCCCTGGTTGCGGTAGAAGTTCTTGCGGCGGTCATAGAACCATTCGTGCTCAAGGAAGTACGACTCGATCTGCCGCTGGATGTCGTCGGTGGCGCGCAGCGAGGCCACAGGCACCGCGGTCTGCCGGTTTGTGGCGCGGATGACCGCGTCACGGGCAGCCTGGTCGTGGGTGACGAGGATCCGTACCTGTACCAGCCGTGTGAAGACTGGGTCGGACGGTTCGGTGTCGTACAGCTCCCGGAGGGTCTCGTGGATCGTGTACGAGGTCTGCAGGCCGTTGACGATCTGGACGTCCGAGAGGCTGAGCCGCTTTCCGACGGAGGTCGCCTGGGAACAGACAATGGTGATTCCGTTGTTGAGCCACCAGAATTCCGGGGCAGCAGAGTTCTGAAGGGCTGCTGCGATCTCCTGGTTGACTTCCACGTTGCCCTGGTAGTCGCGCACATTCCAGTCGAAGATGTGCGACTTGATCGCCCCGGTGTCGTCACTCAGGAAGTCGACATAATCGCCAAGGGCAACCAGCGCGATGTGGCTGGTCTGGTGCGTGATGCTTTCCTGGTAGGGGAGCTCCAGTGTGTAGGAAGGAAGCGTGCTTGCCCGCTTCCAGAGTTCGGCAGGTCCCAGAAACTCTACTCTCCCCTGGGAAATGGCGAACGCCTTGTCGAACTGTGCCTCCAAGAGCTTCGCTTTGGCCTGGACCTTGGCATGCACCTCGTTGGCGTCGCCACGCGTGACGTAGGAGAACTTGAGCAGGACTGTCGGATGGCGCTTGAGTAGCCGGCGGAGTGCGTCCTTGAACAGGCCGAAGCGAGCAATGAGATCCTCCGAGTACATCACTTTGAGGTGTGACTCGTCGGCTGACATATCCAGTAGATGGGAGCAGGTGGAGGCCACCTTGTCCAACGCCAGCTCGGAGAACGACGTGGACTTCTTGGCCTGTACCAGCCACAGGGTCAGCTGCACACCATGATCGACGTTCGCTGCCGCGGACGGGTTGTGCAGAACTTCGCTGTCCTCGTGCAGCAGGCGTCCGCCGAGGAAGACGTAGGCTCCGTCCACGCCACCGTCGTTGCCACCGCCGATGACACCGGCCTCGACCTCCTCGTCGGACAGCCCGAAGCCGTGCAGGGCGTGCTCGCAGGCGAATCTCTCGAACGCCTCATCGAAGGAGAGCGGGACTGCCAGACTGTTCCGCTGCTCCTCGATGATCTGGTCAATCAGCACCCGGTCGTTGGCACTCATGGCACTCCGTTGTCCGTGAATGTGTGACAGAAATGTCAGGTCAAGCCGAACTGACTTCTCAGCAGCTGTGGCTGAAGGCGCAGCGTCCGCCCGTCAGGCAGCGTTTCGAGAACCTGAACACCGTCGTAGTTGAGGAGCTGGCGCAGTACGGCGGCGAAGCCGTCGGCGCGGGCGGGTGGGTAGCCGATGCGCTGGGCGAGGGCGGTGGCGGGCAGGGTGCCTCCGCTATCGAGCAGAGCGCGGATCGCCTGCTCGATCTTGTCCAGGTTTTGCGGTTTGCGGGCCAGGAGTTCCAGCTGATCGTGGAAGACCTCCGACGCGAGGAGCAGGCTCACCATGTCATCGCCCGGGATGACGGAGGCCGGTGTGAGCAGCGCGTCACTGTCTTCTGCGGCCGGGACCAGTGCGACGTCGAAGAGGACGCCACGGGACTGGGCTGCCTGGCCCGTGACCGGCTTCTGCCGTGTCGGCTTTTTCACCACGGGCACGGCGGCTTCCGGCTCCTTGGCGGCAGGCTGCGGCTCCGGCCGCTCGGAGAACCACCAGTCCGGCCGTTGATCGCCCAGTTCCCGCCAGCCGTTGGGAGGCTCGGCCCCGAAGGGCAGGAAGGCCAGCACTGGGATGGCGAATTCAGCGAGCGAGGCACCGCCGTGGTAGCCCGCCTTGCGGGAGGTGTACCGGGAATCGGCATCCCACAGGGCCACGATCGAGGCGCCGGGCTCGGGCCAGACCACGCGTGGCCCAAAGAGGGCGACTTCCGCCTCGTGCAGCGCCCCGCCGGGGGCTCGGTGACGGGCCGACTCCGGGGCGGCGGAGTCGATCTTCGTGCCGTGCCGGTCCACGACATGCCCGTGGTCGCTGGTGACGAGCACGGCCATGCCTTCCGAGGCGGCGATGCGCAGCAGGCCGAGAAGCGCCGGGATGTGCTCGGCTCTCCAGGCGCCGTCGCCGAGTTTCTGCTCCTTGGCGAGCCGGTCGTCGATCGTGTTCAGGACGACCGCGACATGGCTCTCGCCGTCGGTGAGCGCCGTGAGGAGCGCCGGACCGAAGGGGTCTCCGGTTTCCTTGGTCTCCAGGTCGTCTTTGTGGAAGACGGCCGCCTTCTGCCTGCCCCATAGCGCGAGCCCGGGAAACAGCCGCTTCTCATCCGCCTGCGCACCCTTGGAGAGCTTCCCGGTGAGCAAAGACGTACGGGAGACGGCGGTCACGGTGGGCAGGGCGGCGGCCATAGCCCGTCGCTGGGGCGCACCCTCATTCAGCGGGTCGTACTCGGCCCAGGTGGCGCGCAGCTCTTCGCCCAGCTCCGAGGCGATGGCCGCACTCATGCCGTCCAGGATGAGCAGCAGGACGCGGCGCCCGGTTCCGCCCCGGAGGACGGGCTTCACCACCCGGTCGAGGAATGTCTCCACGGTCAGCATGGACCTCGGTGGAGTGCCCGTTTCGGTCCAGATGGCAAGCTTGCGGGCGAAGTCGCGGTCGATCTCGTGCCGCCGCTCCTGCACCCGCGCGGCGAGGACCCCGTACGCGGCCTTCAGCACAGGATCCGAGTCGCCGCCGGCCTCGATGTACTCAAGGGCGCGGTCCACCCACCCCGTCTCGGTGATGTGGCGTTCTATGGCGTCGCTCACCGAATCGGAGTCGGCGGCCGGGTCGGAGGCCAGCCACTGGGCGAGGCGCTGACCCATACGGGCGCGTTCGATACGGGCCCGGGTCTCCGGACCGTAGGCGCGCGCGTGCGCCGTGAGGGCGCGGACGGCGTCCGACAACGGGGAGTTCGCGCCCTCTGCCAGGGCCTTGCCCACGGCGGTGAACCTGGCGTCCAGGCCCGCGGGCAGCACGGGGCTCGTCGCGGCGGCCGACTCCGCGCCGAACTGCCGGACCAGGCTGGAGGCCCGGTCCAGGACCGTGTCGCTGATTCGGCGTGCCTCTCGGATCTCCTCCGTGCGGTCGCCGTCCGCGTCGCGTGCCGTGACCGCCAACTGAGCCGTGAGATATTCCTCCGCGGCCTTTCCGAACGTGGAGGCCAGGGCGTCGACCTGCTCACCGGCCGCGGCCGTCTGCTCTCCGAACCAGCGCTCGGCGCGCCCCCGTGCCCGGTACACATCGGCGTCCGGATCGGCGTGTCGCCATAGCGCCGAGCACACCAGACCGAAGGCGACCGCGTCATGGCCATGATCGGCCCCGACGAGCGTGAGCAGTGCCCGTCCCGCGAGGCCCGCCTGGTCCTCCTCTGCGATGAAGGCCGTCAGCCCGGCGCGCTCGGGACCGCGCAGTGCGAGGAACCGCTCGGGGCCGCCGGGGGCCAGGGACCAGCCGAGGAGTGTATGCGCGTCGATGCCTTGGCCCGCCGGTTCGACCTGCAGGCCGGTCGACGCCTCGCCGTACGCCCCGAGCCGCAGGCGCCGCAGCACCAGCCGGGTCAGTGCCGTGCGGCGCGATAGCAGGCCACCCCCCAACGGGCGCCAGCCACCCGGCGGGGTGGCGTCCAGGAGGGCTTCGGCGGCCCAGTTGTCGTCCTTGAGCCGAGGGTCGACCTGGCCTGCGCCGAACGCCTCGCGGATCACATCCCAGCGGTCGACGGCCGACACACGCTTCTTGTGGGCGCGTGCCAGGATCGCCGGGTCGAGTTCGCTCTCCTCGCGGTCGGTGAGTATCACGAGGACCAAAGGCCCCGCGGCGCCGTCCGCGAGGTGGTCGATGATCAGCTCGTGGACGGCGAGCGCCGACGGGGCAGCCGCGATGCGGGCGGCCCTGCCCTCTCCCCACACCGGCTGGTCAGGGCCGTCCCACTGGGATGTGGAACGCAGCAGGACCACATGGCGCCTGCCCCCGCCGGTGAGCGAGGCGGCAAGCGACTCCTGGGACGACAGGTACTGCGTGACGGTCGCCAGGTTCAGCCGTGTGGCGACCGCGGTGGCCGTCACGCTCATCCTTCGATGACCTTCCAGCTGATCTCGATGGTGGCGCCGGGCTCGCTGGCCGCCAGCTCGGACAGGTCGGCCTGCAACTCGGTCACTGCGCGGGCCACCGTGGTGCGTCCGCCCCCGGAGCGCCTGAGCCGACCCTTGGCGCCCGCGCCGGAATCAGCGGACGGCTGGGCGGGCGCGGAGTTGGAGACGGGTGGGTGGCTGGTCGAGGTGTCCAGCGGTACGTCGTCGGCCTGCCGCGGGCCAGGATCGGGCTGCGACTGAGGTGTCGGCTGGGCAGCCGCACGGTTGCGCTTGACCAGGGCGAGCACCTGTTGCTGGATGCGGTCCACAGCCTCGCACAGGTCGTGGGTGCGCTGGTCCCGCTGGGCCATGGTGCGCAGCGACTCCAGCAGGGCCAGCCCCTCGGGGCCCTCGGTGAGCGCCAGTTCGAGCGTGGACCAGGACGCCCTGTCCAGAGCCTCGGCCACCTTGCGGGCCTGGCGGATGGACGTGCCGTAGCGGTCCGGGCCCACCTGCCCCAGGTCGAACGAGGCGAGTGCCTCCACCGTCTTCTTCGCGCCGGTCGCCCCACCCAGCTTCTTGAGCAGGTCCACGGCCTTGCGCGCGAGGGCCAGGCGACCGCTCTCGTCGGTCTCGTCCAACTCGAGGAAACCGGACCGCGCCTCCAGCTGCCCGACGAGCTCCGCGGCAGCCTCCTCGTGTATCCGGGCCTGCTCCGCGATCTGGCGGGCGAGCTGGTTCACCATGCGGCCGCGGCGCAGCGTTGGGGCTTTGGCACCGAAGACGGTCTCGAAACGCAGCCGCGCCGCCTCCCAGTCCGCCTCCGAGGGCAGCGGCTGGCTGCGCAGCACGTCATGGTCCGCGATCTGCGACAGCTCGGGCGCCGGGTCGAGAACCGTGCCGCCGCGCACCCACACCCGGTCGTCCAGCTCGGCGAAGGACGCCACGACGAGCTTGGCGAGGAAGTCGGGCAGGCCGCGCGGATCGGGCTTGTCCGTCCAGTCGATCAGCTTGATCACGGAGGGGTCCCCGGTGAAGCCGTCGTCGCGTGCGAGCTTGCGGAAGTGGTCGGCCCAGTACGGGGACGGCTCGAAGTACACCTCCTTCTGCTGGCCGAGGCCGAGCGGAACCGCGATCCGCTCCATCAGCGTCCGGTCGCCGCTCGGCACTTCGGCGCGGCCGTCACGAGCCTCGGCCGCTGCGCGGACGTGGGTGAACACCCGGCGCGCCTCCGCCGGTTTGACGAAGCCTTTACCGAGGTCGAAATCGGGGTGAGCGGGGTACTGGGCGGCCAGCAGCTTGCCCGCGATATGCCGCAGAGCGTCGCGCAGCGACTGGCCGAAGGACAGCCTGAGGCCCTCGACGTCGCGCAGCGACTCCAGATGGTCGTCGAAGCCCAGCTCCACGTCGTCGGGCTTCTTCTGGGCCAGCCCGTACGCCTGCTTGAAAGCGGCCTTGACGTTCCGCAGCAGCGACTCCCGCTGGGTTTCCAGCATTCCCTTGGCGCGAGCGCGGTTGTCGGCGTTGAGGTGGACCGCGTACTGCGTGTTGAAGCGCTGCTCGTCAGCGAGCGCCTTGTCGATGATCACCAGGCGCCGGAAGTCCTGGTAGCGCTGCTTGGACAGATGGGCGGGCAGCCAGGCCACGGTGCGTTCCCGTTCGCCCTGCTGCTGCTCACGCAGGCCCTGGAGACGGCTGACACCGTCCCGCGGACCGAACTCCCCCTCCGGCAGAGGCAGGCCCAAGACTATGCGCCAGCGGTCGTCCTCCAGCGGGTTGAGGTCGTGGTCGGGCAGATCGTCGGCGTCGGCGATGTTCCCAAATACCACCTCGGCGGTGCGCTGGGTGCCGCGCCATACGAAGTTCAGCTCGTCCGAGAGACGGCTCTGGGACACCCCGAGCTCCTCGACGAGGAGCCGCTTGGCGAGCGCGTCCCGGTTGGCGGGGTTGTCGTTGACCGCGGCGTTGGCGATCACCGAGTCGACATCGATGCCGGACAGTTCCAGCCGGACACCGGGGTTGGCCTCCGTGCCGGTCTGCTTGATCTCGGGGAAGCGGGCCGCCCACTCGCCGATCTTGCTCTGCAGGATGCCGTACTCGCGGCCGGGTATCGGGGCCACGATCGAACCGTAGTTGAGCGCGGACAGCCGCCGGATCGTCAGATTGGACAGGGCGGGGACGCTCGGCACCAGCGCCGACAGCAGCAGGGTGCCGACGATGCGGTTGTCCCCGGTGAACGACTTGAGCCGGCTCAGCAGGTCGGCGTCGGTGATGTCGGCGCGGCGGTGGACGTACCGCTCGATGTCCTCTTGGTCCACCCGGTAGTGGTCCACCAGGTACGGGCGGAGCTTGGTCTTGTAGAGCTTGTCGGCGGCCTCGAAGACGACCTTCAGACTGTCGGTGAACGGCTTGTCGCCGCCCGCAGCGATCAGCGGGTACAGGTCGCCGACCGGGACCAGGTCGCCCAGCCGCAGGTCGTCTCGGTGGTCGGCGAGCAGCTGTCCCATCAGCTTCATACCCGTCCGGTTGCGCTGGAGCGCGGACGAGACATGGACCAGCGTGTCCATGAAGGCGGGCGAGAACGGATAGGTGAGACGGAAGCTGTCCTCGTCCGCGCCGATGCCGTCGGCGCCCCGGTCGGAGCCGAGGAGGGTGTCCCACACCTCCTGGCGGACCTTCCGGGTCTTCTCGAACTGCCCCTCGATCAGCGCGGCGGCCTCCGCGTTCTTCGGCTGCAGGAGGCGGGCGTGTGCGACCTGGGGGAGATTGCGGTCCTCCAGGGTGATCTTGTCGAACCGGCCGGAGGCCAGGTTGAGCGTGTCCTGGATGGCGGACTCGGCAGCGCCCGAGACCTCCTCGCCGACTAGTTCGCGCAGATCACGCTGGCGGGCGATGAACGACACCACGGGTATGGCGCGCCGCGCGTCGCCGCCCTCCACCAGGTTCGTGATCTTGCCCGCCTCGCGGGCCACGAACTTCTCCTCGTGGATCAGGGTGGCCAGCCACAGAATCAGCTCGTCCAGGAAGAGGATCAGTCCGTCATAGCCCAGCGACTTGGCATGCTCGGCGATCACCGACAAACCCGCGTCGAGCGAGATGAACCCGTGCTCGCTCTCGGCCGCGTTCTTCAAGAACCCCGGCAGCAGATTGGTGCTCGCGTCCCGGACGAGCCGTGCCCGCAGCTCGGCCGGGGTGGACGGCGACACCAGGTTGAGCGCCTGCCCCGACTCGTGGACCTCCTCGGCCGCGAGCGCGGTGTTCAACAGCTCGGGCGCCCAGGTGAAGGACTCGCCCCACTCGTCGTCCTCCCCGTCGTCCCCGTCCACCGAGGCCAGACCGGCGATGACGGCCGGATCGCCCATCCGGGCGCGCATCGTCCGGAGGTCTTCGAAAAGCGAGTCCGTGCGGTAGACCCGGGGCGTCGGGGCCTCGGGGTGCAGCTTCTTCACATGGCTGGCGTAGCCCCCGAGGACCCGCTGCTCCATCGCCTTGGCGCCGAGCATGTGGTACGGCACCAGCAGGAACTTCTTGCCGTCCGTGGTCAGCCACTCGTGCTTGGTCAGCACCGGGTCGAAGTCGGCGCGCCCCCGGGCGGCCGGGCTGCCGCTGAGCAGCGCGTGCAGCACGGCCATGAAGTGCGACTTACCGGAACCGAACGAGCCGTGCAGATACGACGCCTTCGAGGTGTGCCCGTCCAGGGCGGCCTTGATGAGGCTCAGCGCCTCGTCGAAGTTCTCCAGCAGCCGCTCGGTGACCACATAGTCCTTCAGCGCGCGCTCGGCTCCTTCGGGAGTCGTCGCTTCCGACAATTGGAGGACGAAGTCGGAGGTGGACACCTCCTTCCTGATGTCGATCACATCGCGGAGCAGAGGCGGCTGCTGAGCCATACGCTACGTGGTCTCCTTTCGGCGGCGCGTGGGCGTCGCCGTCGCTGTCTGTGCGGCTGTTCGGAGATCCCTCGGCACACCGGCCGGCACGGCGTGGAGTCCACGCCTGGGTTCGCGTACGAGTGCACGTACGCATCAGTGCCGGGCGATGGTCTGAAAATCCCCCCGGTAGACAGCATGGCACGCGCGGTCGTCAACAGCCGTGCGGCAGGGCCGAATTCGCCGGACGCACGTGCGCCCCTGCCACCTCGGCTTCCGCTCCGGCGCCTACCCCGGCGAGCCTTGACGGCTGCGGGCGTTCGCCTCGGCCACGCGGGCGCGCAGCAACTCCTCGGAGCCGACGGGCTCCACCCGTGCCGGGTCCACGTCCCACTCCCGGCCGCCGCTGAGCGGGCGGAGCTGGAGGTACGGACCCTGATGTCCCACGACCAGCCCGATCCGGTCGCGGACGGTGTCGCGGACGGCAGTCCCGACGGGGGTGGCAGGCTCGCTGATCATCGCACCGCCCCCTTCGCGATCACTTCGGCCAGGGCGTGCGCTACGGCAGCGGAGCACACGCCGAGGTGCACGAGGGCGTACCGGGCTGCCGACCTGGGTTCTGCTTCGGCGCTGGTTGCGGCTTGGAATCCGGGCTCGGGTTCGTTTCCGGGTTCGTTTCCGGTTCCGTCGACGGACTCGTCCAGGTCCCCGTTCCACGGGGTGCGGACATCCATGGCGGGGAGCTGGATGCCCGCCTGGGTGAGCGCGGCGGCGAGTGCGTCGCGGGCCTGGACTGCCTCCTGGATCTTGTGCCTCGCGGATGGATGAGAAGTGGCCATGCTCTACTTCTTCTGCTTTTAGCGGTTTTTCAGGAGATTTCATGATGAGAGCGCGCTCGGTGAATTACCGTGCGTGGTGGTTGGGTTACGAGGATGGACTCAGGTGGAGGGGCACGCGCGGCGACGACGGCGTGTCCTTCCCCGTGGGACGGCCGTCCTTCCACACCTGCCACATGCCACCGGAGCTCACGGAGGGGACGCGCCATGCCGCAAAGAAGAGCGATCACAGGACGGAGTCAGGAGCCTCGCAGGCGCTTCGCCGAGGAGTTGCGCGCCCTGCGCGCGGAGAAGGGGGTGAGCCTGCGTCAGCTGGGCGAGCGACTTGGCTGGGACTGGTCCCTGCTCGGAAAGATGGAGAAGGGCGAATCACTCGGCGGGCCCGAGGTCGTCCAGGCGCTCGACACGTACTACGGAACGCCTGGCCTACTGCTCGCCCTGTGGGAGCTGGCGGCCGGCGACCACACGCAGTTCCGCGAGCGGTACCGGCGCTACATGGCACTGGAGGCGGAGGCGGTGAGCCTGTGGCACTTCGCGGTCAGCGTGCTGCCGGGGCTGCTCCAGACGCCCGGGTACGCGCGGGAGGTGCTGGCGGCGGGCGGCCTCAAGGGCGATGAGCTGGAGCAGCAGGTGGAGGCCCGGATGGGCCGCCGGGAACTGCTAGCGGGCAGTGACGCGCCGTCGTTCCGCACGATCCTCTCGGAGGCGGTGCTGCGGACGCCGCTAAGGGACGCGGGGGAGTGGCGGGGGCAGCTTGAGTACCTGGCGGAGGTGGCGGAGCGGCGGGATGTGGCGGTGCAGGTGCTGCCGTTCGCGGCGGGGCCGCATGGGTTGGTGAGTACTGACGTCTGGTTCCTGCGGATGGCGGACGGATACACGGTGGTGTACCGCGAGCACGCGC
The DNA here is from genome assembly GCF_042734105.1 of Streptomyces sp. NPDC059679. Classification (NCBI taxonomy): domain Bacteria; kingdom Bacillati; phylum Actinomycetota; class Actinomycetes; order Kitasatosporales; family Streptomycetaceae; genus Streptomyces; species Streptomyces sp. NPDC059679. The sequence continues at coordinate 56,511 of NZ_JBHWES010000037.1, read as the reverse complement.
AAGGCGGTGAACTCGTCGAGGAATATCCGGCGATCGAGAGGGCGCAACGTGCCTACGATGCTTTGCGCGACCTGGCGCTGTCCCCGGCCGAGTCGCGGAAGATCATCCTGCGCACCTTGGAGGAAGCACCGTGCGATCCATCAATCTGAGCGCGGCCACCTGGCGCAAGAGCAGTTACAGCAACCCGGATGGTGGCGCGTGCGTCGAAACTTGCGACGACTTCGTCGGAGTTCTCGCTGTGCGTGACAGCAAGAACCCGCAAGGTCCAGCCCTTGTGTTCCCGTCGGAGAGTTGGACGGCCTTCGTGTCCGTCGTCAAGGCCGACCAGCTCGCGCTCTGAGCTCTTAGAACCGTGGTGGCTCCCGCGATCTGCTGATCGCGGGAGCCACTTACAGCACAGGGCCGGACTACTTTTTGGCTGCCCGGCGTCCTCGGGTGGCAGCGGCCGGACGCCATGCGCGCAGGTCGTCGTCGGTCAGGCCATGCCTGCCCTGCTCCACTTGGCGCTCACCGCGGAAGTAGGCGGCAGGGGAGCCGCTGAACATCGGGTCAAAGCCGTCGTGCCACTGGTCCAGCCAGGGCTGGAGCTCCAGCAGGCCCGCGAGGAAGGGGGTCAGCTCCTCGGAGCTCATCGACTCGTGCGAGGCGATGTACGCGAGCAGGGCGTACGCCTGCTCCTGGTGGTCCCAGCCAGCCCAGCCGTACAGGGTGGGTGTGGCCGCGTTGGCCTGCCCGTACGAGATGAACCGCTCCTTGGTCACATCCAACTTACCGCGCGCCTTCCAGTAGGAAGGTCGTAGGAAATCAGCCGAGGTGTACTTCGGCGGTATGGGGATTGAGTCGCGAATCTTCCGCTTCATCGGCTCGTCGAGAGCCGCGTCCTCCTGCCGCTGCATGTCCCAGACGTGCTCCCAGTCCAGCCGCTTCTTCATCCCTGACGGCTTGTAGCGCAGGGCGGGGAGGCATGGCACGTGCTCGTCGGTCAGCAACTCGACGATGATGGCGGGCAGTTCCTTGCGGGGCGCATAGATCTTGGCGACCGATACGAAGTCCTCGTCACGCGAGAGCGCGTCCGTGAGCCACGACAACGTGGTGATGCGTGGCATGTCGTTCTCGTCGAACCAGTAGTCGCGGTTCTCGATCCGGTCGAGCAGCCAGCTCCTTAGCGCCTTCTCCTGGAGCGTGTCCCACCCTTCGGTTGCCCACCGCCGCTTGTACTCCGGCCGCTCGATCATCCCTATGGCGCGGCTCGACTCGATAGCGTCGATCCGCTTCTGGACGATATCGCGGTAGGCGGCGGGCCAGTGAGCGGGGATTTCGGTTATCGGCGCGGAGCCGTGCCGTTTGAACCACTCGTCGCTGGCTTCTTCTGCGGCGACCTTGCGCGCGAGCACGATCTCGAAGGCTCGCTCGCCGAGGTTGATTTCGGGGATGTCGGGGCCGTTGGGGTCCTCTGACATTCGCAGGTCTTCGGAATGAAGACCGTAGATCGAGTAGACCTGCCAGTCCAGTTCCTCCTGAAGCGCGATCATCTGGGCGCGGACAGAATGCCAATCTGTGCTTGCCTGGCGGAGGGCAGCGAGGGTGGGGAGGACCTTCCCCGCGACCGTTGTAGGGGTCGTGGAGGCAATTTTTTGGGCCAGGGCGTCCAGCGCGGCGGCAAGTAAAGTGGGATAACTGGCAGGAACGGGAAATTCCTGAAGCTTGGTTCCGGTGAATTCGTAGAAGTCTTCGAATGGGGTAGTCGACTGGCGGGCACCTTTTGTGTCAATAGTGCTGCCCTTGTTGTGGCTGACCTGCTTAAGCCAAAAGCAGGCGGTGGAGCTGTTGAGTAGTCCAAGCAGTCGGTGATGTTCTTCGTCGCTTGCACCCTCCTGGAGCTTTATGACAGTGACCGAATGCTTGGAGGGGATGACGTCCCGCTGGAAGTAGAAGTGGTTATGTGTGGCCACAAGGGGGAAAGCGATCAGCTTCGCGGCAGACAAACGTGAGCGGTAGACTTCCCGCCACTCAATCCAGGGGACGCCGCGCTCCAGCAGAGTTACGCTAAACCTCTTTCGCAATTCCAGCACGCGTCTAATCGACCACTGAAACTTCAAGAGCAGCTCGTTTGCCCCTCCCTCGCCGAGAGAGAAGCTGTCTGTGTACGGGTTTGCGAGCCACGTGGGCGCTTGCAGCGTCCAGTCGCGAATTCGTTGCCCATCTGCCGCCATAGAGAGGGGGACTCCCCTTCGGTCGATAGATATTGTTTTCGCGAATTCGAAGGCAGAGTCTTCGCCTGTGACTATAGAAAGGCCGATGACCTCCGTTACCTGCTTGAGGCTTTTCCCGCTTTCTTCCAGTTTTTGCATAGTGTCTACGGCTGCGCCACCGGAGAGACTCCAGGGATGGGTGGACATGGCCTCTCGGGGGGTGTCGCTTACGGAAATCCAGTCGCTTTCCGATTCTCCGATGCGAACCTGCCTGCGTATAGCCTGCCATACCAAGCCCTTGCTAGGGTCTTCCGGTATTTCAGGCTCTCCTTGAATTCCGCGTACAGTGCGCACTGTTGCTGCCCTTGCGGCCTCGCCGCAGCTTTTTCCGATTAGTATTACTGTCGGGGTGCCGTGCCCTGGAATGTAGGCGCCGGAGGTATCGATGATCTCCGTCAGTTCAGTGCGGTCGCGGAAATAGCTCTCGATAAGCCTCTTTCCGAACTCTCGTTTCATGAAAGAATTCGCCGTGATTTGGCCGACCATCCCGTAGCCGCGCCCTTGGGTATCGCCAATCTTGGCCAACTCGAAGAATCGCTGGGCGAAGGGTACGGATAGTGAATATTCGCGAAAGCAGGAACTGTAAAGTTCCCGGTAAATAGAGTTGAGCTTCTTGTCCTTCACTGTAATGTACGGCGGATTCCCTACCACCACGTGATAACGCCCCGGCTCCAGAATCTTCGGATGCTCCTGCATATCCTCCGTGGCGTACGAGAACTCTGCTAGCTCGTCCTTCTCATCCGTGGTGAACTCCAGGGTGTCCTGCCCCTTCGTCCCGCGTATGCCTATCTCGGTCTGCCGTGCCTTGATCAGCGAGTCGCCCACAGCCAGGTGTATCGGCCACTCGTACTTCCCGGCTTCCCTCAGCGTCCGGATGTCCGCCGCTGCCATTGCCGCCATCAGCAACCGGAACCGCGCGATAGCCACCGCGAACGGGTTGACGTCCACCCCGTGCACCGAGTCCAGCGCTGCCCGCACCCGCTCGTGCACATCCCGTCCCGGCTGGCCGTCGGCCCACAGCCGTACGAGCCGCCGGAAAGCCCCGAGCACAAAGTGGCCCGACCCACACGTCGGGTCGATCATCTTCAGGCCGTCATACCCGAATTCCCGAACCGCCGGGTTCATGGTCCGGTCGAGGATGAACTCCTCCACGAACTCCGGTGTCTGAAGCAGCGCATACGTCTTCCGTGCGGCTTCGCTGAGGTCCTGGTACAGATCGCCCAGGAAACGCGTGTCCCAGCCCGTCGTGCCGTCCGCCGTACCGTCCTCATCCACGTCCAACGGGTCGGTGAAGTCGTGAATCAGCGAGCCCGACTCGTCCCGCTCCCGCCAGAACTCGATCAGCCCGCGGGCGCCGTCGTGCGAGAGCGGGATCTGGTACAGCGGGTTGTGCCGCTCGTCGAACAGCAGCCGCCCGGCCTGGCCGTCGCCGAGTTCAGCGAAGGCACGCAGCAGCCAGCCACGATACGTCGGGTTGACATCCCGCTCGACGTACGCCTCGTAGCGCGCGAGCGCCAGGTCGCGGCGGTCCTCCTCGGGGGCCGTGACGTAGGGCTCGGGGATCAGGCGGTTGTCCTCGCAGAAGCGGACGAAGACCGTGCCCAGCACCCACGCGACGGCGACCTGGGTGACGCGCTCGTCCAGCCAGGAGTTCCAGGTGGCCGCTGTGCGGCCCAGCTCGCGCGCCCGGCCGTACTCGGCGCGCAGCCGCAGCTCCACCTCCGTGACCGCCTTGACCTGCTTGTGTAAGTCGGCCTCGACTGTCTTGACCTGCTTCTTCAGATCGTCCAACAGCGCTGATCGGTCGATCACTTAACCGTCTCCCTCGGTTGGTGCGGCTGCGCCTGTGCCCGAGCGGTGGGCGTTCTCCACCCACGAGTCGGGAAGTTCGATCCATTCGCCCAGCCCCGCCTGGTACGCCACCGCGACCTGGCCGAGCTTCGGCTCGCGCGCCGGGTCCCCCTGTGGGACGAGCAGCCACAGGCCGTGCCCGCCGTGCCGGGCGGCCTCGGCGAGGCGGTCGAGGACGCCCATCGCGTCGTAGCGGGCCAACACCGCGGCCTCCGTGAGCAGCACCGGTGCAGTGCCACCCGAGCCGTTCGTCAGCAGTTCGCGTACCTGCGGCTCCACCGTGCCCCAGGCCGTCCGCGCGTACTCGGTGAATTTCAGCGCGCCGCGTGAGCCGGGCTCGGCCGCGTCTGCCTTGAGCAGCGTCTCCCAGGTCGGCTTGGTGCCAGGCGGCACCAGCGCGTGCAAAGCCTTGAGGAAGAGAACGGTGACCGAAACCTCCCGGGCGCCGATGCGCGGGGTCGTCAACTCGCTTACGGCGTCGCGGGTCAGCCCGTGGCGTACGGTCAGGATGCGGTAGCCGTCGCGTCGGGCGGAGGCGGCCAGGAGTTCTTCGGCGCGTGCGGCGGACGCGACCCGCGGATCGTCCGCGTACCGGGTGGCGGTGCCCAGCGAAGTGGCGCGGCGCACGGCGCCGGTGGTCATATAGCTGGACTCGTTGTCCGTGTGCGCGGGCAGGTATCGCAGCGTCTTCATGGGCTCGCGGGTGGCCAGTTTCAAGTCGAAGCCGGCATCCCACAGAGCCTTGGTCAGGCGGGCGCCCGTGGGCAGCTCGTGGGTCGTGCCGCCGCGGCCGTCCTCGACGATCAGTTCGGGGAAGCGCGCCCGCACCCGCTCGTGGACGTCCCCCGCGGGCAGGCCCGGCTGCTGCTCGTCCGGGACGCCGGGGATCCAGGGCACCAGACCGGCCTGGGTGAGCCGCAGGGCGCGTACCAGCGGCAGGTTCCGCGGATAGATCTCCAGGCGGGGGGTGGCCGCGGCGTTCTGTGAGGCGGCGGCGGCGAGCTCCACCAGGCGGCGCTCGTCCCATTCGAGGGTTCCGGGCGGCGGGGTGAGGGCGCCCAGTTCGGTGAGGACGGTGGCGGCGGTGGGCAGCGTCTCCTGGCGGCTGAGGCGGTCGGCCGTGCGGCCCAGCCGCGTCGCGTAGTCGAGCAGGGCGGGCGCGGTCGGGGTGTCGGGGGCGTCGTCCTCGCGCACGTCCAGGGCGAGCAGGCCCGCTTCCAGCGACTCCTCGGTGGCTTTGCGGTTGGCCTGGTGCTGGAACTCGGCCGCCTCAGGGTCGAGTTGTTCGACTTCGACGACCGCGCGCACCGCGGCCAGCGCGAGGGCGCGGCGCCGTTGCTCCCCGCGCAGCTGCGTGCCGCGGCGTACGACCAACGCGTCGGCGATCTCGACGGCGGGGGCGACGCGTCCGAGTTCCGCGAGCAGTTCCGTGATTTCCGTGCGGAGGGCCGACACTGCCGGGTGCTTCTTCCACCGCTTGCGCTCTTCCTTGAGCATTTGCGGAATGCGGCCGGCGGACAGGCCGAGCTTGTCCGCTACCTCCTTCTGCTTGGGCCATACCCCGATGCCCGGGAGGTCACCATGATCGTTCGGCAGCCGGAGCAGAAGCTGGACCATCTCCACCTTGTTGCGGTTGGAGCCGTTGTTGTTGAGCTCCGGCACGAGGAAGGTGGCCAGCGTGTCGAGGCTGATCGAACGCAGCGACGCGTCGGAGAGCCTGCCATCCTCGGCGAGGGCGCCGAGGAGCGCGGACTCGGCCGCGCTGAGCTGCGCCAGTTCCTCCTTGGCTTCGGCCCGGCCTTTCGGGGTCAGCGGTGAGACGGGTGCCTCGCGCAGCAGTTCGCCCCACTGACGCTGGCGGCGCTGCACTTCGCTGCGGGTCTTGGCGCCGAGGCCCGGGGCGTTGACCAGCTTCCGGCGGCTGTAGTCGAGCAACTGGCCGACGGTGGTGATTTGGAGGCCGTACAAAAAGGACTCGGCGGCGGGGGTCAGGCCGGCGGCTGACAGGTGGGTGTCGCGGGTGACCTGCCTGGCCAGCTCCTCGCGCTGCTGCTCGGCGGTGAGAGGTTCGGCCACGCCCAGACCGGGCGGGCCCGCGTCGGGGGTCTTCTCGGGGTGGCGGGAGCGGTGGCTGGACGGCGCGGTCTGCGCCGCGTCGAGGAAGACCTTCTTCCAGGCGTCCCGCATCGGCTTCAGCTCGGGGAAGCGCTGGGAGGCGTCCCGGTGCAGGGCCTTGCGGAAGAAGCGGACCAGGCCGTCGCGGATGGCGGGGTCGAACGCGTCGGCGACTATGGCCGGGTGGGGGAAATCCTTCCGGTCGGTGTCGCGGGGCAGGACCGAGCCGTCGCCCCACTTGGGCAGCTCGCCCGACGCCATCTCATAGAGGGTGACCGCGACCGCGTACCGCTCGGCGTGCGAGTCGTAGGCCGTACGGGTCAGGGTGCCGATGAAGGGGTCGAGGTAGCCGTCCGTGCCCGCCTCGTGGTTCTTCGCCGGGTAGCCGGCCAGCGAGAAGTCGATCAGGACCAGCTCGCGGGTGCGATTCGGGCGGATGCGGATGGCGATGTTGTCCGGCTTGATGTCGCGGTGCCAGACGCTCTCGCCCTCCAGGAAGTCGACGGCGCCGAAGAGATAGTCGCCGTATGCCTCCAACTGGTCGATCTGGAGCCGGCCGCCTTCCCGGAGCTGGCGGGCCACCGTCTCCTCGCGGCGCCGCTTGCGCCCCGCGGTCCCGGCCTCGTCGGGGTTCTCCTCCCGTTCATCACCCACGTATTCCAGGGCGAGAACCGTGCGTTCACCGAGGGTCAGCGGCTGCGGCTCGACGAGGCGGATGATCCGGGAATCGGGGCGCAGGTCGCGCATCACGTCGGCCTCGCGCTTGAGGATCTCGCCCCGGTTGTCGGAGAGGGCGATCTTCAGCACGGCCAGCGGGCGGGTCCTGCGAGCCTCCGCCTCGAGATCCCGTACGAGGAAGGCCCGGCTGGTCGAACCCGTGCCGAGGCGACGGCGGACCTCCCAGCGGCCGGCCAGGACATCCCCGGCGACCGCTTCCAGCGGATCCTTCTCCGGTGCCTCGGGGGTGGCGGCCGGGACGCCGACCGGGGCGGTGAGGCCGTCCTCGACCAGCTCCAGCATCTCCAGGAACTCGTCCACCGTGGAGAGCCGCTGCTCGGGCCGGTAGGCCGTGGCGGCCTGCACCAGTTCGTCGATGTCCTCCGACAGGCCGTCCACCACGGAGCTAGGGCGCAGGCCCTCGCGCGCTTCCCACCGCGCGCGCAGTTCGGCCTGGCTCGCGGCCGGGGGCTTCCCCGTGGCCAGGAGGTAGGTGAGGACGCCGAGGCCGTACACGTCCAGGAACACCGGGTCGGGATTGAGCGCGGTCAGCTCCGGCGCGAGATACGGGTCCGAGCCCTCGGACAGGTGCTTCAGCGAGAGCGTCGTCGGGGCGAGCCGGGTCGATCCCGGAGCCGTGCCGCCCTGGCTGCCGCCGCGCTGGGTGGCGATCTGCCAGTCGGAGATCTGGAGGTGGGGATTGAGCCAGGCCGCCTCCTCGCCGACCGCCTGCCCCCTGGGGCCGCGATTGCGGGGCAGGACGTAGACGGAGCGGGCGGCCAGCGCCCGGTGGTGGATCCGGCTGGAGTGCGCGGACCGCATCGTCTCGGCGAGCTGCCGGACCAGCGCCATCCGGGAGAGGATGTCCAGCTTGTCGCCGTACTGGACCAGATACTCGTCCAGCCGCAGGGTCTGCGGATGGTAGTCGAAGACCAGGGCGGGGCCGGCGGAGTGCCCGGAGGCGTCGTATGTCTTGAGCTCTACCGCGCCGGGGTGCTTGAAGCGCTGGAGTATCGCGGCCTCGCGGCGGGCGGCGCGCTCGACGGACTCCCGCAGGGAGATATCCGAGCCGCGCTCGCGCACGTACACGCGGACCCGGGCCGACTCGGGCAACTCCTCGTGGCGGGCGAGGTAGTCCGCCCAGGTGGGGCCGGTGTCGAAGGCCTTCCGATCCAGGAGATAAGGGCCGACCCGGTATTCGGCGTCGCTGCGGCGGATGCCGATGCGCTCCAGGGAGGTCTTGATCTCGCGGGAGCGGCTGGCATCGATGCGGTGCCGTTCGTCTCGCGGCGGCTGTTTCAGCATCTCGACCAGTTGGGCGACTGTGTGGACACCGTTCTGGTCGTTGGGCGGGAGCTGGATTCGCAGCGAGGCGTCCGTGAAACAGACGGCCTCACCGACCCACACCTGCCGACGGTGCTGGTGAGACGGCAACTGCTGCCTGAGCAGCCCGGCCAGCTCCTTGGCCTTCTTGTTGGCCAGATGCAGCGGGTTTCCGTGCGGGACGCGGCGGCCACCCGGGGTGGTCTGCACCCAGGTGCCGTACTCGCTGCTGACCGAGCCGTGCCACTCCTTCAGCTCAACTACTAAGACGCCGCTCGGTGCGATGACGAGCAGATCTACCTCGCGAACGTGCCCGGCGTGTGAGGTGAAGGTGAAATTGGACCATGCTCGCCATGGTTCGGCGTCGGGAAGCTGCTTGCGGATGGCTTCCAGGCCGCGGCGCTCATGGTCGAACTCGGACTCGGTGACCGTGGTCCACCGGCCTTCACGCATGCGCTGTCCCCGCCTCTTCTCATCCACGAGCCGCGGCCTCCACTCCTGATCCCCTGGCCGGCTGCCCCGGAGCGGATGGCCCGAAGGGAAATCCTAACGGCCAGGTGTAGCACCGGGACCGGCTGTCACCGGGGCACCGGGGCACCGGGAGACTGCAGCGCACGCCAACTATCGCCCCTGCCACCGTCGACAGGGCCGCCGCTGCCGGTGGTGACCATCTGCGTGACGGCCGTGGCGCAACGCTCTCACCTTTGGGTACAGCTCTAGCTACACTGTGTATCCAGTAGCGCGCTCGACCACCTCGACCGGAGGCAGACATGGCCCGTGCCTGGGAGGCTGACCCGTCCGCGTTATTCGAGCGTCGGCTGGGGAGATCAGCCGAAGAGCTGGGGAACTCCGATGGCAATGACGAGTGCCCGGACATCTGGCAGCTCGACAATGGCGATGTTGCTGTGATCGGCAGGGATCTGACAGCCGTTTACCGCACCCGTCTGCCGCAGGGCGTGAACCTCAGTCCGGATGAGCGGCTGGTTGTCATCCCAGGGAACATGCTCAGCGCGGCGAAGAAGGACATCCCGGATGCTTGATCTCCTTGCCCCGGTCCTCGTTCCCGAGCAGGGTGAACGGCTGCCCCGGACCGCCTACAAACAGGATTTCCGGGAACGTGAAGAAGCGATCCGTGACGGGAGTTCCTGGAAGCTGGAGCGTCGGCAGCACTTTGAGGAGCAGGGCAGTCCGAGCCGGGACGCCCTGCGGCGGGGCGACTGGGATGAGGCGCTGCGGCTTCTCGCTGCCCGGCGCGACAGCCTGGCCGCGGCCGCTCAGGCGGAGGCGCGCAGGGGTTATGCCTTTCACCGTGTGCGCGTGATTGAGAAGCCGCTGACACCGTATGTGCAGTGGGAACTCCACTCTCAGCGGCAGCGTGCGCAGTGCGGGCAGAGGATCAGGGCCGTCCCCGCCGAACGGGTGGCCGCCTCGGAGAGCACCTGCCTGCTCCCGGAAGTGGTCGTGCTCGGCAGCCGTACCCTCTTCCAGGTCCTGTACACCGAGACAGGAGTTGCGAACGGTGCGATCCGCTACACCGACCATGATCTTGTGACGCGCTGGGAGAACTACATCAAGGCGCTCTACGCGGCGGGTGAAGATGTGATCTCCTACTTCGACCGTGAGGTGGCGCACCTTGACCCGCCGACGCTGAGCGCAGGAAGGGAGTAGGCCGATCGCCGCGCCAGGCGGAGGGGACAAGCACTCCAGAAGCACCCATTCAGAGCTGTCGGGATCCTCACGTGACGTCGTCCAGGCGAGGAATGTCCACGGAGGCGTCCATTTCCACACGCAGGGCAAGTCGGATCCGGGAAGCTCCACCAGCCCCATCCCACGCCAGTTACCGGCTGACGTACGCGGGTTCGTCAACCGCACCGATGAGCTCGGCGAGCTGAACGCCGTTCTCACCAGCGAGGACGGCGGTCCACTCGTCGTCTCGGTATACGTGATAGCCGGCACCGCCGGCGCAGGAAAGACATCGCTGGCACTGCGCTGGGCACACCAGGTCCGGGAGCGCTTCCCGGATGGCCAGCTGTACGCCAATCTGCGCGGCTACGACCCCGGAGAGCCGGTCGCGGCACGTGAAGCCCTGCACCGCTTTCTGACCTCTCTCGGCGTCCCGGCCGATGCTGTACCGCAGGACCTCGATGCTGCTGCCGCGTTGTACCGTTCGTTGCTGGCCGACCGCCGGGTGCTGGTCGTCTTGGACAACGCGGCCACCGTCGGCCAAGTGCGGCCGTTGCTGCCCGGGAGCGCGCACAGCCTGGTGCTGGTGACCAGCCGCAGCCGCCTGTCCGGCCTCGCCATCCGTGACGGGGCCCGCCGACTCACGCTCGGCGTGCTGCCGGAGCCGGAAGCGGTCGCCTTGCTGCGGGCCGTCACCGCCGGGTACCGGCCGGTGGACGACGAGCGGCAGCTCGCCGAACTCGCCCAGCTGTGCGCACGGCTTCCACTGGCGCTGCGCATAGCCGCGGAACGCGCTGCCAGCCACCCCCACCTGCGGCTGGCCGACCTGATCGCCGACCTGCGCGACGAATCTGCCCTCTGGGACGCCCTCAGCACGGGCGACGACGAGGAAGCCGAAGCAGTCCGCACCGTGTTCGCGTGGTCCTACCGCGCTCTGTCCGAGCAGGCCGCCCGCCTGTTCCGCCTGCTCGGCCTGCACCCCGGACCCGAGTTCGGGCTGCACGCCGCCGAGGCCCTGGCCGGGGCGGCCAGCAGCAGTCGGACCCGGCAGCTGCTGGACTCTCTGGTCGCGGCTCACCTGCTGGAACAGACCGCCCCGGACCGCTACCAGTTCCACGATCTGCTGCGCGCATACGCCATTGACCAGGCCCAGCAAGAGGAGCCGCCTGCCGAGCGGGAGGCAGCCCTGGGCCGGGTGCTGGAGTGGTACCTGCACACCGCCGATGCCGCGCAGAGCTGGATCAACCCCGCCGAGGACCGCCTGACCCTCACCCCTGCCCCGGCCGATGTCAGCCCACTGACATTCCCCGACTACGACGCCGCCGTGGACTGGGCCGAGCGGGAGCACGCCAACCTCCTCCAGGCAGTACGCACGGCGACCGATGCAGGGCATGACCGGCTGTCGTGGCAGTTAGCGGCAGTCCTGTGGAATGCGCAGTTTCCTTCTGTCTCAGGCGCGAGCTGGCCGGCTGTGGGTCGAATCGGACTGGAGGCGGCGGGACGGTTGGGTGAACGCGGCGCGCAAGGCGTACTCTTCACCTGGCTCGGCATGGCCTACACCCGTATCAACCGTCCGGCTGAGAGTCTCGAATGCCACGAGACAGCGCTGACGATCCGGCGCGACCTGGGTGACCGCCTGGGCGAGGCACGCTCGCTCAACCTGATCGGGCTCAATCACCTCCGTAGCAGACGACTCGACGCCGCTGCCCGCTTCTTCGAGCAGGCCATTGCGGGCTTCCAGGAGCAGGACGCCGCCCACTGGGCCGCCACCGCGCTGTCCAACCTCGCGACCACCCACTATCGCGCCGGGCGGCTTTCGGAGGCGGCGACCGTCATCGACCAGGCCCTGGCAGCGCACCGCGCTCTCAGCAACCAGCGCGGCGAGGGCAACATCCTGCGCGTGCTGAGCGACGTCCGGCGTGAGCAGGGCGATGTCGAGGAAGCCTTGGTCTTGGCTCAGGACGCCCTCGACATCGCCCTTGGCCTCCGCAATCTCCGTCTGGAGGGCTTCTGGCTGCTGACTCTCGGCGATGCCCAGCAGGCGAAGGGCCAGTTCCCCGAGGCCCTGACTTCCTATCAGCGGTCCGCCACGCTGCACCGACGCCTCGCGGACCGCAGCCGAGAGGCACTGGCCTGGCAGGGCGTGGGCGAGGTGTACTGCCGACTCGGGCGTCAAGCCGAGGCGGCCGACTTCTACCGTCAAGCCGTGTCGGCGCACCGCGATCTCGGCGATGCGTGGCACCAGGCCCTGGCTCTCGATGGCATGGGCTCGGCCATACTCGACGAAAGCCCGCAGGAAGCGCGTCGGCCCTGGGCACAGGCCCTCAGTTTGCTTGCCGACTTCGGAGATCCCCGCGCAGTGGCGGTACGTGAAGGAATGGAACGTCGGCTGGCAGAAGTCAGCTGAAGCAGCGGTCAGCTTCCGTTCGCTCGGGGCTGCTCAAAGGGGCCCTGCTCGTGCCCGAGCGGCCTGAGGTACGCCCTGGGCGGTCTGGGGTATGACGCGGCGAGGCGGTGAGCGATGCCGTGCTGGCCGTATCGGAGTTGGTGGCGAACGCCGTCGAGCACGCGGTGGGGCCGTATGAGCTGAGGCTGTGCCGCACGGCATCGAACGCCAATTGCGAAGTGGCGGGATAACGATCCGGGATTCCGTCCTTTGCGGTGGTTCCTCCGGTGGAGGAGGGGCAGGGTGGCGATCTGGAAGCGTTGTGCGCGCTGTTGTCGGAGCGCGGACGGGGCTTGCATATCGCGCATGAACTGACCAGAGGCGCCTGGGGAATCTGCCGGTCGCGTTCACAAAGGCACTCTGCGGCCGAGTGAGACGGTTGGGCTCAAGAAGTCTGACTGCTACTTGCCCGAGAAGGGATGGGGCGTGCTGACGTTGCGCGACACACACCCTGTCTCCGGGAAGAAGTGGACGGATAGCGGGGAGCGCCATGACAAGCGCGGACTGAAATCGAGAGAGGCCAAGGAAGATCGGCCAGTGCCTATCCCGCGGCCGCTCGTGGCGATCCTCCGAGCCCATCTCAAGCAATTCGGTACGGCCAAAGACGGGCGGCTCTTCACGAACGAACGGGGCGGTCTGGTGGGGAGCAGCACTTACTGGAGCGTGTGGAGGGAGGCCCGGGAGTACGCACTCCCGCCGGAGGTTCAGGCGTTCATCCTCGGCGGTCGGCCTTACGACCTGCGGCACACCTGCATCACGACGTGGTTGAACGCCGGCAGTACCCGTGGCGGAGGTGGCCCGCCGTGCAGGAAACTCACCAGAGGTGATCCATCGCGTCTACGAGGGCTGTATTTACGGTCAAGAAGAAGAAATGAACAAGAAGATTGAGCCCGAACTCGACTGGCTTGCAAGGAACGACTTCGCGTGAGTTTGGTAGTTCACCCTCGGCTGGGCCTGTCATCTGAGGGTGAACCACTGATTCCTTTTCTCCCCGGTTGCCTATGTGTCGGGGAATCCAATTCCAGCTTCAGGATTTTCCCTCAGCCATTCATCGATGATGCGTGCGATGAGTTGGCTTGGCGTCGGGCTCTCTGGTGTTGCAGCAGTCATCCTAGCGATGATCTGGTAGTGGTCATCGCGCAGTTTGACGGTCTTTAATTCGCTTTCCAGTTCCATGGCAAAGACTGTCCAATGAAAGGCTGTCGCCTCATCCATTGAGTGCTCGATCGATTCTCCTTGGATCAGTTTTCTGGTTCTGTTCCAGGCAATGTGGAGTTGCTGTTCAAGTTGAGGGTCGAGAGTTCCTTCGGTGGTCAAATCCAGGTGTGCCCGAACCATATGCAATGACCGCAGGACTCGTGTCATTGCACTCTTGAACGCTGCCCATGTGGCGCCCGAGATAACCCCATGGGCAGCTGCCAACGCGTAAAACTGCGGATCGAGGAAAGCGGACCATCCTTGGCCGCCTCGTTCCACAAAGCTGCGCACGAAATCTTCAGAATTATCTTGCAAGATATCGTCAATATGGCTGAGGGTGCCATCCTTCGCCGAGTCTGGATTATTACCCCGCTGATCTGCGGGCAATCCGTTGTCCTGTTGGTCCGACATCATTCTCTCCGGCGGTAGATACCCTCTTTGTTCTGTCCAGGTGATCGTCCCTGGAAGTGAGGTGTCCTGCATGTTGTGCGGGCTGTTTAGGGGACGTGTCGAGATCCGTCGGCGACCGCTGTGCTGGGTTGGGCGGCTGGGAGGCCGGCCCAGGCCCGAGCAGCAGTCGTGGCGCTCCGTGACGCCAGCTGGCCGCCCAGGCAGAACAGGCCGTCGAGGGCTGCGTGGAAGAAAGTTCAGTGCAGTTGCGTTGCTGGCCAGCGCCGCAATCCTGGGTAGCGGTACGACTGCCAGCGCGGACCCGGTGCCAAGCGGCTTCGGCGTAGACAGCGCGGCGCCAGTTGTCGCGAACACGGCAACTCAGCTCGTGGGCTCCGCTAGCGCCCCCTTGCCGTCGTCGACATTCCCTGCGCTGCCCCGTGGGGCAACCAGGGTGTCGGCATCGCCCAGAGCTACGCCGCATGCGTTACAGGTCCCATTGCAGGCTGACCTAGCGATCTCGCAGTCGTTGCGCAAGCCTTCGTTCAGAACTCTGGGCAGAGGCTTGTGATGAGCCATGGGGGTGCGCTCGGGGGAACCGAACACCGTGCTCACCGCGTGCCTGGACGAGCTCGGTTGGAGCCCGAAGGCGCTGGCCCGCAAACTGAACCGGGTGTTCGGCGTGGGCACGGTGGCCGAGACGGCCCCGTACCACTGGCGAGACGCGGGTGCCCTGCCCCGTTCGCCACTGCCCGCCATGGCCGCCTATGTGCTATCCCAGGAACTGGGCCGGGCCATATCGGTGGCCGAGCTCTGGCAGGGCCGGGCGGGGGAATCCCCGATGCTTGTTCCGGCCGACACCGATCTCGCGCGTCCCTGGACGGTCCAGGGCCTGGGACAGATCGTGGAGGACTGGGTGCTGGGAGGACTCGTCGACCGGCGACGCTTCCTGGCGATCTCGAGCTCTGGCCTGACCGCTGTCGTAGCCCAGTACCTCGATGGCACGGCCGGGCGTGGGACGTACACACCGCGCATCGCGACAGGGCTGGGAGCGGATCCGCTCGTGGAGCAGGTGGAACAGAACCTGCCCCTACTCCAACTGCTCGACGACGAACACGGTGGTGCCCGTCACCTGCCCTACGTCGGAGCGTAGTTCCGGGCCGTGGGCCTGCTCATCCATGAAGGCGGCCATTCGACCGACGTCGCAACCCGCCTAGTCCGGGCGCTGGCCGAGATCGGCCAGCTCGCCGGATGGATGGCTTTCGATGCCGCTGACCATGGAATGGCTCAGCGGTATTTCGTGACCGCCCTGCGAGCCGCCCACCAGGTCAATGACCTGTCGCTGTGCGCGCATATCCTGGCCGACCTGTCCTTCCAGGCAGCCAGCCGGGGCCATCCCGCTGACGCCATCGTCCTCGGTGAAGCCGCCCGCCGGGCTGGCGACGCGGCCCCCATCGCCGTGCGGGCCTCGGTCCTGTCTCGTTTGGCTTACGCGTACGCGACCGCCGGCCGCACCACCGACTTCGCCCGCACGCGTGGGGCGGCCCGGGAGCTGATCGAGCGGCGCGGCAGTGGGGACGAGCCTCGGTGGATGTATTTCCTCACTGAGAACCACCTCGACTGCCAGGCCGGATACGCGCTGATTCAACTCGGGCGGGCGCAACAGCGTGAGCTCGTCTGCGAATCTGGAATTCCGGGAGTTGACCTGGCCGGGCGAAAAGCTCGCGGACCACTGGGGAATTTTTTAGGGCTGAGAGAGCGTCCCATTGCGTACGAAAGTTCTGGTGGGAGGACGGTTCCGCTCTTGGTGAGGTCGACGGTGTGGTGGTCGCATTCTGGTCGCGATCCCCCTGGAGGCCGTTGTGGCGGTGCCGGTTCTGGTCACATCTGCTCTGCTCGGTTTCTGTCTCATGGCCGGCGGGCCGCTTGCGCTGCCCGGGATGTGGGCTGTCGTAGGACCTGGTAGGGGTCGACATCGCTGTTCCCGGCGTGGGCGTCACGCGGTTCGGAGGGGGCACCGATGAATACGCCGAGCATGTCGGACGGCGCATCAGTCGTGCTGTGGCACTGGCATGGTGGGGAGCCGGGGGCTCTTGCTCGTGCCCGGGCCGCCTTGGAAAATGCCCTGAGTGGTCTGGGGTACGACGGCGAGGCGGTGAGCGATGCCGTGCTGGCCGTATCGGAATTGGTGGCGAACGCCGTCGAGCACGCGGTGGGGCCGTATGAGCTGACGTTGCGCCGAACGGCAACGGACGTCATTTGCGAAGTGGTGGATAACGATCCGGAGATTCCGTCCTTTGCGGTGGATGCTTTGCTTACTCCAGTACGGGAGGGGCGGGGTAGCGGTCTGGAAGCGTTGTGCACGCTGTTGTCGGAGCGCGGGCGGGGCTTGTACATTGTGCATGAACTGACCAGAGGAGCCTGGGGATACCGCCGGTCGGGGGTCACAAAGGCAGCCTGGATCGCCTTGACTTTGCCTGTTGACGGCGAAGGACAGTCCGGGGATTGACGTGCGTCGGCGTGTGGATTGGTCGCAAGTGGCTCGCTGGCATTCCCCCCGTCGTTTCCCTATGCGATTCGGGGGCCGATTCCCCCTCGGCCCTTGGATGCGACGCCCCTTCCATCGGGCCCACCGCAGGCCAGGGGGCACACGAGCCGCGAGCCAGCGAGGGCGACTGTATATCGATAGAGCAAAGCATCTCGATCTACAGGGTCAGGGCGGCCGGGCGTGGGCGGTACGCGTGTTGCCGCGGGCTCGGCTGCCGGGGTGCGGCGGATGTTTTCTCCCTCCGGGATTTGTGTGGGACGAAGGTTCTGAGGGGCTCTGTGGCGGGCTGGTGGGGAGCGGTTCAGGCGCATCCGCACCTGGGGTGCGGGCGCACCTCGGGGGCGGTTCCTGGGGTGCGGGCGGGTGCGCACGCTTCGCGGTTGTGGGTGCTGTGTGCCCAGGGCGGGTGCGGTTGGTCGCGGGGGCCGGGTGCGGGCATCCTAGGCGGCCTGGCGGCTGACGTCGCCGGGTTTGGGTGGCCCGGGTGCACCCCGGGTGCGGTGCACCCCGGTGCCTCGCGGTGGTCGCGGTCGTGCACCCGGTGGCCTGCGCCCGGTGGACATGCACCCGGTGCGGGGAATCGCGCCTGCTCGCGTGTTCGTCCGCGTGGCAAGGTGGACCGTTACTGGCTCGCTGGTGGCTCGGGTAAGGAACTGCCGGGGTCCCGGTGCGGCTGCATGAGGTGCAGCCGGGGAGTGGACCCGGTCTGGTCGGTGGCAAAGCCGTCCCTCTGGAATCTCTATTGATCACGTCAGCTCCAGACGGCCCGATCACAGCACCGGGGGTTCCAGATGACGAACGTCCGCGACACCCGAAACTCTGCTCACTCAACGGAATCCACGGTGATGCGGCGTCGGAGACCCGACACGCAAGATCGCGGCCTTGACGACATCGCCGAGATGGAGCGTCCATGGACGACGACCGTTCGCGACAACGCTGAAACGCGCAGTTCAGAGGGGTTGCGAGTGGTCGTGGAGTACGTCGTTGTCGATGGTGAGGAGGCTCAGGCGCTGGCCCAGCGCCAGGGGGTCGTGATTCGTGAGGTGCTGGAGTGGTTGTACGCCGGTCGCAGCGCCCCGAAGACCGGCCACGCCTGAGTCTCCCCACCCCGGACCCTTGGGAGAGGGACAAGATATGTCAGGCACCCCGCCCAGCACTCGGCCATGGGCACAGCCCGTACCCGGCCGCCCCTGGTCCAGGGATGGCATTCCGGACGCTACGGCGCTTCCGGTGACCGTCCCGGTGGCCTGGCTCGGCCGGACTTCTACAGAAGACGCCCAGGACCCCACCCTGTCGCTGCCCCGGCAGTTGCGTAACGCGAGAGCCGCGCTTCCGCCCGGCTGGGTGATCGTCGCGCATTTCTACGATGTGGAATCCGGCCGCAAGGAGCTGCGCGAGCGGGGCAACTCCCTTGCGCACCAGCAGTTCCAGATTCCCATTCCGCGCGATGGCAGCGTCGCCGATCTGCTTGATGAGGCGCAGCGGCCCGACCGTCGCTTCGCCGCCGTCATCTGCGAGTCCATCGAACGCGTCGCGCGCCGGACCTACTTCGGGACCAAGATCGAGTACGAGCTGGAGCAGGCCGGCGTGGCCCTGTGTGCCGCCGACGAGCCGATCGTCACCGGCCCGCGAGCCAAGCGCGCCACGCCCACGCTCACGCGGCGCGTCAAGCAGGCTGTCTCCGAGTGGTACGTGTTGCAGATGCTGGAGCTGTCGTGGGATGGCTTCATCGAGCATGTCTCCCAGGGCTGGAATGTGGGCAAGCCGCCCTACGGTTACCTCGCGGAGAAGGTCCCGCATCCCGTACCGGCCCGCCGGGCCGAGGGCCGCACCAAGCACCGGCTCGTCCCGGACGCGTCCCGGGCCCCGGCCGTCACCCACATCTTCCAGCTCCGCGGGCTGGACAAGCTCGGATACGACGCCATCGCCGACCGCTTGAACCTGGATTCCGTCGCGTACCCGCCCCCGGAACCGACCCGTCCCGACGCGGCCCTTCACCGCTGGAGCGGATCGGCCGTGCGAGAGATCCTGCGCAACCCCAAGTACACCGGCTACCAGGTCTGGAACCGCCGCTCGACGTCGAAAGGCGGCTGCTACAACGACCCCAAGGACTGGGTGTGGTCCCCGCAGCCCACTCACGAGCCGCTCGTCTCCAAAGAGCTGTTCGACGTGGCTTCCACCGTGGCGCGCAAGCGCCAGGGATCACGGACGACCCACGGGCCCAACTCCCACCCGGCCACCCGGCGTTCCTACGTCCTCCGGTCGTACGTTATCTGCGAGATCTGCGGCCGCCGCATGTTCGGCAAGAACCGCCACAAGATCTCGTACTACGCCTGCCAGATCGACCCGAACGAACACCGGGACAGGCCCTGGTTCCGTGACCATCCCAAGAGTCTGTGGGTCCGGGAAGAGTTCTTGATCACACCCGTCTCCCGCTTCTTCGCCACCCGCGTCTTCGGCCCCGACCGGCGCACCCACCTCAAAGCCGCACTTGAAGCCGCTCGTGTCTCGGATGGACCCGGCGACCGAACCGCAAAGGAACGCGCCGCGCTGGAGCAGGCGATCAAGGCCATCGGCGAGCGCCAGGCCCGGCTCATCCGCACTCTCGCCGACGGCGGGCCCGACCCCGACCAGGAGAGGGAGTTCCGCGACGCGATCCGGCAGGAGCACGCCACCCTCGGCAGGCAGCGCACGCAGCTCGCCGAGCAGCTGGCTTGTCTGGAAGCCCCGAAACAGGCGGCACGCCCCGCCGACAGCGCGGCCCTGCTGGATGCGATTCCGCGCCTCAACATCGACCTTGCCCTGGTCCCGGAGGAGATCCAGCGGCGGCTCTACAACGCATTCGGGCTGGAAGTCCGCTACAGCCGACCCCGCGAAGAAGTGACCCTACGGGTGACGATCCCGGGGCATCTGCTTGACGGACTGGTGGCCGTAACCCGTGAGCTGGACCCATGGAACAAAGAATCGGGCGCCCGCACCGAAGTGCTTGCACCCGATCATGGCACCCAGGACGGACAATCACGGCAAAACCGTCGTATCCATTCCCATTCTCTGGGTGCCCCCGGCAGGATTCGAACCTGCGCACACGGCTCCGGAGGCCGTTGCTCTATCCCCTGAGCTACGGGGGCGGTGTCGCTGTTGTTTGTGGCGACGGGTAGAACCCTACCAGCTTGCTCGGGGTGGTCATGAACGCTTTTCGGGGGTGGCCGGCGGGTGGCCGATTGGGGTGGGTGGTGGGGGTGCTGGCGGGTGTGAGGGGTGGAGAGCGGAGGGGTGTATACCGCATCCGGGGGCGTGGCGGTGGTGTCTTGAGGAAAGGTCCCCCGCACGTGGCGGAAGTGGGCAAAACCCGGACGCAGCGCTGGGTGCGCGCCTACCCTTCGAGATGTGCCTGGCTTGTCCGGCCGGGTCCTTGTCGTCGACGACAACAAGGTCATCCGGCAGCTGATCAGGGTCAACCTCGAGCTTGAGGGCTTCGAGGTCGTGACCGCGGCCGATGGTGCCGAGTGCCTGGAGATTGTTCACCAGGTGCGGCCCGATGTGATCACTCTCGATGTCGTGATGCCCAGACTGGATGGGCTTCATACGGCGTCCCGGTTACGTGCCGATGCGCGTACGTGTCATGTGCCCGTCGCGATCATCAGCGCGTGTACGCAGTACGAAGTGGATAGCGGCAGGGCCGCGGGGGTGGATGCGTTCCTTGCGAAACCTTTTGAGCCTGCCGCGCTGGTGAAGCTGGTGCGTCGGTTGATGACACCAGGCGCCGCCGCTGCGGCGCCTGGGGATGCGGAGCCCGTTGTGGGGCCCACGGGCTGAGTCCGTGGGCCTGGCGGTGGGGGCCGGGGCGGGCTGTCCCCTGTCTCGGTTCCCGCTGTCCAGGTTCCTTCTGTCTTCCTGCCGTCTCGGTTCCCGTGCTCGGTTGTCGGGTCGGGGCCGGGTCGGTTTGGGGTGGGCGGGTGTGTGCTTGTGGTTGTTCCGGTCGTGTTTCCTGGGGCCGTCAGGGCGCATCCTCGCCGTCCGAGGGGCGAAACCCATTCGCGGGGACGCCCCCCTCCTCCCATACGCTTGTGCCGTGACACCCGCCCAGCTCTCCCGCACCGTGCTGCAGACCGTGCGCCGTGCCGTCGAGGCCGACGAGCTGCGGGTGGCTGTGCTGCCGGAGCGGGTGAAGGTGCAGGCTCCGCCGCGGGCGGGGTGTGGGGACTATGCGACTAATGTGGCGCTTCAGCTCGCCCGGTGTGTCGATGGCGGGGGGCCCGCGGTCGCCTTGCGGGTGGCTGAGGTGTTGCGGCGGCGGCTGGTGCGTACGCCTGGGATCGCCCAGGTGGAGATCGCCGGGCCCGGGTTTTTGAACATCACCGTCGAATCCGGCGGGCATGCCGCGCTCGTGCGCGGCGTGCTGGAGCGCGGCGAGGACTACGGGCGCTCGGACGCCCTAGCCGGGACGCGCGTGACGCTTGCGCCTGCGCGGGAGGTGCGTGGGGCGCTGGTCGGGGTCGTCGTGGGGCGGCTTGTGGGCGTTTGCGGGGGTGAGTGCGAGGTGGCCGGCGAGGGTGAGGTGCTTGCCGTGCGGCCCGCTGGGATCAGCGCTGAGGAGTTGCTCAGCCGGCTCGGGTCCGACGCCGCCCATTGGGCGCTGCTCCGGGCCGCCGCGCACGATCTGCCCGATCTCGATCCCGGTCGGCTCCTCGCCCAGCGGGAGAGCAATCCGCTGTTCCGGGTGCGGTACGCCCATGCCCGGGTTCGCGGCCTCCTCAGGAATGGGCTCGATCTTGGGGTTGGTCCCAGTTCCGATGGCGGTGGCGCCGACAGTGCGTACGACCACCCCGCCGCCGTCGCCCTCATCTCCCTCCTCGGCGACTACCCCCGCCTCCTCGAATCCGCCGCCCGCCACCGCGCCCCCGACCGCCTCGCCCGGCATCTGGAAGCCACCGCCGACGCCTTCTTCCGCTTCCACGACGCGTGCCCGCCCCTGCCCCGCGGCGCGGAGAAACCCTTGGCCGCCCACCGTTCCCGGCTGGCCCTTGCCGAGGCTGCCGGGACGGTGCTTGCCGGTGGCCTGCATCTGCTCGGCATCAGCGCACCGGAACATCTGTGAGACACCTGAGAGAGACACCATGAGCCGTTCCGCACACCCCGCCGGGCCCCGCTACGCCGATGTGCTGCCCGAGGGGCACTACACCGCACCGCCCACCGACCTCAACGCACTGGACGCGCGCGTATGGGCCCGTACGGTCGGCCGTGACGCCGACGGCGTGGTCACCGTTGGCGGGGTGGATGTCAAGACGCTGGCCGAGGAGTTCGGGACGCCCGGGTACTTCCTCGACGAGAGCGACTTCCGGGCCCGCTGCCGGGCCTGGCGGGAGGCGTTCGGGGAGGACGCCGATGTGTTCTACGCCGGGAAGGCGTTCCTGTGCCGCGCCGTTGTGCGCTGGCTGAACGAGGAGGGGCTGAACCTCGACGTGTGCTCCGCCGGGGAGTTGGCCACCGCGCTGGGCGCCGGGATGCCGGCCGAGCGCATCGCGTTGCACGGGAACAACAAGAGCGAGGCGGAGATCCGCCGGGCCGTCGAGGCCGGGGTGGGGCGGATCGTGCTCGACTCGTTCCAGGAGATCGTGCGGGTCGCGCATATCGCGGAGCGGCTGGGCAAGCGGCAGCGCGTCCAGATCCGCGTGACCGTGGGCGTCGAGGCGCATACGCACGAGTTCATCGCGACCGCCCACGAGGACCAGAAGTTCGGCATTCCGCTGGCCGGCGGGCTGGCCGCGGAGGCCGTGCGGCGGGCGCTGAAGCTCGACGGGCTCGAGCTGATCGGCGTCCACTCGCACATCGGGTCGCAGATCTTCGACACCTCCGGTTTCGAGGTGGCCGCGCACCGGGTGGTGGGGCTGCTCAAGGAGATCCGGGACGAGCACGGGGTCGAGCTGCCCGAGATCGACCTCGGCGGCGGCCTCGGCATCGCGTACACCTCAGAGGACGACCCCAGCGAGCCGCATCAGATCGCCAAGGCGCTGCGCGACATCGTCCACCGGGAGTGCGAGTCGGCCGGGCTCGCGGTGCCGCGGCTGTCGGTGGAGCCGGGGCGGGCGATCGCCGGGCCGACCACGTTCACGCTGTACGAGGTGGGGACGGTCAAGGAGCTGCCGGCGCTGCGTACGTACGTCAGTGTCGATGGCGGGATGTCCGACAACATCCGTACCGCGCTGTACGACGCCGAGTACTCGGTGGCACTGGTCTCGCGTACCTCCACCGCCGAGCCGATGCTCTCCCGCGTCGTCGGCAAGCACTGCGAGTCCGGCGACATCGTCGTACGGGACGCCTTCCTGCCCGCCGACGTGGCGCCCGGGGATCTGATCGCGGTCCCGGCCACCGGTGCGTACTGCCGCTCCATGGCGAGCAACTACAACCACGCGCTCCGTCCGCCCGTCGTCGCCGTCAAGGACGGGCAGGCGCGCGAGATCGTCCGGCGTGAGACGGAGGAAGATCTTCTGCGGCTCGATGTCGGTTAGTCCAGCAAACGAGTACTAGCTCGGCTGGCGAGAAGCAAATCTCGGATACTGGACCGGGGATAGAAAGTCCCGTCCAGTGAGTGAGACTGGTGCACTACTTAGATGGATGAGAAGCGAGGTCGGATGATGCGTACGCGTCCGCTGAAAGTGGCGCTGCTGGGCTGTGGAGTGGTCGGCTCAGAGGTGGCGCGCATCATGACGACGCACGCGGCGGACCTCACGGCGCGCATCGGCGCCCCGGTCGAACTGGCCGGGATCGCCGTGCGCCGCCCCAACCGGGTGCGCGAGGGGGTCCCGGCCGAGCTGGTGACCACCGACGCGACCGCCCTGGTCAAACGGGGCGACATCGATGTTGTTGTTGAGGTCATTGGTGGCATCGAACCCGCCCGTGTCCTCATCACCACCGCCTTCGAGCACGGCGCCAGTGTGGTGTCGGCGAACAAGGCGCTGGTCGCGCAGGACGGCGCGGCCCTGCACGCGGCCGCGCTCGAGCGCGGCGTCGACCTGTACTACGAGGCCGCGGTAGCGGGCGCGATCCCGCTGGTGCGGCCGCTGCGCGAATCCCTGGCCGGGGACAAGGTCAACCGGGTGCTCGGCATCGTCAACGGCACCACCAACTTCATCCTCGACCGGATGGATACCAGCGGCGCCGGCTACAGCGAGGCGCTGGACGAGGCCACCGCCCTCGGTTACGCGGAGGCCGACCCGACCGCCGACGTGGAGGGCTTCGACGCCGCCGCGAAGGCCGCGATCCTGGCCGGGATCGCCTTCCACACCCGCGTCACCCTCGACGATGTGCACCGCGAGGGCATCACCGAGGTCACCGCCTCCGATATCGCCTCCGCCAAGCGCATGGGCTGTACGGTCAAGCTGCTGGCGATCTGCGAGCGCGCCGAGGACGGGCAGTCGGTCACCGCCCGGGTGCACCCGGCGATGATTCCGCTGAGCCATCCGCTCGCCTCCGTCCGCGAGGCGTACAACGCGGTCTTCGTCGAGGCTGAGGCGGCCGGCCGGCTGATGTTCTACGGGCCCGGGGCCGGCGGTTCGCCGACCGCCTCGGCGGTCCTCGGCGACCTGGTCGCCGCCTGCCGGAACAAGCTCGCCGGGACCACCGGACCGGGCGAGTCCGCGTACACCCGGCTGCCCGTGAGCCCCATGGGCGATGTGATCACGCGCTATCACATCAGTCTGGACGTCGCCGATAAACCGGGAGTTCTTGCTCAGGTCGCCACGGTCTTCTCCGAGCATGGCGTATCCATCGATACGGTCCGCCAGCAGGGGAAGGACGGCGAGGCGTCCCTCGTCGTGGTCACCCACCGGGCGAGCGACGCGGCCCTGACGGCCACCGTCGAGGCGCTGCGCAGGCTGGACACCGTCCGTGAT
This sequence comes from Streptomyces sp. NPDC059679, assembly GCF_042734105.1. Taxonomy (NCBI): domain Bacteria; kingdom Bacillati; phylum Actinomycetota; class Actinomycetes; order Kitasatosporales; family Streptomycetaceae; genus Streptomyces; species Streptomyces sp. NPDC059679. Next base: position 32,097 of record NZ_JBHWES010000037.1, on the reverse strand, counting down.
GTCGCCAGCATCATGCGGGTCGAGGGCGAGTAGAGGGTGAGTAGGGAGCAGAGGGTGAGTAGGGGAGTAAAGGAAGATCATGAACACTGTCGCTGACGCCGGGCCCGCGATGTCCGGCACCCGCCGCTGGCAGGGCTGGCGGGGCATCATCGAGGAGTACCGCGACCGGCTGCCGGTCAGCGAGACGACCCCCGTCGTCACCCTGCGCGAGGGCGGCACCCCGCTGGTCCCCGCCCAGGTGCTCTCCGAGCGCACCGGCTGCGAGGTGCACCTCAAGGTCGAGGGCGCCAACCCCACCGGGTCCTTCAAGGACCGCGGCATGACCATGGCCATCAGCATGGCCAAGGAGGCCGGCGCCCAGGCCGTCATCTGCGCCTCCACCGGCAACACCTCGGCCTCCGCGGCCGCCTACGCGGTACGGGCCGGAATGGTCTGCGCCGTCCTCGTCCCGCAGGGCAAGATCGCGCTGGGCAAGATGGGCCAGGCCCTGGTCCACGGCTCCAAGATCCTCCAGGTCGACGGCAACTTCGACGACTGCCTGGAGCTGGCCCGCGGGCTGTCCGAGAAGTACCCGGTGGCGCTGGTCAATTCGGTCAACCCGGCCCGTATCGAAGGGCAGAAGACCGCGTCGTTCGAGATCGTCGACATGCTCGGCGACGCGCCCGACATCCATGTGCTGCCGGTCGGCAACGCGGGCAACATCACGGCCTACTGGAAGGGCTACAAGGAGTACGCGACGGACGGCCCGCTCGGCGCGCCCGCCTCCCGTACGCCCCGGATGTGGGGGTTCCAGGCCTCCGGCGCGGCGCCCATCGTGCGCGGTGAGCCGGTCAGGAACCCGAGCACCATCGCCACCGCGATCCGCATCGGCAACCCCGCCTCCTGGGCCTTCGCCGAGCAGGCGCGCGACGAGTCCGGCGGCCTCATCGACGAGGTGACCGACCGTCAAATCCTCGCCGCCTACCGGCTGCTCGCCTCCCAGGAGGGCGTTTTCGTCGAGCCGGCCTCCGCGGCGAGCGTCGCGGGTCTGCTCAAGGCGGCCGAGCAGGGGCTGGTCGACCCCGGCCAGCGCATCGTGTGCACGGTGACCGGAAACGGGCTCAAGGACCCGGACTGGGCGGTGGCGGGCGCGCCGCAGCCGGTCACGGTGCCGGTGGACGCGGACACGGCCGCCGAGCGGCTCGGGCTGGCCTGATTTCCGGTCCCACCAGCCCTGGTTCACGCGGCGCCGGGCGGCGCCGGGGGTACGCCCCCGGGTCGTTGCCCGGCGCCGCGGTTCAAGATCCACTAGAGTGCGGGCGGAGAAGCCCAGGAGCAAGGAGGGCGCGCGGAACGCTCCAGTAGAGTGGGCGCGGACGACGAGAGGGAGCGCGACACGCACCGTGCGCCTCCCGTGCGCCCTATGTCGCCACAGAACCTTCCTTCGATAGGCTGTACTGAATCCGCCCCGACGCAGAGCAGCTGCCTCTGCACGGCGTTGCCGTACTTCCCGGCACGGCCCCCGCGGTGTTCCGTACCTCTTCGAGCAATCCCAGTCACACAAGGAGAGTCATCGAGCGATGGCCGGTCCAGCGTTCCGCGCCGCCGCCGTCCGAGTGCGCGTGCCCGCCACAAGCGCCAACCTCGGTCCCGGCTTCGACGCCCTTGGCCTGGCCCTGGGGCTGTACGACGACGTGGTGGTCCGGGTCGCCGACTCCGGTCTGCACATCGACATCGCGGGTGAGGGCGCCGAGACGCTGCCGCGCGACGAGGACCATCTGCTCGTACGCTCCCTGCGCACCGCCTTCGACCTGCTGGGCGGACAGCCGCGCGGCCTCGAGGTCGTCTGCGCCAACCGGATTCCGCACGGGCGCGGTCTGGGCTCGTCCTCGGCCGCCATCTGCGCCGGGATAGTGGCGGCCCGCGCGGTGACCATAGGCGGCGCCGAGCGGCTCGACGACGCGGCGCTGCTGGAGCTGGCCACCGAGATCGAGGGTCACCCCGACAATGTCGCCGCCTGTCTGCTCGGCGGTTTCACCCTCGCCTGGACGGACGCGGGAGCGGCCCGGGCGATCAGAATGGACCCTTCCGATTCCATCGTTCCGGTGGTCTTCGTGCCCGGTCGGCCGGTGCTCACGGCCACCGCCCGGGGGCTGCTGCCGCGCAACGTCCCGCATGTGGACGCCGCGGTGAACGCGGGGCGCGCCGCGCTGCTGGTGGAGGCGTTGACCAGGCGCCCCGAGCTGCTGCTGGCGGCGACGGAGGACCGGCTGCACCAGGAGTACCGCGCGCCGGCGATGCCCGAGAGCGTGGCGCTGGTGAACCGACTGCGCGCGGACGGTGTCCCCGCGGTCATCTCGGGCGCGGGCCCCACGGTGCTCGCGCTGGTCGAAGACGGTGCGGCCGACAAGGTCGCACGGCTGGCGGGCGAGGGGTGGGCGGCCAACCGGCTGGCTCTCGACGCCGGGGGGGCGAGCGTCCTGCCGCTCACCTGACACCGCGGACGCCCGATACGGCCCAGGCGGGCCTTGGGAGTCCCGAAAAACTCGATAGCCGGTCTTGGAGAGGGGGAATGTTTGTTGGATCCGGTAGTGTTAACCTCAAGTCTGCACTTGATGCCTCATGCTCGGAGTGATCGCCGGGCGGGGAGGCGCAGTGCTCAGTGTCCCCCTCCGGGACCACCCTTCTTCCGGGAGCCTCCCAAACTGCCTGAGCAGCCTGCCTGAGCAGTTCCGAGCACGCTCCGGAGCTCCGGAATGGCGTGATGGATCCAGGCGAAGCCTCCGTCGCGTCGGAACCAATGAATTGATCTCTCCGCCATACCTGGCGGACCACCGCCCCGGCCGGTCCGCACGAGAAGGACACAGCCGGACAGCACAACCGGTCGCCGAGCCAGACAGGCCGACGCCCGCTCCAGGGAAGGACCCTTCGTGAGCGACACCACCGATCTGATGGGCGTGAACGCCTCCGGCACCTCCGACAGCGGTGTCGGCAATGCCGCGCCCGCCACGGACGCTCCCGCCGCGCCTGCCACCGGTGCTGCCACTGGCACTGCCCCGCGGCGACGCCGCTCGGGCACCGGCCTCGACGCCATGGTCCTGGCCGAGCTGCAGCAGCTCGCCTCGAGCCTCGGCATCAGGGGCACCGCGCGGATGCGCAAGAGCCAGCTGATCGAGGTCATCAAGGAGAAGCAGGCCTCCGGCTCCGGCACCTCCGCCGAGGCCGCCCCCGCCGCCGCGGAGGGGGTGACAAAGCCCAAGCGCCGTACGACCTCCAAGGCCCGTACGGGCGAGGACAGCGAGCCGGCCGCGGCCAAGACGGCGGCCACCAAGACCGCCGGCGCCAAGGACGAAGCCGCCGCGAAGGCGGAGAAGGCCACCGCTCAGCAGCAGATCGAGATCCCGGGCCAGCCGGGCGAGCCCGCCGCCGACGAGCAGCCGGCCGACGGGCGCCGCCGCCGGCGGGCCACCGCGCCGGTCACCACCACCGACACGGCCGCCACCGCCACCGCCGTCGAGACCAAGACGGAGACCAAGGCCGAGGCCGCCAAGAGCGAGTCCCGGGCCGACGCCAAGGCCGAGGCCGCTGTTGACACCGCCGAGGGCAAGGGCGCCAAGGGCCAGGACCGGGCCGAGCGCGCCGAGCGCGGCCAGAAGGGCGACCGCCGGGAGCGCGGCGGCCAGCGCGAGCGGGACGGCCGTGAGGGCCGCGACGGCCGCGACGGTCGTGACAGCCGTGACCGCCGCGGCGGCAAGGGCGAGGACGGCGCCGCGCAGGGCGGCGGCCGTCAGCAGCGCGACAGCCGTGGCCAGGGTCAGCAGCGCCCCGGTGCCGACGACATGGACGACGACTTCGACGGCGGACGCCGCGGGCGTCGCGGCCGCTACCGCGACCGCCGTGGCCGCCGTGGCCGCGACGACTTCGGCAACGAGCCGCAGGTGTCCGACGACGACGTCCTGATCCCCGTCGCGGGCATCCTCGACATCCTCGACAACTACGCGTTCATCCGGACCTCCGGCTATCTGCCGGGCCCGAACGATGTGTACGTCTCGCTCGCCCAGGTCCGTAAGAACGGGCTGCGCAAGGGCGACCACGTCACCGGCGCGGTCCGCCAGCCGCGCGAGGGCGAGCGCCGCGAGAAGTTCAACGCGCTGGTCCGCCTCGACTCGGTCAACGGCATGGCGCCCGAAACCGGGCGCGGGCGGCCGGAGTTCGGCAAGCTGACCCCGCTCTACCCGCAGGACCGGCTGCGTCTGGAGACCGAGGCGGGCGGGCTGACGACCCGCATCATCGACCTGGTCGCGCCGATCGGTAAGGGTCAGCGCGGTCTGATCGTGGCCCCGCCGAAGACCGGTAAGACCATGATCATGCAGGCGATCGCCAACGCGATCACCCGCAACAGCCCCGAGTGCCATCTGATGGTCGTCCTCGTCGACGAGCGGCCGGAAGAGGTCACCGATATGCAGCGGTCGGTCAAGGGCGAGGTCATCTCCTCGACCTTCGACCGCCCGGCCGAGGACCACACCACCGTCGCCGAGCTGGCGATCGAGCGGGCCAAGCGCCTGGTCGAGCTGGGTCATGACGTGGTCGTCCTGCTGGACTCGATCACCCGCCTGGGCCGCGCGTACAACCTCGCGGCGCCCGCCTCCGGCCGCATTCTGTCCGGTGGTGTCGACTCGACCGCGCTCTACCCGCCGAAGAAGTTCTTCGGCGCCGCGCGCAACATCGAGGACGGCGGCTCGCTGACCATCCTGGCCACCGCGCTGGTCGAGACCGGGTCGCGGATGGACGAGGTGATCTTCGAGGAGTTCAAGGGCACCGGCAACATGGAGCTCAGGCTCGACCGGAAGCTCGCCGACAAGCGCATCTTCCCGGCGGTCGACGTCGATGCCTCCAGCACCCGCAAGGAGGAGATCCTTCTCGCGCCGGAGGAGCTGAACATCGTCTGGAAGCTGCGCCGGGTGCTGCACGCGCTCGACTCGCAGCAGGCGATCGAGCTGCTTCTGGACAAGATGAAGCAGACGAAGTCGAACGCCGAGTTCCTGATGCAGATCGCCAAGACCACGCCCACCCCGGGCAACGGCGACTGATCAGCGGCGCTCAGCTGATTCACGAGGGCCTTTCCGCTACGGCGGGAAGGCCCTCGTCATGTTGGATGAGATCTGGGCCACATCGGCCGCCACCCCCGCCGACCTGCGCGATCTCCGTCGTACGCGACGAAACTCCAGGTCAGCGGCGCGAGCCCGGTAGGTCGTAGCGAGGTGTGGGCGCCGTGCTCGGTCCCGGAACGGGAGACCTCCATATGCAACCCTGGCGGACGACCTGTCGTCTGTCAGGTCGAATCACGGCGCGAACACGCCAAGTGATGGTGGGGGTACACCGGACAGCGAGGACTGAAGAGGGCATGGCTAAGCACAGGAACACCACACCGCAGGATTCGGCCCCGACGCCCCGCAGCGGACGCCGCAAGGCCCTGATGGGCACGGTGTGGACGCTGGCGACCGTGCTGGTCCTGGGCGGTGCGGGGGCCGGTTATCTGTACTACAAGCTGAACGGCAATATCACCAGCGTCAACATCAACGGCGCCCTCGGCTCCGACCGCCCCAAGAACGTCGACAACGGCTCCATGGACATATTGGTCCTCGGCTCCGACTCGCGCGCCGGCCAGAACGCCAAGTACGGCACCGACGAGGGCACCTCCCGCTCCGACACCGCGATGGTCGTGCACGTCTACAAGGGCCGTGAGAAGGCCAGCGTCGTCAGCATCCCGCGCGACACCCTGATCCGCCGCCCCGTCTGCACCAAGGACGGCGAGAAGGTCCCCGCGCAGCGTCTGGCGATGTTCAACTCCGCGTACGAGGTCGGCGGCCCGGCCTGCGCCGTCAAGACCGTCGAGTCGATGACCGGCATCCGCATGGACCACTACCTCGAGGTCGACTTCTCCGGCTTCAAGCACCTCATAGACCAGCTCGGCGGCGTGGACATCACCACCACCCAGCCGATCCACGACGCCAAGAGCCACCTCGACCTGGAGCCCGGAAAGCACACTCTCAACGGCGAGCAGTCCCTCGGCCTGGTGCGCACCCGGCACGCCGTCGGCGACGGCAGCGACCTCGGCCGGATCAAGCTCCAGCAGGCGTTCATCAAGGCGCTGCTCGACCAGATCAAGTCCGTGGACCTGTTCAGCAGCCCGAAGAAGCTCTACGACCTCGCCGACACCTCCACCAAGGCGCTGACCACCGACTCCGAGCTGGCCTCCGTCAACAAGCTGCGCGGCTTCGCCGAGGATCTGAAGGGCATCGACTCCAAGGACATGCACATGGTGACGCTGCCCGTGCAGTACGACCCGAACGACCCCAACCGCGTACTGCCGATCGACACCAAGGCCCGGCAGGTCTGGCGGGCGCTGCGCTGGGACAAGCCGATTCCGGCGTCCGCGACCAAAGGCTCGGCGGGGGACGCGACCGGCGACGCCGGCAAGGTCGTCCAGAATCCCTGACGTCCACGTATCCGTGACGCCCACCTATCCCTGACACCCGCATACGGGCTCTTTGCCCCTCATCCCAGCCCTGGGAATATCTGGGCCCTACCCCCGGTTTTGGGGGATGCGGCCAGTCCTGGCAGACTGGTTCGTCGGCCCCGGTTCACGTCAGGCAACCCGCCTGTCGACCCGGTGCCCTCCCGAACCTAGGAGAATCCCTTGAAGCGCGACATTCACCCGGAGTACGTCGAGACGCAGGTCAGCTGCACCTGCGGCGCCTCCTTCACGACCCGTAGCACCGTGGCGGGCGGCACCATCCGTGCCGACATCTGCTCCGAGTGCCACCCGTTCTACACGGGCAAGCAGAAGATCCTCGACACCGGTGGCCGCGTGGCGCGGTTCGAGGCCCGCTTCGGCAAGAACGCCGGGTCCGCCAAGAAGTAGCGACCCGCACGGCGCCGGTCTCAGGTCGCCCCTTCCCTGGGGCGGCCGGACCGGCGTTTTGTCGTCACGGCTTCTCGTCCCGGCTTCTCGTCACGGCCTGTCATTACGGCTGACGTACGGCCGGTCGTGATGGCCTTACGGCACCCCACCCCCACGCAGCCCATTCCACGCAACCAGGAGCCCTTGATGTTCGAGGCGGTCGAGGAACTGATCGGCGAACACGCCGACCTCGAGAAGCGGCTCGCCGACCCCGCGGTCCACGCCGACCAGCGCGAGGCGATGCGGCTCAACAAGCGCTACGCCGAGCTGACCCCGATCGTCGGCACGTACCGCTCCTGGAAGCAGACCGGGGAAGACATCGAGACCGCGCGCGAGCTGGCCCAGCTCGACGCGGACTTCGCCGATGAGGTCAAGGAGCTGGAGGCGCGGCGCGAGGAGCTGACCGACCGGCTGCGGCTGCTGCTGGTCCCGCGCGACCCCAGCGACGACAAGGACGTGATCCTCGAGGTCAAGGCCGGCGAGGGCGGCGAGGAGTCCGCGCTGTTCGCGGGCGATCTGCTGCGGATGTATCTGCGCTACGCCGAGCGCGTCGGCTGGAAGACCGAGATCATCGACGCCAACGAGTCCGACCTCGGCGGCTACAAGGACGTCCAGGTCGCGGTGAAGGCCAAGAGCAACGCGGAGCCCGGCCAGGGGGTGTGGGCCCGACTGAAGTACGAGGGCGGGGTGCACCGCGTACAGCGGGTGCCCGCCACCGAGTCGCAGGGCCGTATCCACACCTCCGCCGCCGGTGTGCTGGTCACCCCGGAGGCCGAGGAGGTCGAGGTCGAGATCAGCCAGAACGACCTGCGGATCGACGTCTACCGCTCCTCGGGCCCCGGCGGCCAGTCGGTCAACACCACCGACTCCGCCGTGCGCATCACCCACCTGCCCACCGGCATCGTGGTCTCCTGCCAGAACGAGAAGAGCCAGCTCCAGAACAAGGAGCAGGCGCTGCGCATCCTGCGCTCGCGGCTGCTGGCCGCGGCCCAGGAGGAGGCCGAGCGGGAGGCGTCGGACGCGCGGCGCAGCCAGGTACGCACGGTGGACCGGTCCGAACGCATCCGCACCTACAACTTTCCGGAAAACCGGATCTCGGACCACCGGGTCGGCTTCAAGGCGTACAACTTGGACCAGGTGCTCGACGGCGAACTCGATCCGGTCATCCAGGCGTGCGTCGACGCCGACGCGGCCGCAAAGCTCGCGGCCGCGCAGTAAGGCCACACCCCCAAGGGAAGGCCCGTAGCCTTAGCCTTTGTCCGGACCGGCTGGAGGAATTCAGTGAATGTGCTGCTCGCCGAGGTGGCGCAGGCCACCCAGCGGCTGGCCGACGCCGGCGTGCCGTCTCCGCGCTTCGACGCGGAGGAGCTGGCCGCCTTTGTGCACGGCGTCAAGCGGGGTGAGCTGCACGGTGTCGCCGACGCCGACTTCGACGCCCGCTACTGGGAGGCCGTAGCCCGCCGGGAGGCCCGCGAGCCCCTGCAGCACATCACCGGGCGCGCCTTCTTCCGCTATCTGGAGCTCCAGGTCGGCCCCGGCGTCTTCGTGCCGCGCCCGGAGACCGAGTCGGTCGTCGGCTGGGCCATAGACGCGGTACGTGCCATGGACGTCGTCGAACCGCTGATCGTCGACCTGTGCTCGGGCTCCGGGGCGATCGCCCTCGCGCTGGCCCAGGAGGTGCCGCGGTCGCGGGTGCACGCCGTGGAGCTGGACGAGGGCGCCCTGCGGTGGGCCCGTAAGAACGTCGAGGGGTCCCGCGTCGTTCTCCACCAGGGGGACGCGCTGACGGCCCTGCCCGAGCTCGACGGACAGGTGGACCTGGTGATCAGCAACCCGCCGTACATCCCGCTGACCGAGTGGGAGTACGTCGCGCCCGAGGCCCGCGACCACGACCCGCAGCTGGCGCTGTTCTCCGGCGAGGACGGCCTCGATGTGATCCGCGGCCTGGAGCGCACCGCCCACCGGCTGCTGCGCCACGGCGGGGTCGTGGTCATCGAGCACGCCGACACCCAGGGCGGCCAGGTGCCGTGGATCTTCACCGAGGAGCGTGGCTGGGCGGACGCCGCCGACCACCCCGACCTGAACAAGCGGCCCCGCTTCGCCACGGCGCGGAAGGCCATGCCGTGACGCGGGCGGATGGCGTGACCTCGGCGCATGGCGCGACCCCGGCGGACGGGCCCTGTGGGCGGAAAGTAGCGATCCGGTGACGCACCGCACTGCCGGATACCCAGCGAAGGAGAAATGATGGCACGGCGATACGACTGCGGCGACCCGACCGACCGCAAGACCGGCCTGCGTGAGGCCGCGTCCGCCGTCCGCCGCGGCGAGCTGGTCGTGCTGCCCACCGACACCGTCTACGGCATCGGTGCGGACGCCTTCAACGCCGAGGCCGTCGGCGATCTGCTGGAGGCCAAGGGCCGCGGCCGCAATATGCCGACCCCCGTCCTCGTCGGCTCCCCGAACACCCTGCACGGCCTGGTCACCGACCTGTCCGAGCAGGCGTGGGAGCTCGTGGACGCCTTCTGGCCGGGCGCGCTCACCCTGGTCGCCCGGCACCAGCCGTCGCTCACCTGGGATCTGGGGGAGACCCGCGGCACGGTCGCGGTCCGGATGCCGCTGCACCCGGTCGCGATCGAGCTGCTGAACGACTTCGGCCCGATGGCGGTCTCCAGCGCCAACCTCACCGGCCACCCCTCGCCGCAGGACTGCGACGCGGCCCAGGACATGCTCGGCGACTCGGTCTCGGTCTATCTCGACGGCGGGCCGACCCCCGCCGCCGTCCCGTCCTCCATCGTCGATGTGACCGCCAAGGTGCCGGTCCTGCTGCGCGCGGGCGCCCTGAGCGCCGAGCAGCTGCGGGAGGTCGTACCCGACCTCGAGGTGGCCAATTGACAGCCCCTGAGGGGCGTGGCATAGCGGAACACCGTCACCACAGCGCCGAACACGTCTTCCGCATCCTCCACGTCAGCACCGGCAACGTCTGCCGCTCGCCGATCACCGAGCGGCTGACCCGGCACGCCCTCGCGCACCGTCTGGGCAGCGAGCGCACCAGCGGGCTGATCGTGGAGAGCGCCGGGACCTGGGGCCACGAGGGCGCGCCCATGGAGGCGCACGCCGCCACCGTCCTGACCGACTTCGGCGCCGACCCGGCCGGCTTCCTCGGCCGTGAACTGCTCGACGAGCACGTCATCCGCGCCGACCTCGTCCTCACCGCCACCCGCGACCACCGCGCCCAGGTCATCTCCATGGGGCATTCGGCGGGGCTGCGCACCTTCACGCTCAAGGAGTTCACCCGGCTGGTACGGGCCATAGACCCGGCGACGCTGCCCGACCCGGAAGAGGCGGGCGGCGTGGTCGACCGGGCCCGCGCCCTGGTCCAGGCGGCCGCCGCGCTGCGCGGCTGGCTGCTGGCGCCGACCGAGGAGGCGGACGAGGTGCACGATCCGTACGGCGCGCCGATCACCTTCTTCCGCTCCATCGGCGACGAGATCCACGAGGCCCTGGAGCCCGTGGTGACGGCCCTGACGGGGGTGCCCGCTCCCGCGTAGCCCCAGGCCGGGCCCGGGCCTACATTGGGAAGACGCAATAACGCTCGCCCTCCCGCACCACCCGGGCCTGTTCTACCTGAGGCTGTGAGCTAGCGATGGCCGCTACCCCCGCGCCGCCGCGCGGCAACCCGGCCGGGCAGACCGGCCACGCCGGCCGCACCGGTCAGGCCGGTGTGATCCGTACGGCCAATGCCTCCTGGGAACCCGACTTCGACGCGCTGCGCCGGCAGGACCCCGATATCGCCGGGATCGTCCTGGGCGAGCTGGACCGCGTCAGGGGCGGACTGCAGCTGATCGCCGCGGAGAACTTCACCTCCCGGGCCGTGCTCACCGCCCTGGCCTCGCCGCTGGCCAACAAGTACGCCGAGGGCTACCCGGGCGCCCGATTCCACGGCGGATGCGAGCTGGTCGACGTCGCCGAGCGGATCGCCATGGACCGGGCGAAGGCCCTGTTCGGCGCGGAGCATGCCAATGTGCAGCCGCACTCGGGCTCCTCCGCGGTGCTCGCCGCGTACGCCGCGCTGCTGCGGCCCGGCGACCCGGTGATGGCGATGGCGCTGGCGCACGGCGGACATCTCACCCATGGCTCCCCGGCCAACTTCTCCGGCCGCTGGTTCGACTTCATCGGCTACGGCGTCGACCCGCACACCGGACTGATCGACTACGAGCAACTGCGCGACCTGGCGCGGGCCCACCGCCCCAAGGCGATCGTCTGCGGCTCGATCTCCTACCCCCGCCACCTGGACTACGCGGCGTTCCGGGAGATCGCCGACGAGGTAGGCGCGTATCTGATCGCGGACGCCGCCCACCCCATCGGCCTGGTGGCCGGGAAGGCCGCGCCCAATCCGGTGCCGTACGCCGATGTGGTGTGCGCGACCACACACAAGGTGCTGCGCGGGCCCCGCGGCGGGATGGTGCTGTGCGGTGCGGACCTCGCCGAGCGGGTCGACCGCGCGGTCTTCCCGTTTTCGCAGGGCGGCGCGCAGATGCACGCCGTCGCCGCCAAGGCCGTCGCGTTCGCCGAGGCCGCGCAGCCCGCCTTCACCGCGTACGCCCACCGGGTCGTCGCCAACGCCCATGCGCTGGTCGACGCCCTGGCCGCCGAGGGCATCCCGGTGATCACCGGCGGCACCGACACCCATCTGATCATCGCCGACCCCGCCCCCCTGGGCCTGGACGGCCCCGCCGCCCGGGCCCGCTGCGCCGCGGCGGGCATCGTGCTGGACAGCTGCGCCGTGGCGTCCGCGACCGAGCCGGGCGGCTGCGTCAAGGGCATCCGGCTGGGCACCGCGGCGGTGACCACACAGGGGATGGGGACGGACGAGATGGCGCGCATCGCCCAGCTGCTCATGGTGGCGCTGCGGGAGAAGGAGACCTCGCAGCGGCTGCGGGAACTGCGGGCCGAGGTCAGGGAGTTGGCGACGGCGTTCGCACCTTACTCCGACTGATTTGCTCCGACTGAGATTGCGGAGCCGGAATGGGCGGAACCGACTCAAGGACGGACAACGTCCTCGTCGATGGCCCGTCTCACTGGTCGGAGGGGGCTAGTGTGTGTTGCTGAGATGGCCAGCGACATCTGTGGGGCAGTCTGTGCGTGAATATCTGCTGACTCTGTGCATCACGGCCGCGGTCACCTATCTGCTGACCGGGCCGGTTCGGAAGTTCGCCATCGTGGCGGGCGCGATGCCGGAGATCCGCGCGCGCGATGTGCACCGCGAGCCCACACCGCGGCTCGGTGGTATCGCGATGTTCGGCGGGCTGTGCGCGGGGTTGCTGGTCGCCGCCCATCTCACCAACCTCAAGGGCGTCTTCGAGCTGTCCAACGAGCCGCGTGCGCTGCTGTCCGGGGCCGGGCTGATCTGGCTGCTGGGCGTGCTGGACGACAAGTGGGGCGTGGACGCGCTGATCAAGCTGGGCGGCCAGATGATCGCCGCGGGCGTGATGGTGCTCCAGGGCCTCACCATCCTCTGGCTGCCGGTGCCCGGCGTGGGCCCGGTCTCGCTGACCCCCTGGCAGGGCACGCTGCTCACGGTCGCGCTGGTGGTGATCACCATCAACGCGGTGAACTTCGTGGACGGTCTGGACGGTCTGGCCTCGGGCATGGTGTGCATCGCGGCCGCGGCGTTCTTCATGTACGCGTACCGCATCTGGTACGGCTACGGCCTGGAGGCGGCCGCCCCCGCGACCCTGTTCGCCGCCATTCTGATGGGGATGTGCCTGGGCTTTCTGCCGCACAACATCCACCCGGCCCGGATCTTCATGGGCGACTCCGGCTCGATGCTCATCGGCCTGGTGCTGGCGGCCGGCGCGATCTCGATCACCGGTCAGGTGGACCCGGACGCGATGAAGCTGTTCGCCGGCTCGGAGACCGCCGCGGTGCACGCCACCGTCCCGGTCTACATTCCGCTGCTGCTGCCGCTGACCGTGATCGCGGTGCCGTTCGCCGATCTGGTGCTGGCCATCGTCCGCCGTACTTGGCGGGGCCAGTCGCCGTTCGCCGCGGACCGCGGCCATCTGCACCACCGGCTGCTGGAGATCGGCCACTCGCACAGCCGCGCGGTGCTGATCATGTACTTCTGGTCGGCGCTGATCGCGTTCGGCGCCGTGGCGTACTCGGTGAACTCGGTCAGCATGTGGTTCGTGCTCTCGATCGTGGGGCTGAGCGCGGTGGGCCTGGTCCTGCTGCTCCTGCCGCGGTTCACCCCGCGGGTGCCGCACTGGGCGGAGGGCTTCGTTCCGCCTCGGTACCGCCGCCGCCGGAACCGGATCGCCGCGGCCGCGCGGGAGGTCGCACCGGAGGGGTCGGCCGGAGCGCCGGGGTGTGATGCGGCGGCCGAGCCGGTGGGCCGGGTCCCGGCCGGGGTCAATGGGGCCACCGCGATCGGCGACCGCTCCCGGTTCACTCAGCAGGGGGCAACTCCCAGCGGTGGCTGGGAGGGGAAGATCCGTAGCTCTCGGTAGCGGGCTTATTCGGCGACCATCGCCGTCAATGTGAGATATGCTCCTTAACCCTCCCGTGTGATGTGCAGCACATCCGGCAGGTAAAGACCTCATCAAATAGTTTGTGATACCGTTCACGAAAACCCGGTGCCAGAGCCGAAGGGCCGTAGTGCGACTGTCCTTCGTCGTGAGGTTCCTTTGATCCCCGGGGATACGCTCGTCAACGACGAACCGTTGCTTCCGACTCTTGCCGGAGAACCCTTCATGCAGTCCAACGACGCCCGAACGCTCCTGCAGTGTGCCGTGCCCACCGCAGTCGTCGGCGCCGCCGCCATCGCTGTCGGCGCCGTACTCGCCGGTGGCAAGGGCGCGTTGGGGGCCGCGGTCGGGGCGATTCTGGTGATCGCGCTGATGACGATCGACCTGATCGTGCTGATGCGGACCGCCAGCAAGCTTCCGCAGATCTTCCAGATGATGGGTCTCGCGCTCTACGCCGTGCAGTTCCTGCTGATGGCGGTGTTCCTCGGCATCTTCAAGGACACCACCCTGTTCAACACCAGGGCCTTCGCCTTCTCGCTGCTCGCCGCGACGCTGATGTGGATCACCGCGCAGACCCGTGCGCACATGAAGGCCAAGATCTTCTACGTGCAGCCGGAGTCCGAAGACGAACGGACCCCGGCGGGGGAGAAGAAGGTTTCTCCCGCCGGGTCCCCATCGTGATCTGTAGGGCCGGTATAAGGGCACGTCCGCTCACCTGCTATCGTCCGGTGCCATCTGAGGCACAGCGGGCGCAGGTGGCTGAACCCCCGGATTCCACGGGACGGAATCGGCGGCCCATGCAGCTGCTGCCCACCGACCACACCGGACTTGTGCCGACAAGCCGCCCCCACATTCGCAAGACCAGTCCAGTGCCGTTCCGCGGCCATGCGCCGCGCCGACACAACGAGGTTGCCGTACCCATGCGCCACGCTGAAGGAGCTCGCGGTGAGTCCTGACCAGACACTCGCCTTCGAGACCGATTGCCACATCTTCGACGGGTGCGGCTTCCCGGCCCCAGGGCTCCACTCATTCACGTTCGAGCCGATCGCCACCATTGGCGGCTTCGAGTTCACCAAGCCGGTTCTGCTGGCTCTGCTGGGCACCGTGGTCGTGATGGTCTTCTTCTGGGCCGCCTTCGGCAAGGCCAAGATCGTCCCCGGCAAGCTGCAGATGATCGGCGAGGCGGGCTACGACTTCGTGCGCCGCGGTGTCGTCTACGAGGCCCTGGGCAAGAAGGAGGGCGACAAGTACGTCCCCCTCATGGTCTCGCTGTTCTTCTTCATCTGGATGATGAACCTCTGGTCGGTCATCCCGCTCGCCCAGTTCCCGGTGACGTCGATCATCGCCTTCCCGGCCGGCCTCGCCGCGATCGTCTACATCCTGTGGGTCAGCCTGACCTTCAGGAAGCACGGTTTCGTCGGCGGCTGGAAGAACATCACCGGCTACGACAAGTCGCTGGGCGCGGTGCTGCCGCTGGTCATGGTCCTGGAGACCTTCTCCAACCTGCTCATCCGGCCGTTCACCCACGCCGTCCGGCTCTTCGCCAACATGTTCGCCGGGCACATCCTGCTGCTGATCTTCACGATCGCCAGCTGGTACCTGCTGAACGGCATCGGCATCGCCTACGCCAGCGTCTCGTTCGTGATGGTCATCCTGCTGACCATGTTCGAGCTGTTCATCCAGGCCCTTCAGGCATACGTCTTCGTCCTGCTGGCCTGCACCTACATCCAGGGCGCTCTCGCCGAGCACCACTGAGACCCCAGCCAGCCCCGTCCTAAAAGGCGTCCGGTGGCCAACCCCCACCGGTCCGTGAAAGAGAAGGAAGAATCGGCATGTCCGCTCTCCAGACGACCCTCGCCGCTGTCGAGCTCAAGGGCAACCTCGGCTCGATCGGCTACGGCCTCGCGGCCATCGGCCCCGGCGTCGGCGTCGGCATCATCTTCGGTAACGGCACCCAGGCGCTGGCCCGTCAGCCCGAGGCGGCCGGTCTGATCCGCGCCAACCAGATCCTCGGCTTCGTTCTCTGTGAGGCGCTCGCCCTGATCGGTCTGGTCATGCCGTTCGTCTACCCGACCAAGTGACCGCGGCGAACAACCGGTCCAACGGACGAAAGGCAATGATGTGAACGCCTTGACATTCCTGGCGGCTGACGAACCGGAGAACCCGCTTCTCCCGCCGATCCCAGAGCTCGTCATCGGCCTCATCGCCTTCGCCATCGTCTTCTTCTTCTTCGCCAAGAAGCTCCTCCCGAACATCAACCGGGTTCTGGACGAGCGCCGTGCGGCGATCGAGGGCGGCATGGAGGAGGCCGAGGCCCGTAAGGCCGAGGCCCAGCAGGTCCTCGAGGACTACCGCGCTCAGCTCGCCGACGCTCGTCACGAGGCCGCGCGGCTGCGCCAGGAGGCGCAGGAGCAGGGCGCCGCGCTCATCGCCGAGATGCGCGCGGAGGGTCAGCGGCAGCGTGAGGAGATCATCGCCGCGGGCCACGCCCAGATCGAGGCCGACCGCAAGCAGGCGGCGCAGACGCTGCGCCAGGACGTGGGCAAGCTCGCCACCGACCTGGCCGGCAAGCTCGTCGGCGAGTCCCTGGAGGACGTCGCCCGGCAGAGCCGCGTGATCGACCGGTTCCTCGATGAGCTCGAGACGAAGGCCGACGCCGCGGCCGAGACGAAGGCCGAGGCCGGCCGATGAACGGAGCGAGCCGCGAGGCACTGGCCGCAGCGCGCGAGCGCTTCGACGCGCTGACGGACAGCACCTCCGTCGACGCCACGAAGCTCGCGGACGAGCTGGCCGCCGTCACCGCGCTGCTCGACCGCGAGGTCTCGCTGCGCCGGGTCCTCACCGACCCGGCGCAGCCCGGCGAGGCCAAGGCCGAGCTGGCCGCGCGCCTGCTGTCCGGCCAGGTCGGTGGCGAGACCATCGACCTGGTCTCCGGCATGGTCCGGTCCCGCTGGTCGCGCTCGCGCGACCTGGTGGACTCCATCGAGGAGCTGGCGTCCGCCGCCGACCTCGTGGCGGCCCAGCGGGCCGGCGCCCTCGACGGTGTGGAGGACGAGCTGTTCCGGTTCGGCCGGATCATCTCCTCGTCCACCGAGCTGCGGTCGGCGCTGACCGACCGGGTCGCCACCACCGCGGCGAAGGTCACACTGGTGCGCGAGCTGCTGGGCGGCCGGGTCAATCCGGCCACCGAGCGGCTGGTCGCGCGTCTTGTGGCCCAGCCGCGGGGACGTAGCCTGGAAGCGGGGCTGGACGGCCTCTCGCGGCTCGCCGCGGCCCGCCGCGACCGCCTGGTCGCGGTGGTGACCTCGGCCGTGCCGCTCAGCGACCAGCACAAGCAGCGTCTCGGTGCGGCTCTGGCGAAGCTGTACGGCCACAAGGTGCACCTCAACCTGGACGTGGACCCCGAGGTCCTCGGCGGGATCGAGGTACGCGTCGGCGACGAGATCATCGACGGCACCATCGCCGACCGCCTGGGCGAGGCGGCCCGGCGGATGGCCGGCTGACCCAGGCCGAACCAACTCAAAAGCCAACTCAACAAGCATGTAAGCGGCCCGAGTTGGGCCGTGGTCAGATACTTCGGGCCCAACAAGGAGAGCAGGGAACCCAGATGGCGGAGCTCACGATCCGGCCGGAGGAGATCCGGGACGCGCTGGAGAACTTTGTCCAGGCGTACAAGCCGGACGCGGCCTCGCGCGAGGAGGTCGGTACGGTCACCGTGGCCGGCGACGGCATCGCGAAGGTCGAAGGTCTTCCCTCGGCCATGGCGAACGAGCTGCTGAAGTTCGAGGACGGCACCCTCGGCCTCGCGCTCAACCTGGAAGAGCGCGAGATCGGCGCGGTCGTCCTCGGTGAGTTCAGCGGCATCGAGGAGGGCCAGCAGGTGCAGCGCACCGGCGAGGTGCTCTCGGTAGCCGTCGGCGAGGGCTACCTCGGCCGCGTCGTCGACCCGCTGGGCAACCCGATCGACGGCCTCGGCGAGATCGAGACCGAGGGCCGCCGAGCCCTCGAGCTGCAGGCCCCCACGGTCATGCAGCGCAAGTCGGTGCACGAGCCGATGGAGACCGGCTACAAGGCCGTCGACGCGATGACCCCGATCGGCCGTGGCCAGCGTCAGCTGATCATCGGCGACCGGCAGACCGGCAAGACCGCGCTGGCCGTCGACACGATCATCAACCAGCGCGACAACTGGCGCTCGGGCGACCCCAAGAAGCAGGTCCGCTGCATCTACGTCGCCATCGGCCAGAAGGGCTCCACCATCGCCGGCGTGCGCGGCGCGCTGGAGGAGGCAGGCGCCCTGGAGTACACGACGATCGTCGCCGCCCCGGCGTCCGACCCGGCGGGCTTCAAGTACCTGGCCCCCTACACCGGCTCGGCCATCGGCCAGCACTGGATGTACCAGGGCAAGCACGTCCTGATCGTCTTCGACGACCTGTCCAAGCAGGCCGACGCCTACCGCGCCGTCTCGCTGCTGCTGCGCCGCCCGCCGGGCCGCGAGGCGTACCCCGGTGACGTCTTCTACCTGCACTCCCGGCTGCTGGAGCGCTGCGCCAAGCTCTCCGACGACATGGGTTCCGGCTCGATGACCGGTCTGCCGATCGTCGAGACCAAGGCCAACGACGTCTCGGCGTTCATCCCGACCAACGTCATCTCCATCACCGACGGCCAGTGCTTCCTGGAGTCCGACCTGTTCAACGCCGGCCAGCGCCCGGCTCTGAACGTTGGTATCTCGGTCTCCCGAGTCGGCGGCTCCGCCCAGCACCGGGCCATCCGGCAGGTCTCCGGCCGGCTCCGGGTGGACCTCGCCCAGTTCCGTGAGCTCGAGGCGTTCGCCGCCTTCGGCTCCGACCTGGACGCGGCCTCCAAGGCTTCGCTGGAGCGCGGTTCGCGCATGGTCGAGCTGCTCAAGCAGTCGCAGTACGCCCCGTACGCCACCGAGGACCAGGTCGTCTCCATCTGGTCCGGCACCACCGGCAAGATGGACGACGTGCCGGTCGAGGACATCCGCCGCTTCGAGCGCGAGCTGCTGGACTATCTGCACCGTGAGCACAAGGGCCTGATGACCAGCATCGTCGAGGGCGGCAAGATGTCCGACGACACCATCGGCGCGCTGGGCGAGGCCGTGGACAGCTTCAAGCGCCAGTTCGAGACCTCGGACGGCAAGCTGCTGGGCGAGGGCTGAGCATGGGTGCCCAACTCCGGGTCTACAAGAGGCGGATCAAGTCCATCTCTGCGACCAAGAAGATCACCAAGGCGATGGAGATGATCGCCGCCTCGCGCGTCGTCAAGGCGCAGCGCCGGGTGGCCGCGTCGACTCCGTACGCCAGTGAGCTCACCCGGGCGGTGGGCGCGGTGGCCACCGGCTCCACCACCCAGCACCCGCTCACCACCGAGGCCGAGCGTCCGACCCGGGCCGCGCTGCTGCTCATCACCAGCGACCGCGGTCTGGCCGGCGGCTACTCCTCGAATGTGATCAAGGCGGCCGAGCAGGCCACCCGTACCCTCACCGAGCAGGGCAAGGAGGTCGACACCTACATCGTCGGCCGCAAGGGTGTCGCCTACTACGGCTTCCGCGAGCTCAAGGTCACCCAGTCGTGGACCGGGTTCACCGACAACCCGACCTACGCGGACGCCAAGAACATCGCGGGCCCGCTGATCGAGGCCGTGCAGCAGAACACCGCCGAGGGTGGCGTGGACGAGCTGCACATCGTCTACACCGAGTTCGTCTCGATGCTGACGCAGACGCCGGTCGACCACCGGCTGCTGCCGCTGAGCATGGAGAAGACGGCCGAGGAGACGGCGGCGAAGGGTGTCATCGCGCCGCTGTACGAGTTCGAGCCGTCGTCGGAGGAGGTGCTCGACGCGCTGCTGCCGCGGTACGTCGAGTCCCGTATCTACAACGCTCTGCTGCAGGCCGCGGCGTCCAAGCACGCGGCCACCCGCCGGGCGATGAAGTCGGCGACCGACAACGCCGAAGAGCTCATCAAGTCGCTCACGCGGCTTGCCAACGCGGCCCGCCAGGCCGAAATCACCCAGGAAATCAGCGAGATCGTCGGTGGCGCGAGCGCCCTGGCCGACGCCTCTGCGGGGAGTGACTGACAACTATGACCACCACTGTTGAGCCGACCGCTCCTGCCGGCGTGGCCACTGGCCGCGTCGCGCGGGTCATCGGCCCGGTCGTCGACGTGGAGTTCCCCGTCGACGCGATGCCGGAGATCTACAACGCCCTGAACGTCGAGGTCGCCGACCCCTCCGAGGAGGGCAAGACCAAGACGCTCACCCTCGAGGTCGCCCAGCACCTCGGCGAGGGCCTGGTACGCGCCATCTCCATGGAGCCCACCGACGGCCTGGTCCGCCAGGCCCCGGTGACCGACACCGGCGACGGCATCACCGTCCCGGTCGGTGACATGACCAAGGGCCGGGTGTTCAACACCCTGGGCAAGATCCTCAATGAGCCCGAGGCCGAGTCCGAGGTCACCGAGCGCTGGCCGATCCACCGCAAGGCCCCGGCCTTCGACCAGCTCGAGTCCAAGACCGAGATGTTCGAGACCGGTCTGAAGGTCGTCGACCTGCTGACCCCGTACGTCAAGGGCGGCAAGATCGGTCTGTTCGGCGGCGCGGGCGTCGGCAAGACCGTCCTCATCCAGGAAATGATCGTCCGTGTGGCCAAGCTGCACGAGGGCGTTTCCGTGTTCGCCGGCGTCGGCGAGCGCACCCGTGAGGGCAACGACCTCATGGTCGAGATGGAGGAGGCCGGCGTTCTCGACAAGACCGCGCTGGTCTTCGGCCAGATGGACGAGCCCCCGGGCACCCGTCTGCGGGTCGCCCTGGCCGGTCTGACCATGGCGGAGTACTTCCGCGATGTGCAGAAGCAGGACGTGCTGTTCTTCATCGACAACATCTTCCGCTTCACCCAGGCCGGTTCCGAGGTCTCGACCCTGCTCGGCCGGATGCCCTCCGCGGTGGGCTACCAGCCGAACCTGGCCGACGAGATGGGCATCCTCCAGGAGCGCATCACCTCGACCCGCGGTCACTCGATCACCTCCATGCAGGCGATCTACGTCCCCGCGGACGACCTGACCGACCCGGCCCCGGCGACCACCTTCGCGCACCTCGACGCGACGACGGTGCTCTCCCGTCCGATCTCGGAGAAGGGCATCTACCCGGCGGTGGACCCGCTGGACTCCACCTCCCGGATCCTGGACCCCCGTTACATCTCGCAGGACCACTACGACTGTGCTTCGCGGGTCATCTCGATCCTGCAGAAGTACAAGGACCTGCAGGACATCATCAACATCCTCGGCATCGACGAGCTCGGCGAGGAAGACAAGCTCACCGTCTTCCGCGCCCGCCGTATCGAGCGCTTCCTGTCGCAGAACACCCACGCGGCGAAGCAGTTCACCGGTGTCGACGGCTCGGACGTGCCGCTGGACGAGTCGATCGCCGCGTTCAACGCGATCGCCGACGGTGAGTTCGACCACTTCCCGGAGCAGGCGTTCTTCATGTGCGGTGGTCTGGAGGACCTGAAGAAGAACGCCAAGGAGCTGGGCGTCTCCTGAGCCCGGTCTTCTGAAGCCTGGTCTTCTTGAGCCCGGTCTTCTTGACCCCGAGGTCACCGGAGAGGGGTGGGCCGCGTCCCACCCCTCTCCGTACGCCCGTTATCCTTTGACGAAAGCCCTGTCGCCCCCGGCAGGTGGAGACCCGAGGAGCCACGTTGGCTGCTGAGCTGCATGTCGAGATGGTCGCGGCGGACCGTAGTGTCTGGTCCGGCAAGGCCACCTTGGTCATCGCGCGCACCACATCCGGTGACATCGGCGTCATGCCCGGCCACCAGCCGCTGCTCGGTGTGCTGGAGTCCGGTCCGGTGACCATCCGCACCAGCGAGGGCGGAACGGTCATCGCCGCGGTCCACGGCGGCTTCATCTCGTTCTCGGACGACAAGCTCTCGCTGCTCGCCGAGATCGCGGAGCTGTCCGACGAGATCGATGTCAAGCGGGCGGAGCGGGCGCTGGAGCGCGCCAAGTCGGAGGCGGACGCCGCCGCCGAGCGGCGCGCCGACGTCCGGCTGCGCGCTGTGGCGGGAGTGCACTGAAGCCTGTCACGAACGGTCGAAACCCTCAGCCGCGGGCCGCGTGGGAAATTTCCTGCGCCGGTCCGCGGCTGAGGCGATGCAGGTGCGGTTTTTCCGGATGACGCGAGGAGGTCGGTGAAGATGGCCCTCGCTCTGCTTGTGTGCGGCGTGGTCGTAGCGCTGGTGGTCGTGGGACTCTTCGTCTTCGGTCTGCGGCGGCGGCTGATCCAGCGGTCCGGCGGAACCTTTGACTGCTCACTGCGGTGGAACGCGCCCGAGGGCGAGACCGAACCGGAGCCCAGCGGCAAGGGCTGGGTGTACGGGGTCGCCCGTTACAACGGTGACCGGATCGAGTGGTTCCGGGTCTTCTCCTATGCGCCCAGACCGCGCCGGGTGCTGGAGCGCGCCTCGATCGAGGTGCTGGAGCGGCGTACGCCCAAGGGCGAGGAGGAGCTGGCGCTGCTCTCCGACGCCGTGGTGCTGGCGTGTCTGCACAGCGGCACCCGGCTGGAGCTGGCGATGAGCGAGGACGCGCTGACCGGCTTTCTCGCCTGGCTGGAGGCCGCCCCGCCGGGGCAGCGGGTCAACGTGGCGTGACATCGCGTACCGCGACGTAAAAGGTCGCCGAAGAGCGCGCCCGGGAGGCTGGGCGCGTTTTGTCATGCCCGGATCTGCTCCTGGGCCAGCACCGCCGCCTGCACCCGGCTGCGCAGCCCCAGCTTGGCCAGCACCCTGCTGACGTGGGTCTTCACGGTGGCCTCCGCCATGGCGAGGTGGTCGGCGATCTCGGCGTTGGACAGACCCTGGCCCAGCGCGCCCAGCACCTCGCGTTCGCGCGGGGTGAGGGAGGCGAGCGCCGCGGGGTCGGCGGTCGGGGCCGCCGGCGCGGACTGCGGGCGGGCGAACTCGGCGATCAGACGGCGGGTGACGGCCGGGGCGATCATGCCCTCGCCGCGGGCCACCGTCCGTACGGCCTCCAGCAGACCGGCCGCATCGCTGTCCTTGAGGAGAAAGCCCGCGGCCCCGGCGCGCAGGGCGCCGAAGACATACTCGTCGAGGTCGAAGGTGGTCAGGATCAACACATCGGCCAGCTGTTCGGCGACGATCTCGCGGGTGGCCGAAACTCCGTCCAGGCGCGGCATCTGAATGTCCATCAGCACCAGGTCGGGGCGCAGCTCGCGGGCCAGACGTACGGCCTGCTCGCCGTCGGCCGCCTCCGCGACCACCTCCATGTCCGGCGCGGACCGCAGGATGAGCACCAGCCCGGCCCGTACGGCCAGCTGATCCTCGGCGACCACCACCCGGATCCTGACTGGCGCCGCCCCGCTCGCCCCGTCGTACTGCTCCTTCACCGTGTCATGGCTCCTTTGCCGTCGAGGGGCAGCACCGCCCGTACCCGCCACACCGCGCCGGACGGCCCGGTGTGCGGGCCCGCTTCGAGGGTGCCGCCGAGCAGCGTGACGCGTTCGCGCATCCCGATGAGGCCCATACCGGAGCCGGGCGCGCGGGGGCCGGGGCGGGTGTCGCCGGGGCGGGTGTCGTACGGGCTGGTGACGCCGACCTCCAGGACGCCGCCCGCTCCGGGCCCGTCGGCGTGCTGGGCGAGCCGTACGGTCACCTCGCCGGGCGCCGCGTGCTTGAGGGTGTTGGTCAGGGACTCCTGGACGATGCGGTACGCGGCCAGCTCGACCGGCGTGGGAAGCGCGGCGCCGCCCGGCGGGCGGTCGTCGCACAGCGTGAACTTGAGCTCGCTGACGGACGTGGCGTCCGAGCGGGCGCGCTCGACCAGCGCGTCGAGTGCGTCGAGAGTGGGCGCCGCGGTGGGCTCCGGCTCCCCGCCGGCGCCGCGCAACAGCTCGATGAGGCGGCGCATTTCGGCCAGGCCCAGCACGCTGTTCTCCCGGATGACGGTGAGCGCCTGATCGGTCGCGGCGGCGTCGCCCAGGGACAGCGCGGCGGTGGAGTGGATGGCGATGGCCGACAGATGCCCGGCGACCCGGTCGTGCAGCTCACGGGCCATCCGGCCGCGTTCGGCCACCACGGCCTCCCGCCGGTCCAGTTCGGCGAGCAGGGCCGTCCGCTCGGCCTCAAGACGGGCGGCCTCGGCGGCCTCCTGGTGATTGCGCACGATCGCCCCGGTGCCGGCCGGGGCGAAGGTGAGCAGGGCGGTGACCAGGCCGATGAAGAGCGACTCGGGGGTGCGCAGCAGCGCCAGCGGTACGACCGTGGCGACCACGGTGGTCGCCACACACGCGGGCGGCAGCCGCCGGGCCAGGGAGGGTGGTCCGTAGAGGACCGCCGCGTACACCAGGTCCGTGTACATCAGGACGGTCGCGATGAGCGAGCCGCCGCACAGGTCCACGGCGAGGGCGGCGGTGCCGAGCGCCAGGGCGGTGCCCGGGGCCGCGCGGCGCAGCAGTTCGGCGAGCGCCATGGCGACCAGCGCGGCGACCGTCGTCCACTGGGGCAGTGTGACGGGTGACAGTT
This sequence comes from Streptomyces sp. NPDC059679, assembly GCF_042734105.1. Classification (NCBI taxonomy): domain Bacteria; kingdom Bacillati; phylum Actinomycetota; class Actinomycetes; order Kitasatosporales; family Streptomycetaceae; genus Streptomyces; species Streptomyces sp. NPDC059679. Next base: position 8,072 of record NZ_JBHWES010000037.1, on the reverse strand, counting down.
CGCCCAGATACACCCCGCCGCGCAGCCCGAGCCCCATCAGCAGCAGTCCGCCGAGCAGCCCGCCCACGCCGATGGCGACGTCGACGCGGTGCGGCGGCGGGAGTCCGGTCGGCATGGGTCCATCACAACACGCGGCCACCGTGCCTGCCTCCGCTTCCGGACGAGTCCGGGGGCGCGCGGCGTACATCGAAGGATGCAGTCCGGTCTCGTCGTCGCCGACGACGCGGCGGCCCGGATCGCGCGGGATGGTAGGGGAGATGGGCGGGAGAAGGGAGAACGGGCCGTGATCGTGGGACTGATCGTCGCCAGCGAGGTCGGCTTCTGGGTGGTGCTGCTCGGCGGCCTGTGTGTGCGGTACGTCCTGCGGAAGCCGCGGGCCGGGGCGGCGCTGCTGGCCTGTGTGCCGCTGCTGGACGTGGTGCTGCTGGCGGCGACCGTGATCGACCTGCGGCGGGGCGCCGAGCCGTCGACGGCGCATGGGCTGGCCGCGGTCTACCTCGGCTTCTCCATCGCGTACGGGCACTACATGATCAATTGGGCGGACGGGCGCTTCGCCCACCGGTTCGCGGGCGGGCCGCCCCCGGTCAAGCCGCCCAAGTACGGCGCGGCGCGGGTGCGGCACGAGTGGCGGCTGTGGCGGATGACGCTGATCGCCGCGGTGATCGCGGTGGCCGTGCTGCAGCTGTGCGTCTGGCTGATCGGCGACGGGGACCGCAGCGAACCGATGGTGGCGTGGCAGCTGCAGATGGCGCGGGTCGCGGGCATCCATCTGCTGGTCGCCGTCGGCTACACCGTCTGGCCCCCGAAAGAGAAGAAGCAGGCTGATGAGGGGGATGGGGACCGGGGCCGGCCCCGGTCCCTCACCGAGCGGTGATCAGCGGTTCTCGCCGGGCACCCACAGCACGTCCCCGACCTCCTTGTTGGCCGTCCGGGCCAGGATGAACAGCAGGTCGGAGAGGCGGTTGAGATAGGTGGCGGTGAGCGGATTCATGGACTCCGCGTACTCGTCGAGCGCAGCCCACGTGGAGCGCTCGGCCCGGCGTACGACGGTACACGCCTGGTGCAGCAGGGCCGCACCGGGCGTGCCGCCGGGGAGGATGAAGCTGCGCAGCTTCTCAAGGCCTTCGAGGAACAGGTCGCAGTCCGCCTCCAGCTGGTCGACATAGCTCTGCTCGACGCGCAGCGGCGGGTGTGCGGGGTTCTCGACCACCGGGGTGGACAGGTCCGCGCCCACGTCGAACAGGTCGTTCTGGACGCGGACCAGTACGTTGACGATCTCCGGGGGCAGCGCCCCCAGCGCGATGGCCACCCCGATCGCGGCGTTCGCCTCGTTCGCGTCGGCGTACGCGGCGATCCGCGGGTCGGTCTTGGCGGTGCGGCTCATATCGCCGAGGGCCGTGGTGCCGTTGTCCCCGGTGCGCGTATAGATGCGGGTGAGTCTGACCATGGGCCCGAGCCTACGCGCGAGGGGACGGAGAACGGGCGCTACGCCCCCGCCTTGCGGAACACCCGGGTGCCGACCGTCATGGACACCGCGCACAGGGCGAGTCCGACCAGCGCGCCGAGGCCGACGGTGTCCCAGGCGTAGTCGCCGACATACGCGGCGCGCACCGCGTCCACCAGGTAGCGGAACGGGACGCAGCGCGAGACGACGTCCAGCCAGCCCGGCGCCAGGGCCATCGGCAGCAGGACGCCGGAGAGCAGCATCGCGGGCATGTTGACGGTGCTGATGACCGGGGCGAAGCCCTGCGGGCCGTCGACCCGCATGGCCAGGGCGTACGACAGCGAGGCCAGCGAGATGGTGAGCAGGCCGACGAAGACGAAGCCCACGACCACCCCGAGCACCGGAGCGCGCAGCCCCAGAGCGACGCCGGCGATCACCAGGACGAGCGACTGGACCAGCAGCAGGACCACGTCCTTGAGCGCCCGGCCCAGCAGCAGCGCGAGCCGGCTGACCGGGGTGACCCGCATCCGCTCGATCACCCCGAACTGCTTCTCGAGGAGGATGCCGAAGCCCGCGAAAGCGGCGCTGAACAGGCCGAGTTGGATGAGCAGCCCGGGGACCAGCGTCTGCCAGGAGTCGCCCTCGCCGCCGAGGGGGACGTCGTGCAGCAGCGGACCGAAGAAGACGAGGTAGAACATGGGCTGCAGCAGCCCGAAGACCACGCCGACCTTGGAGTTCAGGGCCTGGCGCAGATAGCGGCCGAAGATCAGGCCGGTGTCGGAGAGCAGGTTGGACACGGCGTAAGGCTCCTGGGGTCGCTAGACGGCGAGCGGGACGGCGCCGGTGTCGGGCTGTGCGGCGCCGCGTCCGGTGATGGCGATGAAGGCGTCCTGGAGGGTGGCGCCTGGCGACCCGCCGTACTCGGCCTTGAGGGCGGTGGCGGTGCCCTCGGCGACCACCGTTCCGTTGTCGACGATGACGAGCCGGTCGGCGAGCGCTTCGGCCTCGTCGAGGTAGTGGGTGGTCAGAAAGATCGTCATGGCGTGGTCTCCGCGCAGCCGGCGGATGAGGTCCCACAGGTCGGCGCGGCTGCCCGGGTCGAGCCCGGTGGACGGCTCGTCGAGGAAGAGGACCGCCGGGCGGTGGGTGAGGCCCATGGCGATGTCGAGGCGGCGCCGCTGACCGCCGGACAGGGCGCCGCATTTGCGGTCCAGCAACTCGGTGAGGCCGAGTTCGGCGGCCAGTTCCTCGGCGCGGGCCGCGGCTTCCGCCTTGCCGAGCCGGTACAGCCGTCCCTGGGTGACGAGCTCTTCGCGGACGGAGACGGACGGGTCGACGCCGCCTGACTGGGCGACGTACCCGATCTTCCGGCGCACCCCCGCCGGGTCGCGGGCGAGGTCGCAGCCGGCGACGGTCGCGGCCCCGCCGGTGGGCGGGAGCAGCGTGGTGAGCATGCGCAGGGTCGTGGTCTTGCCCGCGCCGTTGGGGCCGAGGAAGCCCAGGATCTCGCCCGGCCTGACGGTGAGGTCGATGCCGCGGACGGCCTCGACGGGGCCGTGCTTGGTCTGGAAGGTCCGGGCGAGCCCGGCCGTGCTGATGACAGGCATGTGGATAGAAAAGCAGGGACACTTAAATTTTGCAACGACCCCAAAAATTCATAGACCCCATCGAAGCTAGGATGGGGGGCATGGCGGAAGGGCTCAGGGAGCGGAAGAAGCGGCAGACCAGGCAGCACATCTCGGACATGGCCACCGCGCTCTTCCTGGAGCACGGCTTCGACGCGGTCACCATCGCCGCGGTCGCCGAGGTCGCGGACGTCTCGGTCAACACCGTCTACAACTACTTCCCCGCCAAGGAAGACCTCCTCTTCGACCGCGAGGAAGAGGTCGTCGAGCGCCCTTCGCTGCTCGTGCGGGAGCGCGGGGAGGGCACCTCGGCGGTGCGGGCGGTGCTGGCCCGGCTGCGCCAGGACGTCGCGGAGCGGAACCCCTACGCCGGGATGGACCCGGGCTACGCGCGCTTCATGCGGGTCGTCCAGGAGTCGCCGACGCTGATGGCCCGGGTGCTGCGGATGCAGGGCCGGACCGTCGACCGGCTCGCCGCCACCCTGCGCGAGGAGACGGGGGCCGCCCCGGACGACCCGACGCCCGAGTTCATCGCCCACCAGGTCATCGGTATGCAGAACGCAGTGCACCGCAGCATCGCGCGCTGCCACGCCGCGGGCGGCGCACCGGAGCAGACCTCCGTGGAGGTGCTGCGCCAGATCGACGTCATGGAGTCGCTGCTCAGTGATCGCGTGCTCAACTATGCGGCGAAGAACACACCGTGACGCGCCTTACTAGGGGCTGCCAGGAGACGTGAACGGGCGTTAAGGTCCGGCCATTGGCGTCAGTTACGCAACGTACGAAAGGACGTGAACGTGGCCAGGAAGCTCGCGGTCATCGGGGCCGGACTCATGGGATCCGGCATCGCGCAGGTCTCCGCCCAGGCGGGCTGGGACGTCGTGCTCCGTGATGTGACCGATGAGGCGCTGCGCCGCGGCACGGACGCGATCCGCGCCTCGTACGACAAGTTCGTCGCCAAGGGCAAGCTGGACGCCGAGGCCGCCGAACAGGCCCTGGCGCGCATCACCACCACGACCGAGCTGGACGCCGCCGCCGACGCGGATGTCGTCGTGGAGGCCGTCTTCGAGAAGATCGAGGTCAAGCGGGAGATCTTCCGTACCCTCGACGGCCTGGTCAAGGACGAGACGATTCTCGCCTCCAACACCTCGGCCATCCCCATCACCAAGATCGCGGCGGCCACCGAGCGCCCCGAGCGGGTCGTGGGCACCCACTTCTTCTCGCCGGTGCCGATGATGCAGCTGTGCGAGCTGGTGCGCGGATACAAGACCAGCGACGAAACCCTCGCCACCGCACGGGAGTTCGCCGAGAGCGTCGGCAAGACCTGTATCGTCGTCAACCGCGACGTCGCGGGGTTCGTCACCACCCGTCTGATCTCCGCGCTCGTCGTCGAGGCGGCCAAGCTGTACGAGTCCGGGGTGGCCACCGCCGAGGACATCGACACCGCGTGCAAGCTGGGCTTCGGCCATGCGATGGGACCCCTCGCGACGGCCGACCTGACCGGCGTGGACATCCTGCTGCACGCCACGGAGAACATCTACACCGAGTCCCAGGACGAGAAGTTCGCGCCGCCGGAGGTCATGCGCCGCATGGTCGACGCCGGTGACATCGGGCGGAAGAGCGGCGGCGGGTTCTACCGCTACTGACCCGGGCTGACCCGGACCGACTGTCCGCCGGGCCGGTCCCGCCCGTACGGCCATCCTGCCCCTGTTGCGCATCTCAAACGCAATCAGGGGCAGGTGCACCCTTGCGGGTGAATTCGGTATCGGTTCGCTTACAAGCGGCAACTTCACCGCATGAGACACAGTCAATTCGATAGACCAGATTGACTCATGGGAGACAGGGGGCCATCCCGGCGACAGCCGGGGGAGCACCGCATAGGGGAGCGCATATGCACATCAGGGGCGACCACGCCGAGCTCGCCGTCGGGGGCCGACTCGACGTCCGGAGCGCGGCGGACGCCCGTACGGCCTTGCACACCGCTTTGGAATCCGGCGGCGGGGACCTCGTACTCGACCTGACCGAGCTCGACTCCTGGGACGCCACCGGGCTCGGCGTGATCATGGGGGCGCACCGGAAGGCCGGCCGAGCGGGCCGGCGGCTGGTGCTGCGCGGGGTGCCGCCCCAGATGCAGCGGCTGCTGGTGGCCACCCGGCTGCACCGGATCCTGGCCATCGAGGGCGGACTCGAAGCGGAGTCGCTGCCGCGGGTGTGAGCGCCGGCGCGGGTGTCCGGGGCGGCGGGTGTCCGGGGGCGGCGCGGGTGTTCGGGCGGCGGGTGTTCGGGGCGGCGCGAGCGGGCTCCACGTCGGTGGATACTGTGTGGAGATCTAGGGTTCGGTAAGCGTGCGGACAGGCCGGAAGCTTGGACAGTACGCCACGCATCTGGGGGGCTTTCACCATGGATCCGACGAACCGCGGACCCGAAGAGCACGGCCGTGACACCCCGACCCCGCACCCGGCGGAGAGCGGAAGCCCCGCGCCCGCGCCCGTGCGCACGGTCCAGGTGGTCGCCGGCGACCACCTGCTGACGGTCAACCCGGTCGACGGCAGCGAGATAGAGCCCTGCCCGCCCGGCCGGCGGCCCGCCCACCCCGAGCGCCGCGGCCCCGACGACCGCGCCGAGCTGCGCCGGGCCGCCGCCCCGCCGATGCCCGCGGGGGCGGTGGCCTTCGAGGTGCCGATGCTGGAGCGCGAGGACGAGCGCGAGCGCCTGGCGCGGCTGCTCGCCCGCGGCCGGTCGGTGCGGGTCACCGGGCCGTCCGGCGCGGGCCGCAGCACGCTGCTGGACGCCGTCGCCGCGGACTGCGAGGACCTGGCGCCCGACGGGGTCGTACGCCTCTCCGGCTACCGCCGTACCGCCACCGACCTGCTGTACGAGCTGTACGCCGCTGTCTACCGCGCGCCCCTGTACCGCCCCGGCCGCCCGGAGCTGCTGGCGGCGGTCGCGGAGATCGGCGCGGTCGTCGTGCTGGACGACATCGAGTTCGGCGGCGCCGCGCTGGACGAGTTCCTGGACGCGACGCCCGAGTGCGCCTTCCTGATCTCCACCACCCCGGCCGTCGCGGCCCCCTCCACCGAGTCGCACCTGGAAGAGGTCTTCCTCTCCGGACTGAGCCGCACCGGGTCCCTGGAACTGCTCGAGCGGGCCGTACGGCGCCCGTTGGCGGAGGACGAGCGGGACTGGGCCGCGGACCTGTGGTTCGAATCCGAGGGGCTGCCGCTGCGGTTCATCCAGGCGGGCGCACTGCTGCGGCAGCGCGACGCGCTGCGGGGCGAGGCTTCCGGTTCTGCCGGGGCCTCGGGCTCGGCCGGGGACCCGGTCTCGGCGGACGACGCCTCCGCCGAGACCGGCGTACGGGACGCCACCCCGCTGCCGACGCTCGCCGAGGGCGCGGCCCCCGTCGCGCTGATCGCTTCCCGGCTGAGCGAGGCGGCCCAGGACACCCTGCGGTTCGCGGTCGCGCTCGGCGGCGAGTGCCCGCATCAGACGCATCTGCCCGCGCTGGCCGGGGACACCCACGCCGACGCGGCGCTCGTCGAGCTGATCGCCGGCGGCCTGGTCACACCCGCGGGACCGCACTACCGGCTGGCGGTCGGCGTGGCCGACCAGCTCGCCGCCGTCGGCTACGCGGACCGGACGGCCGAGCGGGCGGGCGCCGTCGCCCGGCACTACGCCTGGTGGGCCGGCCACCCCTCGGTCGCCCCGGAGCGGGTCGCCGTCGAGGCCGACGCGGTCCTCACCGCCATGGCCGCCCTGGTCGCCGCCCGCGAGGCGGGCCGCGCCGAGACCGCCGTACTGCTGGCCCGCAGCGCCACCCCCGCCTTCGCCGCCGCGCTCCACTGGGGCGCCTGGGAGCGCGCCCTGCGCCACGGCCAGGAGGCCGCGCGGCTGGCCGGACAGGTCGCGGAGGAGGCGTACTTCCACCACGAGCTGGGCGTCCTCGCGCTGTGCACGGGCAATCTGGACCGGGCGCGGGCCGAGTTGGAGGCGTCCATCGGGCTGCGCGGCGTACTGGCCGACAAGCGCGGCACGGTCGCGGGCCGGCGCGCCCTGGCCCTGGTCACCGACCGCTCCGGCGGCCCGGCCGCGGCCGGTGTCTTCGCCGCGCCGGGCGGCCGTACGACGCCGGGCGAGGAGGTCACGGAGGCACGCCACGACGAGTCGGCCTCCCCGCCCGGCGGGGTGCCCGCGGCGCGGCAGGACCCGGCCGACACCGAGATCACCGTCGTCACGCCGCGGGTCGAGACGACCGAACGCCTCAGCCGTACCGACGTACTCGCCGCGGTCGGCACCGGCGGCACGGGGGACGGCGGTACGGGCGGCGCGGGTGGTATCGGCGGCCCCGGCAGCCGGGCCGGCGGCCCCGGCGGCGGCAGGGCCCCGCACGGCCGCCGCTTCGCGGCGCTCACCGGCGCCCGGCGCAACCTGGTCGCGGCGGGCGCGGGCGCCCTGCTCGTGGCCGTCCTCGGCACGGTGGTGACGATCGGCATCACCTCGGGCGACGGGGACAAGGGCTCCGCCGACACCGTCAAGCCGAGCGAGTCGACCTCCCGTAAGGCCGACGACGACAAGGTGACCGCCGAGGAGCCCACGAGCGGCGCGGGCGAGAGCGGGCAGCCGGGCCCCAGCGGCGTCCCCGGGGCGCCCACGTCCCCGTCCACGCTCGTCAGCGGCTCGCCCAGCGCCTCGCAGAGCCCGACCGCCCCGTCGTCCAGCGGCACGGCGTCGCCGACGGGCCAGCCGACGACGACCCCGCCCACGTCCGGGTCCACCACGCACACCCCGACCCACCGCCCGACGACGCCGACCACCCCGCCGACCACCCCCACCACCAAGCCACCCACCACGCCGCCGACCACCCCGCCCACCAGCTCCACCACGAGCCCCGGAGGCGACACCACGAACACGGCCAGCGGCCCGGCGACCACGGCGAGCAGTTCCACGTCCGCCGCCCCGACGTCGTCGGCCTCTTCGATGTGACAGCACCCGATACGCCGCGCGGC
>NZ_JBHWES010000036.1:58250-115337 GCF_042734105.1 Streptomyces sp. NPDC059679 | reverse complement strand
AGCGGCATCCAGATGCCACGAATGAACTCGATCACGGAGCGCTGGATACAGACCTGTCGCCGCGAGCTCCTGGACCGGACATTGATCTGGAACCAACGACATCTCCTCCACACCCTGCGCGAGTTCGAGCAGTTCTACAACGCACACAGGCACACCTGGCCATCGCGAACGCAGGCCACTGCACCCCTTGCCCCCACCGATCGACGATCCCGACGCGTTAGCCCGCCTCGACATACGCCGACACGATCGCCTCGGCGGCGTCCTCCACGGATATCAACATGCGGCGTGCCCTGCACGGATGAGATTTCCGGCAAGGGCAGAGTCCATGTCCTGGGCGTCACCGCCCACCCGACCGGTGCGTGGGTAACCCAACTCGCCCGCAATCTGCTGATGGATCTCGAGGAGAGCGCCGCTGGGTGCTTCCGGTTCCTCATCCGTGACCGGGACAGCAGGTTCACCGCCGCGTTCGACGCCGTCTTCGCCGGCAACGGCACAGCCGTCATCCCAACGCCACCGCAGAGCCCCCGGTCCAACGCGTTCGCCGAACGATGGATACGCACAGCCCGCGCAGAGTGCACCGACCGACTCCTGATCACCGGTGAACGACACCTGCGCACGGTCCTCACCACGTACGCGGAGCACTACAACGCGGGACGGGCCCACCGCAGCCGCGGCCTACGAGCGCCCGACGACGACCCGAACGTCATCCCCCTGCCCGCTGCCGCGGTCAGGCGTCGCCAGGTACTTGGCGGACTGATTAACGAGTACCACACCATGTCGCCCCGGCTGCCTCACCGTCCACCGGAAGAGCCCAGCTCAGCGGCCTGATCGGAATATTGACACCCTTCAGTTCAGTTCAGCTTCAAGGCCCGCAGCAGGTCCGAGGCCAGAGGAAGCTGTCCGCGTGGGGTGCGAGCATGCAGCGCCCCGAGCCCGGACGGGTCGACCCCCATGAGGTCGAGGGCAATGAGGCACCGTATAATTTGGGCCCGAACAATTCTCATGTCTCATGGCTTCTCAGGCGGCCCGAAGGAGCGTGCTCGTGCCCGGCCATCGATCCATCGCCGAAGCCGAGAAACTGGCAGCGGCCAGGCTCGGCGGTATCCCCGTCCGGCATGACCAGATGGCCGTTGTCGCCAACATCTATCGCGCCGCCTCGGCGGTGCGGCAGCACCTGGAGAACTCCGTGCTGCGCGGCGTCGACCTGACCTGGACCGCCTTCGTGGTGCTCTGGGTCATCTGGATCTGGGGCGAATCGGAGACGCGGCACGTGGCCGAAGAAGCCGGGATTTCCAAGGGCACGCTCACGGGGGTTGCCCGGACGTTGGAAAGGCGAGGGCTTGTGCAGCGAGCAGACCATCCCACCGACGGAAGGCTGGTGCTGCTGAGCCTGACCGACGAAGGGGAGGAGCTTATGCAGCGCCTCTTTCCGGCGTTCAACGAAGAGGAAGCCTTTGTCACCGGGCGGCTCAGCGACGCGGACTGCCGGACCGTCGCCGACGGACTGCGCCGGGTGGTGCTGCAGGTGGAGGAGGACGGCGAGGAGCGCCGCCAGGATCTGTTGGGCGGTGCCGCCCCCGCGCCACGCCGCAGCGGCCGCCGTAAGGCCTGAGCCGCGACAGTCCCGGACCAGGGAGCCCGGATCGCTACAGGTCGAATTGCTCGCCTGCGAAGGTTCCTGGCATCCTGGCTGGAACCAGCGACACCTCGGTCCAGATGGTCTTGCCCGTTGGCGTGTATCGGGTTCCCCACTGCTGCGTGAGTTGCGCGACCAGGAACAGACCTCGGCCGCCCTCGTCCTCCATCGCAGCCCGCCGCAGGTGGGGCGAGGTGTGGCCGCCGTCGGAGACCTCGACGATGAGGCCACGTTCCCTGATGAGCCGCAGACACACCGGAGCGCCGCCATAGCGGATCGCGTTGGTGACCAGTTCGCTGACGACGAGCTCGACGACGAACGACGCGGCTTCGTCGACTCCCCAGGCGGCCAGCTGATCAAGGGCCAGCGACCGCGCTCTTGCCACTTCTCCGGCGTCGGAGGCCACGTCCCACGTCGCCACCAGGTTCTCGGCCAGGGCATGGACGCGGAGCAGCAGCAGTGCGGCGTCGTCCTCGGGGGGGCTGGGGCAGGAGTGTGGTGATGACCTTGTCGCATGTCTTGTCCAGTTGGCCGTCCTCGGGCCCGGCGAGTGCGGTGCAGAGAGAGCTGACTCCCGCGTCGATGTCCGTGTGACGGTTTTCGACGAGTCCGTCGGTGTAGAGGGCGAGCGTGGCGCCTTCCGGCAGCTCGATGTCGGCGCATTCGAAGGGCAGGCCGCCCAGGCCGAGGGGCGGTCCGGCGGGAAGGTCCACGAGCTCGGCGTGTCCGTCGGGGGTGAGGAGCACGGGCGGCAGGTGGCCCGCCCGCGCCATGACGCAGTGCCGGGAGACCGGATCATAGATCGCGTACAGGCAGGTGACTCCCAGTGCCTGGTCCTCGGCCTCGGCGGGCCCGGAAGGCGGGGCGCCGGTGCGCGCCACGAGGTCGTCGAGACGGGCGAGCAGTTCGTCCGGCGCGAGGTCGAGTGCCGCGAGCGCCGCGACGGTGGTGCGCACCCGGCCCATGGTGGCGGCCGCGCTCGTACCGTGTCCGGCGACGTCGCCCACCACCAGCCCGACGCGTGCCCCGGAGAGGGGGATGACGTCGTACCAGTCCCCTCCGACGCCGGCGGGCCCGGCCGCGGGCAGATAGCGGTGAGCGACCTCCACACCCGGTTGCTGGGGCAGGGTGCGGGGGAGTAGATCACGCTGGAGCGTGAGCGCGGTCGCGTGTTCTCGGGTGTAGCGGCGGGCGTTGTCCAGGCAGACCGCGGTGCGGGAGACGAGCTCTTCGGCGAGTTGGATCTCCTCGTGCTCGAAGGGGTCGGCGTGTCGGGAGCGTGCGAAGGCCACCGCGCCCAGGGTGGCGCCACGGGCCTTGAGGGGAAGGGCGAGCATGTGGGTGGCCGCGTCGGTGGCCGGCGCGTTCTGGGCCAGGCACCGCAGGCGGACGGTGTCCAGTGCGTCGTACGCGGTGTCCTTGGCCGCGGCGTGATCGGTGCGGTGAGCCACCTGGCACAGGGTGGGGTGGGTGGCGAAGTGTTGTGGTTCCTGCCCGCTCAGGACGGCTTCGACGATGTCCACAGTGACGGCGTCGGCGAACTCGGGGACCACGAGTTCCGCCAGATCTTGGGCCGTGCGCCGGATGTCCAGGGTCCTTCCGATACTGCCGCTGGCCCGGCTGAGCAAGGCAAGACGCTGGCGCGCCACATAGCGGTCGGTGATATCGAGGCCGGCCTCACAGACTCCGATCGGCCGGCCGTCATCGTCCTGAAGCCGGAAGTAGGAACAGGACCAGACGCGTTCGTGACGGGGGTCGAGGAGAGTGGAGCTGCGGTAGCGGACGTCGATCACGGGTGCGCCGGTGCGGGCCACGCGCTGGACGATCTCTTCGACGCTCGTGGCTGTCCCCTCCCCCTCCCCCAGCACCTCGCCCTGCGGCAGGATGTCCTTCACGAATCTGCCGACAGCGTCCTCCAGCGGGATTCCGAACTGTTTTTCGAGCGCGGTGTTGATCCAGCGCACCCGAGCGTCCGTGTCGTAGACCACCAACTGGACGGGCGCTTCCCGGTCGAGTCCGTCAAGCATGGCCCGGCCGATGGCCTCCCGGTGCGCCAGCTCGGCGTCCACGGCCGTCAGCAGCCACCCGGTCGCACCCGCCCCCAGGGTGAGCGGGGTGAGAGACAAGGACACGGACACCGGGCGGCCATCACCACGGCGGACCGGCCGAGGGCCGAGCGACCATGCCGCACCACCGCCACCAGCTGCTGAGACGCCGGCACCCGTCTCGGTGTCGGCCAGGACGGCGTCGGCGGGCCGGCCCAGGACTTCTTCGGACGCCAGACCGAACAGCTCCTCGGCTTCCCGGCTCCACCCGGTGAACCGCAGGTGCTGGTCCAGCACCGCGGTCGCGCCGCCGGGCGCCGGTATGACTGAGGAAAGCCTGCCGTGCGGCCGGACTGGCCGGTCACGCCCTTTGAAAATGCTCATCATCGCCGCTCCTGGTGCAGGAGAGCTTCGGCTCATTCAATGTACCGCCGGGCGCCCTCGGTGACGCCTGCGCGCGATGGGCCGCGAGGAGCCGGCGCAAGGCGTCGACACTCTCCTCGGTGCGGTCCGGTGCGCCGGACGTGACCTGGTGGAAGACCAGGCCGTCCAGGGCCGCGAAGACGATCTCCGTCATCTCCTGCGACACGTCGAAGCAGGCCAGTGCCTCGCGGACGGCATCGCGGTAGGCGTCGTAGAGCAGGTCGATGTGGTGGCGCAGTTCCGGCCGTCGGCTGGATTCGAGCTTCAGCTCGTACTGGAACGCCTGCAGATCCGGATCGGCGGCGATGAACCCGGCCAGCGTCGCGGCGAAGTCCTCCAGCCGGCCACTGGTGGGCACCAACGACGACGTCTCGATGCTGCGCCGCACAGCCCAGCCCAAAGCCTCTTCGAGCAGGGCGTCACGTGATCCGAAGTGGTGGACGACGAGGCCGTGGGTCACACCGGCCTCGGCAGCCACGGACCGGTACGTCAGCTTCCGCAGTCCCCCTCGCGCGACGACTCTGATGGCCGCGGCCATCAAAGCTTCCCGTCCCTGACCGTATCCGGGCCGATTGTCCTGGCCGCCAGTCCCCTCCTCGACCACCGTCTTGGTCATGCACCCCCCTTTCCTCTCCCCCCTACGCACTCTCACAAGGGAATCTATCCTATTGACAAGTTATCCGAATGGATAGATTCTCGGCGGTGCCTCACTTCCTCCGCCTCACTGGAGTTCCTATGGCCCTGCCCGAAGGACTGCGCAGCACCCCGTTCTCCCCGCGGTACGACGACCGCGTCGAGGAGTGGATGGACGTCTACGGCCATGCCGTGCCCCTGTTCATCACGGACCCGGCCGAGGAGTACGAGGCATTCCGCACCGCCGCCGGTGCGCTGGACTACTCGATGCTCTACAAGTGGCACGTCGAGGGCGAGGACGCGCTCGCCACCGTCGAGGCCGTCTTCTCGCGGAGCGTCCGCGGGCTCGGCGCCCGTCGTATCGCCTACGGCGTGGTCGTCGACGGGGACGGCTTCATGATCGACGACGTGACCGTGGCCGTCCTCGCGCCCGGCCATGTGGTCGTCACCGGCGGCAACCCCGCCACCCAGCAATCGCTGACCGCGCACGCCCCCAACGGCACCACGGTCACCGAGCGTCGCGACGAGTTCGCCGTACTGACCGTGCAGGGACCGCGCAGCCGCGAGGTTCTCCAGCGGCTCACGCACGTCGACGTCTCCAACACCGCCTTCCCCTACTACACCTTCATCCGGGACGTCCTGGTCGCCGGCATCAGTGCGCAGGTCAGCCGGATCGGGTTCACCGCCGAACTCGGCTACGAGATCCAGGTGCCGCGCGAGCGTGCGCTGGACCTGTGGGACGCGGTCCTCGACGCGGGGGCTGACCTCGGGGTGAAGGCCGCCGGCGCGCTCGCCCTCCTGACGTGCCGCACCGAGGCCGGGATGATCATGGGTGAGCTGGAGTACGACCACACCGTCACCCCGTTCGAGTGCCGGATGGGCTGGGCGGTCGACTTCGACAAGGGCCCCTTCCAGGGCCGCGACGCGCTGCTCGCCAAGAAGGGCACCGCGCCGGGGCGTGTGGTCAGCGTCGTCGTGGACGCCGCGCCCGAGGCGGCCGAGGGCGCGCGGCTGGAGCTGGACGGACGGGACGTCGGCTACGTGACGATGGCCGTGCCCTCGCCCGTGCTCGACGGCGCCACCCTGGGGCTCGCCCGTGTGCACCGTGACGCGGTGAAGTCAGGGACCGTGTTGACCGCGGTCGCCGCCGACGGTTCCAAGGCCGACGCCACGGTGAAGCCCACCCCCGTGTACGACCCCGAGCGCACCCGCGTACGGGCCTGAGCCGGAAGGCACCGCAGCCATGCAGCGCTACATCCTGACCGTCAGCTGTCCCGACCAGCCGGGCATCGTGCACGCCCTGTCCGGTGGCATCACCGAGGCCAAGGGCAACATTGTGGAGAGTGCCCAGTTCTCCGATCCCGGCACCGGCACTTTCACCATCCGGGTGCTCCTGGAGACCCCGCAGGCCGACGTCGAGGGCCTGCGGGACGAGCTCTCCCCGCGCCTGGCGCGCTTCGACCCCGTGCTGTCCCTGCGGCCGGAGCAGCAGCGGCGCCGGGTCCTGCTGATGGTGTCGAAGTTCGACCACTGCCTGGTCGACCTCCTCTACCGCTGGCGTCTGGGCGAACTGCCCGTCGACATCCCGCTCATCGTTTCCAACCACCCCGACCTGGCGCCCGTCGCGCAGCGCTACGGTATCCCGTTCGTCCACCTCCCTGTCACCCGCGACACCAAGCCGGAGGCGGAGGCCGAGCTGGTGCGGCTGGTCGCCGAGCACCGGGTCGACTTCGTGGTCCTCGCCCGCTACATGCAGGTCCTCTCCGACGACCTGTGCCGCAAGCTGTCGGGGCGGGTCATCAACATCCACCACTCGTTCCTGCCGGGCTTCAAGGGCGCCAAGCCGTACCACCAGGCCCACGACCGGGGCGTCAAACTCATCGGCGCCACCGCCCACTTCGTGACCGCTGACCTGGACGAGGGCCCGATCATCGAGCAGGACGTGGTGCGTGTCGGACACCGGCACACCGCGCCGGAGCTGGTCGCCATCGGCCGGGACGTCGAACGGGTCGTCCTGGCGCGGGCGGTGCGTCTGCACGCCGAGGACCGGGTCGTGCTGACCGGCTCCCGCACCGTCGTGTTCTCCTGACCCGAGAGGTTCGTACGACCATGACCACCGCGACGCTGCTCGACGGCAAGGCCGCGGCAGCCGAGATCAAGGCCGAACTCACCGCCCGCGTCCAGGCGTTGAAGGCATGGGGCGTCACCCCGGGCCTGGGGACCATCCTGGTCGGCGACGACCCGGCCAGCCACTCCTACGTCGGCGGCAAGCACCGCGACTGCGCCCAGGTCGGCATCGCGTCGATCCGGGTGGAGCTGCCCGCCACCGCATCGCAGGCCGACGTCGAGGCCGCCGTGCTCCGGCTCAACGCGGACCCGGCCTGCACCGGCTTCATCGTCCAGCTGCCGCTGCCGGCCCACATCGACACCCACGCCGTACTGGAGCTCGTCGATCCCGCCAAGGACGCCGACGGGCTGCACCCGGCGAACCTCGGGCGCCTCGTGCTCGGCATTCCCGGGCCGCTGCCCTGCACGCCCCGCGGCATCATCGACCTGCTCCGCCGCAACCAGGTGGCCATCACCGGCAGACAGTTCTGCGTGATCGGCTGCGGCATCACGGTGGGCCGCCCGCTGGGCCTGATGCTGACCCGAAGCACCGAACACGCCACGGTCACCCTGTGCCACGAGGCCACCCAGGACACCGCGGCCCACGCCCGGGTCGCCGACGTGGTCGTGGCCGCGGCCGGCGTGGCCCACCTCGTTGGGCCCGACTGGATCAAGCCGGGCGCCACGGTCCTGTCCGTGGGCATCACCCGGACCGTGGAGGGCATCCTCGGGGACGTCCACCCGGACGTCGGGCAGGTCGCCGGCTCCCTGGCCCCACCGGTGGGCGGGGTGGGGCCGATGACCCGGGCCATGCTGCTGACCAACATCGTCGAAGCCGCCGAGCGCGGCCGGCCCTGACGGGAAAGCTGCGGGGCCGAGCCTGTTCGGGCTCGGCCCCGCAGCCGTGTGCGCGCCGGCGGGCACCGGCGGCGCCGGGGCCGGGCAGGCAGTACGCGCGCATGCTCGCCGTCTGCCCCAGCCCACAGGGCCCGGCGAGCCGTACGCACGATCACAGGCGGCCGGCGTAGAAGGTGTAGCGCTCCAGCGGTTCTCCCTCGTGGCCCCATGGCCAGGGCGTCACCAGGCCGTCGATCGCGGTGAACACCGGTCGGGTGTCACCCGTGCGGCCGGTGCGCACCAGGCAGTAGGCAAGCAGCCCGAGGTCGGCGACGGCGGCGGCCTGGCGCAGGTGACCGGGGGCTCAGCCAGGAGGTCAGCGCCTGACCCACCCATCGCACGACGTGCGGTTGTGTCCAGTAGCGGCTCGCCCCCAGCGCCCGGACTCCTCCTCCGTCCAGGTCGCGGTGGTACTGCCGCACGGCGGCCGTGGGCGGCAGGCATGCCGCCGGAGCGTCCGGCGGCATGACGGCGACGACGTCGTCGAGGAAGTCCCGCAACGCGCTCTGGCTCCTCTGCTCCTCCGGGGAGAGATAGCCCAGGATCTGCAGATGCGCCTGCCGGTGCCACGGATCACGCGCGCGGATCTCCTCCCAGACCGGTGCGAGCTCGGCACGGGGCAGCCCCAGCGACCGCAGCGCCGCCAGCGCGCCCACCCAGGGCGTCGGATCGCCCGGACGCGCCTCGGCGGCGAGGCGGCAGAGCGCCAAGGGCACTCCAGGGATCCGTGGCCCGTTCGGCCCACCCGGCGAGAACCAGCGCGTCAGGGTCGCGCGGTCGGCGCTTGTGCCACCCGCGGGCCAGCGCGGGAGCAGCCTGCGCGAGCACGGAGATCCGGTGGCAGCGGCGGTCCCAGTCGGGCCCGGTGTCCCGCAGGAGCTGCTCGATCCGGGCGATGGCGAGGTCCTGTGGGCCCGGGCCCCGCAAAGAGGCGATACCTCTGGGCACCCGGCCCAGGGCCGCATCGTCGAGTTCCGGGGACAGTCGGGGCTTTGGCCGCCTGGTGCTGCCGAAGAATGTCATTGCGGTGTCAGCGTCTGTCGTGGGCGGCTCGGACCAGGGCATCGAACAGTCCCTGCTGGGTGGGGTCCTCGTGGGCGGTGTCCTCCGGGTGCCACTGGACAGCGGTGAACCATCCGTGGACACCGGGAAGTTCGAGCCCCTCCACGGTGCCGTCGGCCGCGCACGCGGTGACCGCGAGTCCCACGCCGGCACGGTGGACGCGCTGGTGGTGGTAGCAGGACGCCTCGACCTTCTGCGCGCCGGTGGCCTGCTCCAGCAAGGTGCCACGCTGGATCGCCACGGGGTGGACGACATGCCGGTGCTCGCGTTCCGGGCCGCCCATGTCCTGCTCCAGGGTGCCGCCGAGGGCGACATTGACGACCTGGAGTCCTCGGCAGATCGCCAGCAGCGGCAGGCCCGAGTCGATGGCCTGGCGGGCGACCTCGATGTCGAAGTCGTCCTGGAGGGCGTCGACGTCGTAGACGCTCTCGTGCGTGTCGGTTGCGCCGTAGCGGTGCGGGGCGAGGTCTCCGCCGCCGGGGAGCAGGACGCCGTCGAAGCGAGCGAGACGTTCGGCCACGTCTGCGGAGGCGGGGTGGATGCTCGCCGGCTCGCCGCCCGCCCGCCACACCGCCTCGATCAGCGCGCGGGCGCCCACCTCGGCGGCGTAGCGCAGCGCGGAGGTCGTCGCGGAGAAGCGGGCGGGGATCGCGATCAGGGGTCGGGTCACAGCTGGATCCAGGTGGTCTTCAGTTCGGTGTACTTCTCGATGGCGTGGGCGGACTTGTCGCGGCCGTTGCCGGACTGCTTCATGCCGCCGAAGGGGACGGTCAGGTCGCCCTCCTCGTAGCAGTTGACCCAGACGGTTCCGGCCCTGAGCGCCCGGGAGACCTGGTGGGCGGTGGACAGGTCGGAGGTCCACAGGCCGGCGGCGAGGCCGTACTCGGTGTCATTGGCGAGTTCAACAGCCTCGTCGAGGTCGTCGAAGGTGAGGACGGACAGGACGGGGCCGAAGATCTCCTCGCGGGCCAGCCGCATGCCGGGGCGCACGTGGTCGAAGACGGTGGGGCGCAGGAAACTGCCGCCGGTCTCGGCCAGGGTGCGGCCGCCGCCGACGCGCAGGCGGGCGCCTTCCTCGAGGCCGGTCTCGATGTGGCCGAGGACCCGTTCGAGGTGGCTCTCACCGGCCATTGCACCCATCTCGGTCGCCGGGTCGAGCGGGTCCCCGACGACCAGTTCCCGGGCTCGCGCCACGATCGCGTCGGTGACCTGTTCGGCGATGGAGGAGTGCACCAGCAGCCGGGAGGGGGCGGTGCACATCTCGCCCTGGTTGAAGAAGATGCCCCAGGCGGCGGTGGCGGCGGCCTTCTCCAGGTCGGGCGCATCCGGGAAGATGATGTTGGGGGACTTGCCGCCGAGTTCGAGCCAGACCCGCTTGAGGTTGGAGTCGGCCGCGTAGTGCAGGAAGTGACGGCCCACGGCGGTCGAGCCGGTGAAGGCCAGGACGTCGACGTCGGGGTGGAGACCGAGGGCGCGCCCGGCGACGGGGCCCTTGCCGCTCACCACGTTGAGCACACCCGGCGGCAGGCCGGCCTCGGTGGCGAGCCGGCCGAGCAGCAGGGCCGAGAGTGGCGAGTTCTCCGACGGCTTCAGTACAACGGTGCAGCCCGCCGCGAGTGCCGGAGCCACCTTCCAACCGGCCAGCGTGAGGGGGAAGTTCCACGGCACCACCGCGCCCACGACACCGGCCGGTTCCCGGGTGACCAGCGCCAGGGCATCGGGGGCGGTGTGGGGCGAGGCGTCGGTGAGTTTGTCGGCCAGTTGCCCGTACCAGCGGAACGTGTTGATGACGGCGCGCAGCTCGATCTCGTACGCGTCCGTGATCGGCTTGCCCATCTCCAGGCTGACGGTCAGCGCCAGTTCCTCGCGGTGCTCTTCGAGCAGGTCGGCGATGCGCAGCAGGATCCGGCCGCGGTCGGCCGGTGCGAGGCGGGGCCAGGGGCCGGAGTCGAAGGCCCGGCGGGCGGCGGCCACGGCCGAGTCCACCTCTTCCGTGCCCCCGTCGGCGACCTGGGTCAGCATCTGGCCGTCGCGGGGGGAGACGGCGGCGAAGGTCGCCCCTGACCCGCCCTCGTCGACACCGTCGATGTGATGCGCGCCGGCCGGGTCCAGTGCCTTGGCCCGGCGCAGCCATTCCTCGTGGGTGATGTCCAGCATGCAGAACCTCCGGATACTTTATTTGATTCCAAACGATATGGTGTGGGCTCAGCCGTCACAAGCGTTCACGGATCGATCCGACGGGTCCGTGAACCCGGGAGGGAGCCCACCGTGCGCGCACTCGTCATCCAGCACGACCACGTGACCGATCCCGGTCCGGTCGGGGCCCGGCTCGCCCGGCGCGGATACGACCTGCACGTCGTGACCGTCGTACCCGGACATCGCCACCACGCGCCGGACGTGGCCTTCGACTTCCCGGCGGCCGACGGCTGGGGCCTGATCGTGTCGCTCGGCGCGCCCTGGTCGGTCTACGACGAGACGGCCGTGGGTTCCTGGATCGGCGGAGAGCTGGCGCTGTTGCGCAAGGCCCACCACCTCGGTGTCCCGGTGCTCGGGGTCTGTTTCGGCGCTCAGGCGCTGACCACCGCGCTCGGGGGCTCGGTCGAGGCGTCGCCGCGCCCGGAGATCGGCTGGGTCCGGGTCGACACCGACGATCCCGCACTGATCGGCCCGGGCCCGTGGTTCCAGTGGCACTACGACCGCTGCCTCCTGCCACCCGGAGCCGAGGAGGTGGCCCGCAACTCCGTGTGCACCCAGGCGTTCCGGCTCGGGCGGAGCCTGGGGATGCAGTTCCATCCGGAGATCACGCCCGCCACCGTGCGCCGGTACCTGGAGCTCGGCGGCGCCGAGCAGTGCCTGCAGCACGGCGTGGACCCCGGGGAGCTGCTCACCCGGACAAGGGACCTGGCGGCGACGGCCCGCGCGAACGCCCGCCGCCTGGTCGACGGGTTCCTCGATCGGGTCGCGGGCACGGCCGACTGACCGTCTCATGCGGGCAGCACCAGCGCGGCGACCTCGTCGACCAGCGCCTTCTGGTGCGGCGCGAGGTCGTGTCCCGTCATCCCGCCGACCACCGGGAACAGCGCGTCGTCCAGCACCTTCACCCCGGCCAGGGTCTCGATGACGGCGTGCCCGCAGAACGGCACATAGAAGAGGCTGTAGCCGCCTTCCTGCACCATCGCCACCCTGCCGTCGCAAACCTCGGCGGCGACCTGGAGGACCTGCTCGGTCATGCCCCGGAAACCGCGGCTGGTCACCAGCTGGCGCGCGAGCGGGTCCATCGCGCCTGGATCGGACCCCGAGGCGACGACGATGAGTTCCGGGGCGAAGGCGCGCAGGGAGGGTACGACGACCCGTTCGAAGGCGTAGAGGTAGCCGAAGTCGCCGGTACCGGGCGGCATCGGAATGTTGATCGCGCTGCCGGGCGCCGATGGCCCGCCGCGTTCCGTGAGATGCCCGGAGCCGGGCGGGAAGCAGCCGTCCTGGTGCACGGAGAGGGTCAGGACGTCGGGCTCTTCCCAGAAGACGGACTGGGTGCCGTTGCCGTGGTGGACGTCCCAGTCGACCACCGCGACCCGCCGCACGCCCAGGGCGGCACGGCCGTGCGCGACCGCGATCGCCACGTTGTTGAGCATGCAGAACCCCATGCCGGTGTGGGCCGGGGCGTGATGCCCGCATGGGTGGACGAGCGCGTAGCCGTTGTCCACCCGTCCGGTGACGACCGCTTCGACCAGTTCGATCGCACCGCCCGCGGCGAGCGCCGCGATCTCGTAACCGCCCTTGCCGAAGGGGGAGATGCCGTCGCCGGCGTCACCGCCCTTGGGCAGGGTGCTCTCACGCCGCAGTCGACCGACGTGTTCGGGGGTGTGGACCCGCAGTACCTCTTCCTCCGTGGCGTGTCGTGCCTCGACGCGTTCCAGATGGCCGATCAGGCCGGACACGGCGACGAGCTCGTGCAGCCGCCGCTTGGTGTCGGCGTGTGCCACATGGTGGCCGAACGGCTGGAGCCCGGCGGCCGGATCGGCGGGGAACAGCCCGCCGCTGCCGCTGTCGGCCCAGCCGAACAGCTCGTGCCACACGTATCCCGAGCTCAAGTGAATCCTCCGTGGGCGGGTGGGAGCCGGACGTGGCCGGCCCGGTCCCGGGGAGCGGGAACCGGACCGGTCACACCGTGAGAAGCAGCTTCTTCAGGCCGGGCCCGTCGCCCGGTCACGCGTCACGCGGGCGGCGACGATGCCGAGGACCAGGACCGCCGGGACGGCGAGTTCGAGCCAGGTCGCCGTGGTCGAGTCGCCGCCGATGAGGGTCGTGAAGTTGGCCAGGATCAGCCAGATCGCACCGGCGATGCCGAGCGCGCCCAGGATGGGGGCGATCAGAGTGTTCCAGGGGCGGGTGTCCAACCGCTCGCGCCGGAAGAACACCACCACCGACACGGAGGTCAGCAGGTACAGGAGCATGATCCCCAGCACGGCCACCCCGCTGAACCACGAGAAGAGGGTCAGCACCGGATCCTTGCCCAGCAGCGCGAAGGGCATGACGAGCAGCAGGGAGAGCACGGTCTGCACGCTGCCCGCCACCCACGGGGAGTGACTCCGATTGATCGCGGTCAGCCCGTGGGGCAGCAGGCCGTCGCGGCCGAGGGAGAAGAGGTAGCGGTTGGCGGAGTTGTGGAAGGCCAGGATGCCGGCGAAGAGGGAGGTCGCCAGGAGGATCGGCAGGACGTCGCCCACCCAGGCGCCGAACTGCGCGGTGATCGGTGCGAAGACCCATGCCGTGGCGTCACCGCTCGCCAGCGCCTTGCCGGCCTCGGCGGTGGCGCGGGAGGCGCCGTGGGCGGAGATCAGCATCCACGAGGTGAAGGCGAAGAAGCCGGTGATCACGGCGACGGAGAGGTACGTGGCCCGGGGCACTGTCCTGCGGGGCTCGCGCGCCTCCTCGCCGTAGATGGCGGTGGCCTCGAAGCCGAACATCGACGCCACGGCGAACATCAGGGCCACGCCGGGAGCACCCTGGAGCGCAGCGTGCGGCGAGAAGCTGTCGGCGAAACCCAGCCCCTCGGGGCCGCCGCCCTTGAAAAGGGTGACCAGGGCGAAGACGAGCAGGATGCTGAACTCGGCCAGGACGAACACGGCCAGCACCTTGGCCCCCATCTCGATGCCGGCCGCGCCGAGGACCTGGACGATCGCCATGGTGACCAGGGTCCAGACCCACCACGGCGCGTTCAGACCGGTGTACTGCTCCACCAGGGCGCTGACGATCGATCCGTACAGCCCGTACATGGCCGCCTGGACCGCGCAGTAGGCGAAGAGCGCGACACCGGCGCTGCCGGAGCCGGTCGGACGGCCGAGCCCCTTGCCGATGTACGTGTAGAAGGCGCCGGCGTCCACGACATGGCGTCCCATGGCGACGAAGCCCACGGAGAACAGCAGGATGACGATGCCGGCCCCGGCATAGGCGGCGGGCGTACCCGCGCCGTTGCCGATGGCGACGGCGATGGGCACAGCCCCGGCGATGCCGGTCAGGGGGGCCTGTGCGGAGAGGACGAAGAAGAGGATGCCGAGGACACCGAGGGAGTTGGGCTTGAGTCGGCCAGCGGTGGGTTCGTCCTGCACGGTCTGGTTTTTCTGGACCGTTTGACTGTCCACGCGGATCACCTGCCAGGGGAGCGGAGCGAAGGAGATTTATTTTGGAGCCAAACGAGTTGCCTCATGGTGAGGCGGAACTATCCACATGACAAGGGGTTGGGTGATGATTTTCCGCTACCGCTCCCGCCCGGGAGTGACATCCCCACGGGAACCGGCGGGGCCATCCGGCCGAGCCGTCGGGCGCCCGCCCGAGGGCCGCCGCGGTAGCGGCGCCAGGACGGCAGCGGAAGTCCGCCGCGTCACCCTTCGGCGGCGAGACGGCCGGACAGCCGTCGTCGACGGCCTCGACACAGCAACCCGGCAACCGGGCAACCCGGCGGCCATCGGTGCCCTGTCGGTGCCCGGCTACTCGTGGACGGTGATGGCCTGCAACGGACAGACGTCCGCGGCTTCCTGCACCTCGTCGACGTTCGCCGCGTCCACCTCCGCCGTGTACAACTCGGTGGCCTCGTTCCGCAGGGACAGGCGTCCCTGCTCGTCGAGGGCGAAGAGTTCGGGGGCGGCGTAGACGCACTGGCCGTGGTCCTGGCACTTCTTGAGGTCGACTTCGACGCGCATGATGACTCCTGGGTGTGGTGCTGTGCTGTGTGCTGGGGGAACGGCCGGCGTTCTGTCAGCGCAGCCGGATCGGCAGGTGGGCGATGCTGCGCAGGAACTCGGTGTGGGTGAAGGTGGGCTCACCGGCGAGTTCGATCATGCTGAAGCGGTTGACCAGCGTGGTGAAGACGACGTCGGCCTGTGCGCGGGCGAGCACCTGTCCCGCGCAGCCGTGCTGGCCGGAGCCGAAGGCCAGGTGCTGGCTCGCGGCGGCCGGACGGTTGTGGTCGAAACGGTCCGGGTCGGGGAAGGCTTCCTGGTCGCGGTTGGCGGAGCCGATGAGCAGGACGAGGACCTCGCCGGCGGGCACGGTCGTGTCGCCGATGACCGTTTCCTGGGTGGTGAGGCGGGAGACCATCTGCTCGGGGGTCTCGATGCGCAGCACCTCGTTGATGAAGCCGGGCCGGATTTCCGGCTGGTCGCGGTAGATCCCGATGTACTCGGGGTGTTCGGCCATGTGCCGGATGCCCTGCACGATGAGGTGCTTGATGTCCAGGTGACCGACGGCGAAGAAGAGCAGGATCGAGAAGATGACCTCGTTCTCGGTCATGTTCCCCGCGTGCTGCTCGGCGAGGAAGTGGTCGATCAGTCCGCTGCCGGGGTGGGCGCGCTTGTGGGCGATCAGGGCGCGGTTGTGCTGCTCGTACCACTCGAAGGCTTCACCGGTGACCCGCCAGTCGTCCTCGTCGGACCCAGGCCCAAGGCTGACGCCGATGTCATAGGTGGCCTTCTGGATCTCCAGCATCTTCGTGGGCTCGACACCGAAGATGTGACAGATGGTTTCGAACGTGGAGCGCAGGGCGAGGTCGTCCACCGCATCGAGCGCGCCGCCCGCCTCAACCGCCTTGTCGAGCACGGCGTCCACGGACGCCTGCATCACCTTGGACCACTCCTCGACCGCCTTGGGCGTGAACCAGCGGTTGGTGATGCGGCGCAGCCGCGTGTGGT
Organism: Streptomyces sp. NPDC059679; assembly: GCF_042734105.1. NCBI lineage: Bacteria > Bacillati > Actinomycetota > Actinomycetes > Kitasatosporales > Streptomycetaceae > Streptomyces > Streptomyces sp. NPDC059679. The sequence continues at coordinate 99,348 of NZ_JBHWES010000036.1, read as the reverse complement.
CGGGGGCGTCCTGGCCGAGCACCGTGTCGTGCAATGGATCGGCCACACCGAAATCGAGCTTGCGGACACTGAGGGTGGGATTGCGGATCAGCTTCGCGACGTCCTCGTAGCGGGACACCACGTACACGCCGATCGGATGCCGGTAGACGGGCGCCTCCGCGCGGAGCCGGGCGTAGTACGGAGCGGGGTCCGCCCGGTAGCCGGGATCGCGGAACGGAAGCAGCTCGGCTGCGGGAGCCTCGATGGTCATGGGGATCTCCTAGGGATGCATGGCGGCCGCGGACGGTCCCTGCCATGCAGGCGAGAATTATCCACCTGGAAAGCTGCGTCAATGCTTCCTGCGACCGTAACCAACTCTTTACTCGTACGGAATCAAACGAGATCATGGCGCCGAACAGCGAAAGGCTCCGGACGCGGAACGTCCGGAGCCTTGGAAAAAGCAGGTCAGAGGGGGTTTTCAGCCGTCCTCGGCGGTACGGTCGCCGGCAGCGTCACCGCCTGCGTCGAGGAACCTCAGCAAGGAGCGCAGCTCTTCCAGTGCGGCATCCGTGACCTCGGGCTCACCGAGGACGAGCTGGTGCAGTACGAGGCCGTCGAGCGCGGCGAAGACCAGCCGGGTCAGTGCCTTGTCCGCGCCGGCGGGCAGCATGCGGGTCAGTTCGCGCTGGGTGGCGTCGAAGTACTCGTCGTACAACGCGCGGATCTGCGGCAGCAGCTCCGGGCGGCGGCGCGATTCCAGCAGCAGCTCGTACTGGAACGCCTGGATGTCCGGATCCGCCGTGACCATCTCCGACAGCCCCGCCGAGAAGTCCGCGACCTTGCCGGTGCCCGGTTCGAGCGCACTGGTGCTCAGCGAGGTGCGGATGGTGTGGGCGAGGGTCTCCTCGATCAGGGCATCGCGCGAACCGAAGTGGTGCACCACGAGGCCGTGGGTGACCCCGGCCTCCTCCGCGACGGCCCGGTAGGTGAGCCTGCGCAGGCCGCCCCGCGCCACCACACGGACGGCGGCGTTCAGCAGGGCTTCCCGGCCCTCGCCGTAGTGCAGGCGCTTGCGTGAGGGCCGGCTCTTGGGGGCGTCGGTGGACTCGGTCATGGAGGCGACCCTACCTGGGCGGGCGGCCGCACCGGACGCCTCGGTCGGCAGGCCCGGTGCGGCGCCGTTCATGGGCGTCAGTCAACGCCTGGGCGGGCGGATGCCGCGGAACTCCCAGTCGCCGCCGAGCGCGGTGGACAGGACCTCCTCGGACTCGGTGGGCTGGGCGCCGACGTCGGTGCGGACCGGGGTCGGGCCGGTCACGATGCGGTTCGTCAGCCGGCCGAGCCCCTCCACCTCCACCTCGACCACATCCCCCGGCTGGACGGGCCGGGAGTTGGCGGGGGTGCCGGAGAGCAGGACGTCACCGGGGTAGAGGGTGATGGTGCGGGCGATGTCGGCGACGAGGTAGTGCATGTCCCACTTCATCTCGTCGGTCGAACCGTCCTGCACCACCTCGCCGTTGACGTAGGTGCGCAGGCTCTTGCCGTGGAAGTCCCAGTCGGTGACGAGACCGGGGCCGAGTGGGCAGAGGGTGTCGGAGCCCTTCACGCGGAGCATGGACCCGGCGTCGGTGTCGCGGAAGTCGTGCAGGCCGTAGTCGTTGGCGATCGTGTAGCCGGCGATGTACTCGCCCGCCTCGGCCGGGGAGATGTTCCGCGCGGTCTTCCCGATGACGATGGCGACCTCGCCCTCGTAGTTGAGCCACTTGCAGCCCTCGGGGCGGACGATGGCGCCCTTGTGGGAGTTGAGGGAGGAGGTCGGCTTGTGGAAGTAGGTGGGGGTGTCGGGGAGGTCGATCCGGAACTCGTCGACGCGGCTGCGGTGGTTGAGGTGGACGGCGATCACTTTGGACGGCACGACCGGCGGCAGGTGCTGCGCGTCCTCGATCTTGACGCGGCGGCCGTCCCCGGCGACCAGTTCGTCGCCGTCGACGGTGACCTGGACGGCGGCGCCGTCCAGCAGAATGCGGCGGTATTCGGGCATGGCGGGCCTTTCTAGATACGGCTGTGAGGGGTGCGCGGGGAGGGCAGGCCGGCGCCGGTCCAGCCGTCGGCCGGGCGGTCGAACCAGAGGTGGACCTGACCGGTGCCGATGGAGTTCTCGTACTCCCCGTACTGGCGGGCCCGGGCGACGCACGCCTGCTCGCCGAGGGCGCCGGCCATCATCAGGTAGTGGAAGAACTTCGCCTCCGGCTTGAACTTCCAGAAGGCGTCCATGGTGTCGAGGACCTTGTCGTGGCGGCCCTCCTTGAACCAGGCGATCCGCTCCTGGTCGGCCTCGCGCGCCTCGGGCGTGAAGATGTGCACCGGGTCGCTCGACTCGTGGTCGCGCAGTTCGCGCAGCGGCCAGAAGGTGTGTGACAGCGCACCGGAGGCGATGAGCAGGACCCGGCGGCCCGGGGTGGCGGCGATGCCGTCGGCCAGGGCGCGGCCGAGGCGCAGGTGGTCCTCCATGTCGCCGGTCTGGCAGACCCCGATGGTCACCCACCGCTTGTCGTGCAGCCCCTCGCCGAGGAACTTCCAGAGGTTGATGGTGGCGTAGTAGATCGGTAGGTACTCGTCGTCGATCGCGGTGATCCAGGTGCCGTGCTTGTCGGCGAACTTCTCGATGTTGTGGGCGAGTTCCTGGTCACCCGGGAAGTCGTACGGCATCCGGCACATGCCGCGCGGCAGCTCCTCGGAGGTGAAAAGGCCGGCCCTGCGCTGCTGGGCGGTGACGACGAATTCGACCGTCGTGGCCCAGTGGGAGTCCAGGACGACGACGGTGTCGTAGTCGTCGCGCTCGAAGACGTCCTTGCGGAGCTGGTGCAGGCCGGTGACGAGGGTGATCTCCTTGCCCGCGTTGAGCTCCAGCCGGGTCTCCTGCGGAAGCACGATGGTGGGGACGTGGGCGAGCAGGCCCGCCCCGACGATCTCACCCATGGTTCCTCCAGCCGTTCGGCGCGGTCACGGTGTTCTTCACGTCGCAGTAGAAGTCGAAGCTCCAGGTGCCGCCCTCGCGGCCGACGCCGGAGTGGCGGGAGCCGCCGAAGGGCGCCTGCAGGTCGCGGACGAAGAAGCAGTTGGTCCAGACCGTGCCTGCGACCAGCTGGGCGGTGACGCGTTCGGCGCGCTCCGGGTCACCGGTGGCGAGCGTGGCGGCCAGCCCGAAGCGGGTGTCGTTGGCGAGGCGGACGGCCTCGTCCTCGGTGGCGAAGGTCTGCAGTGTCAGGACCGGTCCGAAGACCTCCTCCTGCACGATCTCCGAGTCCTGGGCGACGTCGGTGAGGAGGGTCGGCGCGTAGTACTGGCCGTCCCCCCGGTGCCCGCCGATGACCGCGCGGGCCCCGGCCGCGATCGCCCGCTGCACGAACCCGTCGATCTTCTCCAGCTGGCGCGGGTGGATGTTCGGGCCGATGTCGGTGGCCTCGTCACGCGGGTCGCCCTGGGTGAGCTGCCCGGCCTTCTCGACGAAGCGGCGGGTGAACTCCTCGGCGACCGACTCCTGGACCAGGAAGCGCGTTGCGGCCAGGCACACCTGCCCGGCGTTGTCGTACTGCTCCACCGCCAGGTCGACCGCGAGGTCCAGGTCGGCGTCGGCGAACACCAACAGGGGGGACTTCCCGCCGAGTTCGAGGCTGAGCGGGGTCAGGTTCGCGGCAGCCGAGGCCGAGATCCGCTTCGCCGTCGGCACCGAACCGGTGAAGCTGATCCGCCGCACGTCAGGGTGCGAGGTCAGGGCGTCACCGATCTCCGAGCCGTACCCCTGCACGACGTTCAGCACCCCGGCCGGCAGCCCGGCCTCGGCGGCGATGTCGGCCAGCAGGGAGGCGGTCAGCGGGGTCCACTCGGCGGGCTTGAGGATGACCGTGTTGCCTGCGGCGAGAGCGGGGGCGACTTTCCACGTGGCCAGCATCAGGGGGGCGTTCCAGGGGGTGATCAGGACGCTGGGGCCCGCCGGGTCCCAGCTGACGTGGTTGGTGTGCCCGCGCGTCTCGAAGTCCTCGTGCTCCAGCTTCAGCAGCCAGTCCGCGAAGAAGCGGAAGTTGTGGGCGACGCGGGGCATGACGCCCCGGCGGTGGGAGCGGAGCAGGGCGCCGTTGTCGGTGGTCTCGACGATGGCGAGCTCTTCCAGCCGTTTCTCGACGCCGTCGGCGACGGCATGCAGGATGCGGGCGCGTTCGGCGCGGGGGGTGGCGGCCCAGGCAAGGAAGGCGGCCTTCGCCGCGGCCACCGCGGCCGCGGCCTCCATGGCGGTGCCCCGGGAGATCTCCCCCAGAAGGCTGCCGTCGATCGGCGAGACATCGGTGAACGTTTCGGTGGAGGCGACGCGCTCGCCGCCGATCCAGTGCCGGGTGTCGACGGCGACCCCGGCCACCGTGAGGGTGTGCTCGGTCATGTCCGGTCTCCAAGTCCTGTGGTGCGTACGGGGTTACTCGGCGCCGGACGTGCCGGACTCCAGCAGTCGGCCGCCGTCCCAGACGACGCCGACCTGCCGGTAGTAGGCGGCGATCGGTTCGCGGATCTCCAGGCGTGCCAGTTCCTCGGTGGGCGCCTCGAACAGCTCCAGCTCGGCGTCGCCGCGCCACGGCTGCCCGCCCTCGAAGGAGGCGGCGCCGGACTCGATCAGCTCGTCGAGCGCCAGGCCCTTGCCCTTCTCGATGGAGGGCAGCCAGCGGTGGTGGGCCATGGGGTGGGCGTTGACGAAGCCGTTGGTCTCCGACGGCTCACGCAGGGTGACCACGGCTTGGGCGAGGCGCCGGTCGGCGGCGGCGAGGGTCGCCCCGAAGCGGGCGCCGGCCTCGATGCGCGGGGCGGGCCCGTACGGGTGCGGGCGGGTCTGGTGGATCGAGCCGAGCTTCTTCGGGTATCCCTGGTGCAGTCCGCGGGCGATGGCGAAGTCCTTGTCGACCCAGATGTAGACGCAGCGGCTGTAGGTCTGTCCCCGGTACTTGCAGCGGACGACCGCGAAGGCCTCCTTGTACTGGGCGAGCACCGGGTCCAGCAGCTCCTGGCCCGATTCCGAGCAGGACTGCCAGTCGGCCCAGATCAAAGCAACCGCGCCAGGGTCCTCGTCGGCCAGCTCCAGCGGCTCGGGCAGCAGTTCACGCACCCGCGCGGGATCCGTGCGGTACTCGACGGTCAGCAGGTCGCCGGAGTAGCGCCACGGCGGGGACGGGATCAGCGAGGAGGCACCGCTCGCCGTCTTGGGGTGGAAGTAACCACGGACAGTGGACATGAAGGGATTCCTTACGCGGTGAGGGCGGGCTGCTTGAGCAACTGGGCGCGATACCGGGCGGCCCCCATCGCGGCGGCCTGACCGCCGAGCGCGACGACGCCGACGAGCCGGCCACCGGTGTGGTATCCGACCAGGACGTCACCGTCGGGGTCGCCGTCCAGGATCCGTACGTCGTCCTTGCCCAGGACGGGCGCGCCGAAGGACTGCAGCCGGAAGTCGTGCTGGTCGCTCCAGAACGTCGGCAGCGGGGCGAAGGGCACCAAGTCCCCGTCTATGCCGGTGAGATGGGCGACAAGGGCCTTCGTGGCGTGCTTGGCCGTGTCGGTGGGGATCGACCAGTGCTCGACACGCCGGGGTACGCCGTCGTAGCGGGCGTTGGGGAAGCGGGCGACGTCGCCGACCGCGACGACCTCCGGCCGTCCCCCGACCCGCAGCTGCTCGCAGGTAAGGACGCCGTCACTGAGGTCGAGGCCGTTGCCCTCCAGCCACTCGACGTTGGCCACGGAGCCGACCGACTCCACGACCACATCGGCGGGCAGCACAGTGCCGTCGCTCAGCACGACCCCGGTGACCCGGTCCTCGCCCTCGAAACCGGACACTCCGGTGCCCAGCGCGAAGCGCACCCCTCGCTCCTCGTGCCGCTTCAGCAGTGCGCGGCCCAGCAGTTCGCCGAGCGGGCCGACCATGGGCAGGGGGAGCGGATCGACGACGGTCACCTCGCGGACGCCGAGGCCCACGGCGGTGGCGGCGACCTCGCAGCCGATGAAGCCGGCGCCGACCACGACCACGCGGGCACCAGGGCGGGTCAGCTCGTCGCGCAGGCCCTGGGCGTCGGCGAGGGTGCGGACGGTGTGGCGGCCGGTGAGCGGTCCGGGGCAGCGCAGGCGCCGGGGCCGCATGCCGGTGGCGACGACCAGTCCGTCGTACGAGATCGCCGAGCCGTCGTCGAGTTCGACGACGCGCCGGTCGAGGTCGGCGGCGACGACCCTCGTGCCGAGCCGCCACTCCACGTCGGCGGCGGCTGCCTTCGGCGTGAAGGCGAGCGACTCGAAGGGGGCCTTGCCGGCCAGCACCTCCTTGGACAGCGGGGGCCGGTTGTAGGGCATGTGGGGCTCGTCACCGATGACCCTGATCGTCCCGGTCCAGCCCGCCGCGCGCAGTTGTTCGGCGGCGCGCAGGCCGCCCATCGAGCCGCCGGCGACGACGACACGTCCGGTCGGGGTTGCGGTCATGGCGGTCATCCCTCGATCCGGATGGCCTGCAGCGGACACACGTCGGCGGCCTCTTCGACCTCGTCGCGCAGCGCGTCATCGGGGTCGGACACGTACACCAGGTGTCCGTCGTCGTTCATCGAGAAGACGTCGGGGGCGGCGAAGACGCACTGGCCGTGGTCCTGGCACTTGTTCATGTCGACGACGACCTTCATGGCGGTCCTCCTGAGGGGTGAGGGCGTCGGAGCAAAGAAGAGGAGAGAAAGAGAGGGGCCCGGCCCGGGTGCGGCCGGGCCCCTCGGCCAAAGGGGGCAAAATCCAGCGGATGCCGCACCCCTCACTCGTTTGGCTTCAAACAAGATAGGAAGCCGTCCGACCCTGGTCAATACCTGTCCAGATGGATAACTTTTATCTACCAGCCCCTTGCGGGGACGCAATCCCCTCCATATCGTTCGGGATCAAATGATTAGTCCGGGGCGCGCTTCTCCCCCGCCCCGGCTTCCCTCCTCCGCACCCCACCCCCAGTGCCCCCGGCACGGGGAGTCCCTTCCTTCCGCCAAGGAGACACCGGTGAGCGCATCCGACACCTCAGACATCCGCCAGCACATGGAGCGGCTCGCCGCCGAGGGCGTCGACGTGGTCCGCGTGGTCTACCCCGACCTGATCGGCACCGACCGCGCCCGCGAGGTGCTGCTGGACCATCTGCCGTCGGCCTGCGAGCACGGCCTCGCCTTCTGCCGCGCCGTCTACCACACCACCCCGCAGGGCGACGTGGTCCCGGTCGCGGGCGGTCTGGACGCCGGTCTGCCGGACGTGACCGTACGCCCCGACCTGTCCACCCTGGCCGTCCTGCCCTGGGAGCCGGGTGTCGCCGCCTGTCTCGGCGAGGTCACCGACCCGGCGACCGGTGCCCCGGCGCCCGAGTCCCCCCGCGACCTGCTGCGCACCGTCCTGGCCCGCTGTGCCGAGCAGGGACTGCGCCCCGTGGTCGGCCCCGAGCTGGAGTACTTCCTGCTGGAGGCCGCCCCCGGCTTGCCCACCGGCTGGCGCCGCTCACCGCAGACCGCCGGCGCCGTCTACACCGCGGGCCTGCGCGCCGACCCCGACAACCACCTGCTGCGCACCCTGCGCGCGCTGCGCGACCTGGGGCTCGGTGTCGTCACCGGCAACCACGAGTTCGACGGCGGCCAGTACGAGATCAACCTCACCCACTCCGCCGCCCTCGACGCCGCCGACCGCGCCTTCCGCTTCAAGGCCGCCGTCAAGGAACTGGCCCGCAAGGAGGGCAACCTCGCCACCTTCATGGCCAAGCCCTTCGGCGACGCGGGCGGCTCCGGCTTCCACCTCCACCTGTCCTGCAACGACGCCGATGGCCACAACGCCTTCGACGACCCGGCAGGCTCCTACGGCCTGTCCGCCACGGCCCGGCACGCCATCGCGGGCATTCTCGCCCACGCGCCCGCGCTCGCAGCCCTGGCCAACCCGACCGTGAACTCCTACAAGCGCTTCGGCCCGGACACCCTCGCCCCCTGGCTGATCGACTGGGGGCTGGACAACCGCAGCGCCATGGTCCGCATCCCGCCGGAGCGCGGTGGCGGGGCGCGGCTGGAGCTGCGACTGGGCGACGCAAGCGCCAACCCGTACCTGCTGATCGCCGGCACGATCGCCGCCGCTTCGCTCGGCGTCCAGGCCGGCGAGGAACCGCCCGCCCCGCTTCAGGGCTACGGCTACGACACTTCCCGTGCCGCCCTGCTGCCCCAGAGCCTGTCGGCCGCGCTCGACGCGCTGGAGTCGGACACCGCCCTGACCGACCTGCTCGGCAAGGACTTCACCACGTCCTTCCTCACCTACAAGCGGGACGAGCTCGAACGCTTTGGGCGGCACGTCACCGACTGGGAGTTCACCGAGTACGCCTACCACCTGTAAGCCCGCCCCGAAGCCCTCGCCCGAAGGATCCGCCACATGACCAGCTCCACCGTTCCCGCCGTCCCCACCACCCGGGCCGAACTGCGCGCAGCCCTCGACGAGCCCCTGCCGCTCGACCGGGTGGACCTCGCGGACCTCGACAACTTCGCCGACGGCATCACCCCGTGGCGCATGTTCCACACCCTGCGCCACCAGGACCCGGTCCACTGGCAGCCCGAAGAGACCCCCAACTCCGGCTTCTGGGCGGTGACCCGCCACGCCGACATCGCCACCGTCGACCGCGACCCGGAGACCTTCACCTCCACGAGGTTCGTCAACCTCGAAGAACTCGACGACGACCAGGTCAAGAAGCGCGCCTCCATCCTGGAGATGGACGGCGTCCGCCACCGCGCCCTGCGCAACGTGATCCAGCGGCAGTTCGGCGCGAGCGTCATCAACAGCTACAGCGACTTCCTGCGCGGCCTGACCGCCAAGACGCTCGACGCCGCCCTCGCCAAGGGCACCTTCGACTTCGTCGCCGACGTCTCCGCCGACTTCCCCATCAACGTCCTGGCCCGGCTCCTCGACGTCCCGCCGGAGGACAACCAGCAGCTCATCGACTGGGGCAACCGCATCATCGGCAACACCGACCCCGACTACGCCGACGTCCTGCTGCACAGCGCGGAGAGCGAGAAGTACCGCGACCTGCCCTTCCGTTCCCCCGCGTCGATCGAAGTCTTCGAGTACGGCAGGGCGCTGGCGCGGCAGCGGCGTGGTGGCGACGGTACGGACCTGGTCTCGAAGCTGGTCAACACCACGCCGCGCGACGGCGTCCCGCTCTCGGCCCAGGACTTCGACAACTACTTCCTGCTCCTGGTGGTGGCGGGCAACGAGACGACCCGCCACACCATCTCCCACTCCATGCTGGCCCTCCTCCAGCACCCCGAGCAGCTGGCGAAGCTGAAGGACGACCCGTCCCTGATCCCCACGGCGGTCGAGGAGTTCCTGCGCTGGGCCTCCCCCGTCTACCACTTCCGCCGCACCGCCACCCGCGACGTCGAACTCGGCGGCAAGCACATCAAGGAAGGCGACAAGGTCGTCATGTGGTACGCCTCCGGCAACCGCGACGAGCAGGTCTTCGGCAATCCCTACAACTTCGACGTCACCCGGCAGCACAACGACCACGTCACCTTCGGCAAGGGCAGCCCCCACCTGTGCCTGGGCAACCTCCTCGCCCGCACCGAGATCCGCATCATGTTCGAGGAGCTCATCCCGCGCATCGCCGACATCCGCCTGGCCGGTGACGTGCCGCGCGTCCGCTCCAACTTCGTCAACGGCATCAAGAAGCTGCCGGTCGAGGTCACCCTCGCCTGACTGCCGGCCGCAGCCGTCCAGACGGCTGCGGCCGCCCCGGGCGCCCCGGCCAGAACGAGCGGCCGCCCCTCACTCCTGCCCTCAAACACGCCCGCCTTGAGGATCGCCACGATGACCACTCCCCGTATGCAGCTCGTCCTGAGCGAGAACTGGACCATGACCGCAGGCCGCGCGGACCTGCCGACCGTGATCCGCTGGGCCCGCGAAGCCGAGGACGCCGGATTCGACTCCGTCATGATCAGCGAACACATCGTGCTCGGCCCCGACGCCGGAGCAGGCGGCGTGATGGGCAACCCCCGCGACTACGCCCTGCCGGGCAACCAGGACCCCCACACCCCATGGCCCAACTCCCTCATGCTGCTCAGCGCGATCGCCGCCGTCACCGAGCGGCTGCGCCTCGCCGCGTCGGCGGTCATCGCTCCCCTGCGGCACCCCCTGCTCCTGGCCCGCGAGCTCGGCACCCTCGACCTTCTCTCCGAGGGCCGTCTGATCGTGCTGCCCAACGTCAGCTGGAGCCGGGACGAGTACGCGGCACTCGGTGTCCCGTTCTCCCGGCGCGGCAAGCTCCTCGACGAGCACCTGGAGATCTGGGCGAAGCTGTGGGGCCCCTCTCCCGTGTCCCACGAGAGCGAGTACTACACCTTCCGGGACGTGTACTTCGAGCCCAAGGCATACCGCCCGGACGGCCCCCGACTGTGCTTCGGTGGCGCGGGCATGCACGACGCGATGGTCCGCAGGATCGTCCGGTACGGCCATGCCTTCAACCCGCTGGGCAAGGTGACGTCCGAGGAGATACAGACGCTGAAGGCCGCGATGGCCGCGGCGGGCCGCGACATCGCCGACCTGGAGATGATCGGCGGCACCCGCGCCGTGTTCCCCGACGACGACTCCTGCGCCGACCTCGCCCAGGCCCTCGAGCCCATCCCCGCGCAGATGGCCCAGGGCTTCACCACCTTCTGCATCAAGCCCTCGCAGTTCACTGACGACCCGAACGGGGTGGGCGCCTTCTGCCGCGAGGTGATCCGTCGCGTGGAGTTGCTGACCGCCTGACGGCGCCGGCCGATGTCCCGCATCGCGGCCCGAGCAGCCCGCTGACGACGAACGGCACCGGGCCGCGGAAGAACGAACCGAACGAGCCAAGGACCACAGCATGACGACTCCCGACGAAGCCGCCAGCACCCGTCCCTCCACTCCCGCTGAAGCCACTCGAAACGATCCCCATCGCCTTCCCGATGTGTCCGGCCTGGTCGTCGGCATCCTCGGCGGAACCGGCCCACAGGGGCGCGGCCTCGCCTACCGGCTCGTCGGCGCGGGCCAGCAGGTCGTCATCGGGTCACGGAACGCCTGAAAGGTGTCTTTATTGCCGTACGGTGGTTGACCTGGGGCTTTGCGATTGCCTGCATGTGGGCATGATCAATGATTGTGGGTCTGCGACTGCTCTACCTGATCTTCTGCCGACTGCTGGGCTGCCTTCTTTCGCTGGGCCGGTCGACCGTCGCGAACAACGCCGGGATCCTTGCCCTTCGTCATGAGGTCGCTGTGCTTCGCCGGCAGGTCCAGCGGCCGCGGCTCTCATGGGCTGATCGTGCCGTGCTCTCCGCTCTCGCACGGCACCTGCCACCCGTCTTACACCGCCACCGGCTGGTCACCCCGGGCACCCTGCTGGCCTGGCACCGCCGTCTGGTGCGCTGGAAATGGCGCCAAACACCGGTCAGGCCCGGTCGTCCACCATTGCCGGAAGAGACAGCACTCATCCAGAGCCTGGCGCGAGAGAACCCGACCTGGGGATACGTCAGGATCCAGGGCGAGCTGCGACGGCTTGGCCACCGGGTCGCCGCCGCCACGATCCGGCGCGTCCTGCGCCGCTCCGGCCTGCTACCCGCACCGCAGCGCGCCTCCCTGCAGACCTGGCGCTTCTTCCTCCGTTCGCAGGCGCACACGCTTCTGGCTTGCGATTTCATGCATGTGGAGACCGTCTTCCTCAGACGTCTCTACGTCTTCTTCATCATGGAGATCAAGGCCCGGCGCGTTCACGTCCTGGGCGTCACCGCCCACCCGACCGGTGCGTGGGTAACCCAACTCGCCCGCAATCTGCTCATGGACCTCGGAGACAGGGCCGGGTGCTTCCGGTTCCTCATCCGTGACCGGGACAGCAGGTTCACCGCCGCGTTCGACGCCGTCTTCGCCGGCAACGGCACAGCCGTCATCCCAACGCCACCGCAGAGCCCCCGGTCCAACGCGTTCGCCGAACGATGGATACGCACAGCCCGCGCCGAGTGCACCGACCGACTCCTGATCACCGGTGAACGACACCTGCGTACGGTCCTCACCACGTACGCGGAGCACTACAACGCGGGACGGGCCCACCGCAGCCTCGACCTACGTGCTTCAGACGATGACCCGAACGTCATCCCCCTGCCCGCTGCCGCGGTCAGGCGTCGCCAGGTACTTGGCGGACTGCTCAACGAGTACCACACCATGTCGCCCCGGGTGCCTCACCATCCGCAGGAGACGCCCAGCTCAGCGGCCTGATCGGAATATTGACACCCTTCACTTCAGGCGTGATCAACGAGTACAGATATGCCGCTTGACCAGGAGCGACGATTATTCGAGCCCCACAGCACAGGATGTCATTCTCGCCAAGCGCAGGCGCAGCGGTCCACCTTGCGGTATAACCGTGCCTCATCGAGTTTTGTATAAACCGAGCTATACTGATGGCGTAGGGTTCGTGTAGGGTTACCTGGAGGCGAGCATGGAGAAACCAGGGCATGTGCTCGACCGCGACGAGCAGTGGGCGGCGCTTGTGCGTTTCCTTGAGCGGGGAGGGCAGCCGCTGCGCATCGGCCTGGTCTCCGGGCGCCGCCGTCACGGCAAGTCCTTCCTGCTGCGTGCCCTGTGCGATGTTGCGGGTGGCCTGTACATCACGGCGGTCCAGGAAGAGGGAACGCGCGCGGCGCAACACCGCTTCTGCGCCGCCATCGCGCGGCACGCTGGCCTGCCCGAGAGTGCGGTCCGACTCGATGACTGGGAGCAGATCCTTGCCACGGCGCTTCAGGTGGTGGCCCGGCGCGCGGAAGCTGGCGGCGCCCCGCTGCTGGTGATCGACGAATTCCCGTACCTGCTCACCCACAGCCCGCAGCTGCCCTCGCTGCTCCAGCACCTGTACGACGGCTCGCAGGCCGACAGGGCCCCCGGCGGACGCCTCATTCTGTGCGGGTCGGCGATGTCGGTGATGCACGAGCTGCTCTCGGGCACCAAACCGCTGCGCGGCCGTGCCGTACTGGACATGCGGCTGGGCCCCTTCAGCTACCGGCAGGCCGCGGCGCTGTGGGGCATCGACGACCCGCAGCTGGCCTTCCAACTGCACGCGGTCCTCGGCGGGGCCCCGGGCTACCGGCAGTTGGTTCAAGACGATCCGCCGGCCGGTATCGACGGTTTCGGCGACTGGGTCGTGAACAACCTCTTCGACATCGACCTCGGCCTGTTTACCCGCAACGAGACGGAGTACCTGCTCCGCGAGGACCCGCGTATCACCAATCGCGTCGTCTACTACGAGGTCCTCTCCGCCGTCGCGGCCGGAGCCACCACCCCCAGCAAGATCGGCGGACTCATCGGACGCGAACGCACCGCCCTCGCCCACATCCTCGACGTCCTCCTCTCCTCCGGTTACCTGCGCCGCGAGGACGACCTGCTGCGCCAGCGCAAGCCCACCATCACCGTGGCCGACCCGATCATCCGCTTCAACCAGCTGATCACCGTCCCCTACACCGACCTGCTCGAGCGCCGCGAAGGCCAGCAGGTGTGGCAGGCGGCTGTCCCCACCTTCGCCTCGCAGATCCTCGGTCCCCACTTCGAAGAACTCGCCCGGGACTGGGTGCGACTCTATGCCGCCGACGAGGCTGGCATCACCGCCGGAGCGGTCGGCACCACCGACATCCACGACACCGAGGGACGCGCCAAGCACGAACTCGACGTCGTCGCCCTCACCCCCGGCGACAAGCCGCGCACCCCCAAGGCGCGTATCGCTCTGCTCGGCGAGGCCAAGGCGACCGTCCGACGCCGCGGCGTGGAAGACCTGGAACGCCTGGAGCACATCCGCACCGTTCTGAATTCTCAAGGCCATGACAGTGCCGATGCCGCTCTGGCCTTGTTCTCCCAGCACGGCTTCACCCCGCCGCTCTGCGAGATGGCCGCGGGCCGCGATGACGTCCACTTGATCGACCTTGCCACGTTGTATGGGCGCGATAACCATCAGCTGGGATCGCGTGATGCGCTCCGGCACGGCACTTGACGGGCTGGGGGTCAAGGGGGCGCAGGTTCAAATCCTGTCGTCCCGACCAGCGTTTTCGCAGGTCGGAGGCCGTTTTCTCAGAGATGGGAAAGCGGCCTTTTTCGTGTTGTGGGGGCTGGTGGTCGCATTGTGGTCGCAGTGGCTTGTTGGGGTCGGGGTGCGGTGGGTGAAGTAGCGGTCTTGGTGGGGGAGTAGGTCCGTTTCCAGTGGTGGTGGGGTCGGTTTCGGTGGTCGCGGTGTGGTCGCGGTCGGGGTGGCCAGTGGCGGCGGATGCCGCCGGTGTGGCCGGCGTCGGCTTTGGTGAGTGCTTTGTCGATGGCTTCTACGGCGTCGCGGGCGGCTTGCCGGGTGAGGTGGGCGTAGATGTTGGCGGTGGTGGAGACGGTGGAGTGGCGCAGGGTCTGGGAGACGGTGAGGAGTGGGATGCCTGCGGTGATGGGGAGGGTGGCGGCGAGGTGGCGCAGGTCGTGGAGGGTGATGATGGGGACTTTGGCCTGGGCTGCGAGTCGTTTGAAGGGGTCCAGGAGTGTCTGTGGTCGCAGGGGTTGGCCGTCGGGCCGGGTGAACACCAGGCCGGAGAACAGATCGTCGGGGCGAGGTGCAGCGGGGGTGAGTGGGGCCTGGTGCTGGAGAGCGGCTGCGACACGTGGGGAGATGGCGACCCAGTTTTTGCTGCTGCGGGTTTTGGGTGTGGTGATGACGAGTTGGCTGTTGTTGATGGCGGAGAGGGTGTGGCGGACGTGAGGACTTGTTCGTCGAGGTGGACGTCGGTCCAGTGGAGGCCGAGGGCTTCGCCTTTGCGCATGCCGGTGCCGATGAGGACTTCGACGAAGTCGGCTATCAGGGGGTCGGTGTGGTGGCAGTGGCGCAGGAAGCGGGCGGCTTGTTCGGGTGTCCAGATGGTGTGTTCGGCGGCTGGTGGGCGGGGGAGGACGGAGGGCTTTGCGGGGTTGTGGGCGAGGCGGCGCTAGCGGACGGCGTCGCCGAGTGCGCTGGAGAGTGTGGCGAGGCAGCGGTGGAGGGTGACCTTGCCGCGGCCGGCGGCGAGTTGGGTGCGGGCGAAGCCGGCGATGTGGCGGTAGGCGAGGTCGTCGAGCCTGAGTGTGCCCAGGGCCGGGATGAGGTCGTGGGTGACGTAGTCGCGGTAGCGGACGAGAGTGGTCTGCTTGAGGGTGAGGGCTTTGGCTTCGAGCCAGGTGGTGAGGTAGTCGGCCACGGTCTGGTTCGGATCGGCGTTGAAGCCGCCCGCCTCGCCCTCGAGCATCCGACGCAGCGCGGACCGGGCGGCATCTTCGCTGGGGAAGCCGCCGCGGCGGACGGTGGTGCGTTTGCCAGCGGGGGCGGGCAGGTCCACGGCGAAAGTCCAGGTGCCATGATCACGATCGCCGGCGAGCTTGGGACAGCGCATACCGAGCTGACGATGCTCGGCATCCCGGCAGCCACAGCGCCGGTAGACACGGCCTCGGTCGGCAGGGGAGGGCATGATGATCGCCTCCCGTATGTGGAGCAGAGGTGCCGACACATCCAGTTTGGACCTGGTGAGCTCGCCAATGCGACCACCCGAGGTGTCGCAGCCCCTCTGGCCTGCGGTGATCCCTTGTCGTGGCGCCACAAGTGCGAGGCAATGGCAGTCGGGGTTTCGACGCTCGACGTTTGCTGTTGCTGCTCAAAAATAGTGTGCCAAGCGGGCGCTCACGCTCTGGCGGTCCCGAGCGAGCCCTTCTATGGTCACGTCGTGGAGTGGGTGACTCTGGTAAGCGCTGCGGCGGGCGCTGTCATCGCAACGGCATCAGGTGCGTTCTTCGACCGCCATCGGTGGCGGCGGGACCAGAGCGCCCATCTCCTGGGGGTTCGCCGAACCCTGTACGGCGAGTACCTGACCTGCTTATCGAAGGCGCGCAACGCATTTCGCCTCCTTGCCCGAGACCGTGACCTTGGGGCGCTGGAGCGGGAGAGATTGGCGCGGGAATGCTTCGCTCCGTGCTACGAACTGCGCTACCAGATGACGATTACCGCGTCAGCGCTCGTTGTCGCGGCGTCCGAGGAGACCTTCCGGCGGCTTCGGGACATGCGGGATCTCGCCGCGGCCGGCGTGCTTGCGGGCGATGAGGCCTACTCGGGAGGTCGTGGCGCCTACGAGGCGGCGCTCACTGGGTTACGCCTCGCCATGCGAGCCGAACTCGGGTCAGATCAGTAGCCGGCCTGTCGGTCGTTGGCGCTAGGCTCGCGAACCGGAGGATTGGGGGAGATTTGTGCATGATCACTGCTGATGGCCGAGGTCCCGCTCGGGCCGTTCGAAGGCACGCCGATCACGGTCTACTCGGCTAAGGGGAAGAACGTCAGGCTGCACGTTGCCAGAGCATGCAGCCAGCTTCGTACGTCCGATGTGAGGACTGCTCAGGTCTCTTTGCGCTCGGCGGTGATGGGGCGGCTGTGCTCTCGCTGTACGGAGTGGGGATTGTGGGCACGGCCGACAACTGCGCTGGGCATGTTCCTGCGGGCACTCGGCGGAGTGGGGCTGCTCTATCAGCTGCAGTCCTACACCGAACCGGACGATGACGAGTGCTGGACGCAGGAAGAGGTACAGGCTGCTGCGGAACTTCTGGGCTCGGAGTCGGACGTCGCCGATGAAGAGGGTGACGAGGACGACGGGCAGGAGGCGCCTGAGGACGCGGAGCGCTTGCGTGACCTGGTGTTCTCTCATTGGCGTGGTGCGGCGGAGAGCCTGTACAGGGGTCAGGCCACCCTTGCCCACTTCTCCTGGCTCGAGGACTGGGCGAAGCCGCGGCTGGCGGCGAAGGCGCAGTATCTGGAGACGTTGCGCTCGCAGGCGGCCTTGTTCGTCGAGCCGGCGGGGCTGCTCGTCGCTGCTGCGGCAGCAATCCTGGAGATGCTCCGGCTCCCTGACGAGGATGCGGCCTTCGCGGTTCTGGGCGGCAGCGGCAAGGTATCCGCGGGGCTGAGCGCGTTGTGGCGCCGGTGGCAGAGCGCGGCCGAGAGTGGCTGGGAAGGTCCTCGGGCGCGCTCGTATATCTCCTACTACCTCGTGCAGGACATCCGCGGCAATCGGAAGGGGTATGGCGAGGCCCGCACTGGAGCGGCACGTCTGGTCGAGGCGTGGGAAGAGCAGGCCCGCGTGCTTGCCACATCGGGTGAGGGCAGGCCGACACGGCTTGTGACGGCACGCCTTCCGGAGGAAGGGCTGGATCTATGGGCGCAGGGCGTTGTGGCCGTGTGGGCCGTCGACGCGGACTGGGGACGTCGTACGGTCACACTTGACGTTCCCGCCCTCGTCGCCGACAGACTGCTCGGTCCGTCGAGCAGCATGATGTGCGAACCGTCCCGCGGAGAAGCCGTTCCGACCGAGCCGAGTCGCGGTCCGGCCGGTCGGCAGGGCACCGTCAGCCCCGGGGTCTTCGACGACACCCCGGTCTTCGACCGGCGACCCATCACCGCCGAACACATCCACGCGCTGAGGAGCTTCTCGCCCGGTGCTGACCAGCTCTACGTCGTCTTCTCGGTGAGTGGTGGGGCTGAGGTGCTGCCTCTCGACGTTATCGAGAGGAGGCTCGCGCAGGGGTGGGTCGGAGCCCTTGTCGCAGGGGCCGCCGACCTCCCGGGGAGCCTGATGGGCCCGTGGGCCCGGACTGTCGCCTCCGACCACGAGACGGGCGAGAACTACTGGACGGATGGTGATCGAGGCGTTCACCATCCGCGATTCGGCGAGGAGTTCGGTGGTGAGGACGGTGCGCGCCAGGCTGTCCGGCACACCTACCGGGATGCCGAACGGGAACCCAACTTGCGCCTGCTTGCCTTGTCGCGAGGGGTGCATGATCTGCGAAGCCTCGACGCAGGCCGTGAGCGGGTGCTGCCCTTGGCGGTGTGGCGGGGCCTCCTCGCCCACGACTGGCTGGATCTCGCGCCCTTCAGACAGCCCGGCGCCGACAGGTGGCGCAGCGGTAGTGGCGTTCCGCTGGGGTCTTTGGCCGTGGCCCAGATCTACGCCACGAACGCGGATCCGGGGATCGAGGGCAAGGGCCACTCGCCCCTGTGCAGGCATGCCGGGGAGCGCGGTGTCGCAGCCAGCGACGATCTTCTGACCATCGTTGACCTGCTCGCCCGGGACGACTTCGACTGGTGCAGCAAGTGTGGCGGCTACGCCGTGCGCAGGCTAACCGACACCCAGGTCTCGTACTACCGTGCTGCCCACAGACTGCACGACCTCGCACGTCAACTCGGCGACGACAGCAGGCACCACGACACCATCGACGTAGATACGGTGATCTCACAGCTGGAAGAACTGGCGGACTGGCAGCCGATCGATGAGGAAGGCTGGTACACCAGCGATTCCTGGCGATGGCGCGAGGCCATCAGAAACATCAGGCATAAGGCCGAGCGGACCCGTCGGCACGATGCTTCTTGAGCCGTCGGCCTTCCGGATCGTCGAATCCTCCCCATGAGGCCGACACCTGTCGGCGTCGGCCACCTTCCCGTTCTGCCGGTGACGGGTGAATCATCGGGCTGCCGACGGGCAGTCTTTGAGGTGTTCACAACTCGGGAGGGGACTTGATGCGGCGCACGGAAGCAGCCCGGCAACTGGGGGGATTCGTCCGCGAGCACCGCACCGACGGCGGCAGGCGCCTGCGCCAGGCCGGCGCCCTGCTGATCACCGGCGCCGTGGGCACGGCCTTCGGAATACCCGTCGCCGTTGCCTCCATCGGTACCACCGACGGCGCCCCTGAGCTGGCGGGCCTGTTGCTCGGGGTCGGCCTGGTGGGCCTGGGCCTGGGGATCTGGCGACTGACACAAGCTCTTCGCACCCGGGATCAGTGCTTCGACATCCACGAGCGAGGACTGACTCACCGGATTGCCGGCACCGCCACCCTGATCCCCTGGACAGACATCGAACAGGTGAGCACCAACGGCGACGACGGGCGGCCCCTGGCCGAGGCCCGGGGCATGGGCTTCACCTTCGGCATCCGTCTGCGCAGCGGCGACAAGATCCGCGTTGACACGTTCACCGAGGACACCCGGGAGCTGGCACTGGTCATCCACCGCGCAGTGAGTCTGGGACAGTTCCCGCAGGGCCGCGGCCGAAGACCATGACGACGAATGAGCGAGCCGCACCCATCGGGCTTCCACCAGCAGGCGGATCTCAGGCACAGAAGCCGCTCTTTGTCCGAGCCTGTTCCGGCCCCTGAGAGCCCAGGAGCTGCTGCTCCGGCCAGCCGACGAGTCACCGGCCTACTCCCGTCACACGTGTCTGTTCGCTCGGCACCCCGACCCCTGGACCTTATTCATTCGGTTGTGGTCTTTCCGTGAGCGATCCGTCAGTGATACCTCTAGTGGGTCCATCGCGGAAAGCGGCGGCATTCAGGGGGAGACGTTGGACCCGAGTCAGGGATCGCGGGGGGGGGGTGCCTCTATGTCCTTCGTCAAGCCTGAGCTGGTCATGCGACGGCTGCTTCGGGGAGGCGGGGTTCGTAGAAGGTGCCGTCGCGAAGCATCGCGAACAGCACGCTGATCCGTTGTCGGGCAAGGCGGAGAAGAGCCTGCGTATGGGTCTTCCCGCGGGCCCGGCAGCGGTCGTAGTAGGAACGGGAGGCGGGATCGTGCAGGGCAGCGAACGCGGACAGGAACATTGCCCGCTTGAGCTGGCGGTTGCCGCCTCTGGGCGCGTGTTCGCCGTGGATCGAAGTCCCCGAAGACTTCGTCGTCGGAGCGAGGCCGGCGTAGGAGGCCAGGTGGGCGGCGGTGGGGAAGCTGGTGCCGTCGCCGACGGTGACCAGCAGTACTGCGGCGGTCCTGACCGCGACCCCCGGCATCGAGGTCAGGACCTTGGAAAGAGGGTGGTCCTCCAGCAGGGCTTTGATCTGGGTCTCCAGTGCCCGGCGCTGTTCATGGACGGCCGCGAGGGAGCGGGCCAGGGACGGGATCACGAGGTCGAGGGTGCCGGTCCCGGGGACGACGACGGTCTGTTCGTCGAGCGCGTCGAAGACATCGTCGATCAACCGGGCGGCCATGCGCGGGGCCTTGGGCCGGATCCCCTCGACGAGCCTGCGGCGACCGGCCTTTCGCAGCGCGGCCGGGGAACCGTAGCGTTCCAGCAGCCAGGTGACGGCCTGGTGGTCCAGGCGGGGGCCGAGCACGCGTTCCAGGCTGGGGTGGAACTGGGTGAGCAGGCCGCGTATCCGGTTGGAGGTGCGGGTGGCCTCGGCCGCAAGGTCCTGGTCGAAGCCGGTCAGGACGGTCAGTTCGGCGGTGATCTCGTCGGTCAGTTCCAGCGAGCGCAGGGTGTGGGGCATGGTGCGGGCGGCGTCCGCGATCACCGCGGCGTCCTTCGCGTCGGTCTTCGCCTCGCCCGGATACAGGTCGGCGATCCGCCGCATCGCGAGTCCGGGCAGGTAGGCGACCTTGCAGCCCGCGTCCCGGGCGACCGTCAGGGGCAGGGCTCCGATGGAGGCGGGCTGGTCCACGATCACCAGGACGGTGCCGAACTTCGCGGTCAGCTTGTCGAAGACGGCCCGCAGCTTCGGCTCACTGTTGGGCAGCTGCTTGTCGAGGACCTTCTTCCCGGCCGGGGTGAGTCCGTGGCCGTGGTGAGCACTCTTGCCGACGTCCAGGCCGAGGAACACGCCCACGTCTTCGATCTCGAACATCGCGCCCCTTCCCAAGGGGTGTTGGCGGTGCCGGCCTCGGCTCGGGTGTCGTGCTCGCGCATCCACGTTATGCAGACCTGCCGCCCGCGAGCTGTCCGGCATTGCGCCGGACCGGGCGGTGGCCGGACCTCTGATCAGCGTCTCCGACGGCACCTCCCGGGCCCGGTGACACCACCCCCCAGGTCATCCGTTCGACAGGGGGGAACAGTCATGCCGGGCCCGGAGGCCAGCGGCCCCATTGCGGAACCGCGAAGAACATAACGGGGGGGGGGGGCAGGGAGCCAGGCAGGTGTTCCGTCGCTCATCCTCAACTATCCAATGGCCATGCATTTTCCGGCTATGCCTTCGCCTGAGAAGATAGTCTTCACTTACGATCCCCACGAGTTTGAGAAGTTCGTCGAGGAGTGGGTGCCCGCGCTGGACGGCCTGTACGTGCGGGTGGAGCGCCAAGGAGGCGCTGGCGACCACGGCATCGACGTGGCCGCATTCCTCACTCGCCAGGGCCTGGAAGGTCCCTGGCACAACTACCAGTGCAAGCGCTACAAGGGAACGTTGGCCTGGAGCACCGCCGCGGGTGAGATTCGGAAGATGTTCGCGGGTGTGGTCACCGGTCAGTTCATCGCGCCGGAGCAATACACCTTCATCGCCCCGTCCATCGTGTGGGGCTCGGTTATTCATCGCTGCTGGTCAAACGTCCCACCCGGCATGCAGAGAGCTGCGACCATGATGGGATGATCGTGTCGCTCCTGTACCAGGTGACTCGACGCCTTCTGGCCGTCCCGACGGTGCTTCTGCGGCGGGACACCTCGAAGGAGGCCGAACTTCTTGTCCTGCGCCATGAAAACGCCGTGCTACGACGCCAACTACAGGGACAAGTACGGTACGAACCCGCGGACCGCCTGTGGTTCGTCTCCTTGTTCTCCCTGATCCCCCGCCGCCGCTGGGCAAAGGTCTTCCCTATCGCTCCCAGCACGCTGTTGGCTTGGCACCGCAGGCTCGTCGCCCTCCGGTGGGACTTCTCCCGACGACGCCGCGGTCCCGGACGGCCGCCCACGCAGGCCGCCGTCAAGGACCTCGTACTGCGCCTTGCATGCGAGAACAGCCGATGGGGTCACCGCCGGATTCAAGGTGAACTGGCCCGGCTCGGACACCCGATCGCCGCCTCGACCGTCTGGCAGATCCTCCACACCGCAGGCATCGACCCCGCACCACGCCGCACCGGCCCAACCTGGCGCGAGTTCCTCTCTACGCAGGCTACCGGCCTGATCGCCTGCGACTTCCTCCACATCGACACCATCAGCCTGCAACGTCTCTACGCCCTGGTCTTCCTCGAGCACCGCACCCGGCGCCTGCACATCGCCGGCGTCACCGCACATCCGACCGCGGCCTGGGCCACCCAGCAGGCCCGCAACCTCGCCACCGACCTCGGCATACGCATGGACTCGCTGCGCTTCCTCATCCGGGACCGCGACAGCAAGTACACCGAGGCCTTCGACGCCGTGTTCCAGGCCGAGGACATCGAGATCATCAAGACGCCGGTCCGTGCGCCGAAGGCCAACGCCCACTGTGAACGAGTGATCGGCACTCTCCGCCGAGAAGTCCTGGACCACATACTCATCCTTGGCGAAGGTCACGCGCGCCAGGTCCTGGCCGTGCACCAGAGGCACTACAACGCGCACCGCCCCCACCGGGCCCGATGCCAACTACCTCCCCAAGCTCACGGACAACCACCTCCGATCCTGGAGTCGGCCAGCCGCAGAGTCCTGCGCACCCGCATCCTCGGCGGCGTGATCAACGAGTACAGATATGCCGCTTGACGAGGAGCGATGATTATTCGAGCCCCGCAGGACTCTGTCGCCCGATTCGTGGTGAGGTCCGATTCGATCAGCGCCACTTCCGCTTTCTCCGCCAGCGGTCCACCGGTCTCGCCAGGTCGGCTGAATCGGGCGACAGAGTCCCGCAGGGTGGCAGATGCCGTGCGAGAGCGGAGAGCACGGCACGATCAGCCCATGAGAGCCGCGGCCGCTGTACCTGCCGACGAAGCACAGCGACCTCATGACGAAGGGCAAGGATCTCGGCGTTGTTCGCGGCCGTCGAGCGGCCCAGCAACAGGAAGCAGCTCAGTAGTCGACAGAAGATCAGGTAAAGCAGTCGCAGACCCACGATCAGGGATCATGCCCACACTTGGGCGATCGCAAAGCCCCAGGTCAACCACCATACGGCAATAAAGACACCCTTCAGGACCGGTTGCCCCTGGCCGCCCTCCCCGTCGGCCCTGGTCAGCCCGCCGGCTGCCGCGTCTCTGCCGGAAGGTCTTCCGGCAGCAGCAGCCGCAGGTCGTCCAGGCCCGGTGCGGCCATTGTGCCGATCCGCCGGGCTTGGGCGGTCATCATCGCCTCCAGGATCTGGCGGGCGGTACGGGCGTTGCCGAACGAGCGGTCGCGCGGCAGTCCGGCCACGTAGCGGAGCAGCGCCTCGACGGTCTCCGGTGCGCAGTCGTAGCCGGAGGTCGTGGCGTGGCGGCTCATGATCTCGACCAGTTCGTCCGCGGAGTAGTGCTCGAAGTCCACGGTGCGGGAGAAGCGCGAGGCCAGGCCGGGGTTGGAGGCGAGGAAGCGGGCCATTTCCTCGGTGTAGCCCGCGACGATGACGACGACCTCGTCGCGGTGGTCCTCCATGAGCTTGAGCAGGGTGTCGACGGCCTCTCGGCCGAAGTCGGAGCCGGCGCCCTCGGGGGTGAGGGTGTACGCCTCGTCGATGAACAGCACGCCGCCCAGGGCCCGTTCGAAGACCTCCTTGGTGAGCTGCGCGGTGTGGCCCACATAGCGGCCGACCAGGTCGGCGCGGGCCACCTCCACCAACTGGCCGGTGGTCAGCACGCCCAGGGAGTGCAGCAGGTCGGCGTAGAGGCGGGCGACGGTGGTCTTGCCGGTGCCGGGCGGTCCTGAGAAGACCAGGTGGTGGCTGATCTTCGGGATGGGCAGTCCTGCGGCCTGCCGCTGCCTGGTGGCCGACAGCAGGTTGACCAGGTCGGTGACCTCGCGTTTGACGGCCTGGAGACCGATCATGGCGTCGAGGTCGGCGAGGAGTTCCTCGGAGCTGCGGCCGCCGTCCGCGCCCGCGGCGGCCGAGGCGCCCGCGACGTCCTCGGGCAGCAGCAGGGTGAGGTCGGACTCGGCGGGGCTGGCCATCGAGGCCAGCCGGAACGCCTGCCGGTCGATCATCTCCTCGAAGACCTGGCGGGCGGCGCGGCCGTTGCCGAACGTGGCGTCGCGCGGCATCCGCTCGTAGTGCCGGGCGAGGGCGTCCAGGGTGCTGGGGTCCAACTCGTAGCGGTGCGCCGCGCACATGGACTCGGTGATGGTCACCAGCTCCTCCACCGAGTAGTTGGCGAACTCGATGGTCCGGGTGAAGCGGGAGGCCATACCCGGGTTGGAGGCGAGGAACGAGCCCATCTCGTCGGTGTATCCGGCGGCGATGACGACGACCTCGTCGCGGTGGTCCTCCATCAGTTTCAGCAGCGTGTCGATGGCTTCCTTGCCGAAGTCGGCGCCGGAGCCCTTGCCGTCGGACAGCAGCGTGTACGCCTCGTCGACGAACAGCACGCCGCCCAGCGCCTCGTTGAACGCCTCGGTGGTCTTGATGGCCGTACCCCCGATGACCTGGGCGACCAGGTCGGCGCGGGAGACCTCGACCAGGTGCCCGGAGTTCAGCACGCCGAGTTCGGCGAGGATGCCGCCGTAGAGCCGGGCCACGGTGGTCTTGCCGGTGCCGGGCGGTCCGGAGAAGACCAGGTGGCGGCTCATGGGCGGGACGGGCAAGCCGAGGCTGGCCCGGCGCTGCGCGAGCTGGTTGAGGTTGACCAGGGTGCGCACCTGGTGCTTGACGTCGGCGAGGCCGATCAGCGACTCCAGCTCCGCGAGCGGGCCTTCGGGCTTCTTCCCGCCGGGGCCGGCCGCGGCCTTGCCCTCCTGGGCCAGGTCCCCGGCGGTCTCGCCCCAGGCGTCTGGGGCGGCGTTCCCGCTGCTGTTCAGGCCCTGGACGGTGAGGCGCTCGGTGGCCCGGGTCTGCTTCAGGCCCGCGCCGCGGTTGTCCCGTACGGCGCAGTCGGTGAGGGTGACCTGCTCGGAGCTGTCGACGCGGATGCCGTCGCCGACGCTGCCGCTGATCTGGCAGGACTCCAGCGTGGCCCGGCCGCCGTTGGCGACGAGCACGCCGTGCGCCCCGGCCTCGGTCACCTGGGTGTGGCCGGCGGAGAGTTCGCCGCCGCTCTCCACATGCAGCCCTGCGGCGGTGCCCGCGTGGATCTGGCAGTCCCGCACGGTGGAGCGACCCCCGGTGCCGACCCAGACGGCGGCCTGGGCCGTCCCGCGCAGCACGGTGCCGGTGATCTCGGGGGCACCGCCGCCCGCCGCGAGGATCCCTGCCCCTTCGGGCCGTTCGACCGTGCAGTCCTCCATGCGCCCGCGGCCGTCCTCGACGACCTCGATGCCGTGGCCGCCGGGCGCGATGAGGCGGGCCTTGCGCACCAGGGGGTTGGCCCCGGTACGGATGGAGACGGCGACCCCGGCCGCGTCCACCACCTCCAGCCGGTCGAACTCGGCCGAGGCGTCCTCGGCCAGCCACACGGCCCCCGTCGCGTCGGCGCAGTCCCGCACGGTGGTGTCGGAGAGCAGCGGGGCGCTGGAGCCGATGACGCGGATCGCGGAGGCGGCCGCCGCGTCGAAGGCGCAGTCCTGGAACGTGCCCCGGGAACGCTCGGTGACCGCAAGGCCGTTGCCCTTGGTACGCGCGGTGCCGCAGCGCAGCAGCTCCGGATCGGCGCCCTGGGCGAGCACGATGCCGGGTCCTGTGGTGTCGCTGACGGTGACCTCTTCCAGCGTGGGCCGGGCGGCGCTGGTGACGTAGACGCCGACGGACGTGTCGTGCACGTGGGTGCGCGCCACGTGCGTGGCACACCGGCCCTCCAGGGCGACGGCGGGCTTCTCGGTGCCGGAGATGTCGCAGTCCTCGACCCGGCCCTGCGCCTCGCCGTTGGCGAGCAGGCCGTTGCCCTTGGCGTCGCGCATCCGGCAGCCGCGCACGGTGGTGCGGGCCTGCTCGCTGACGACGACGGCGGAGGTGCCCAGGTGCTCGATCAGACAGTCGTCGATGATGCTGCCGGTGGGGGCCGTGTCCACCACGCCCGCGCCCTCGGGGTTGGAGACCCGGCAGCCGCGCATGGCCAGCGAGCCGTTCTCGCGGGCGAGGAGCGCCGTCCAGCCGGAGCCGACGACGGTGCAGCCGTCCATGGCGACCTGGCCGCGGGGCGCGTCCACCACCGGCAGGTCCTCGCTGCCGCCGCGCAGCGTCAGGTCGGTGAGCATCACCGCGTCCGCGACGAGCACCACGGCGGTGCCGCGCGGCGGGCAGATCTCCACGCTGCCGCGCTCGCCGTCGGCGACGATGGTGAGCCGGGTCTTGACGGTGAGGTTCTCGCGGTAGCGGCCGGGCTTGACGCGGATGACCGCTCCCGTACGCGCCTTCGCCAGGGCCTCGCCGATCGTCCGGAAGTTCTCCGTGTGGTCCGGGCCGACCGTGAGCAACTGCCGTGACACGCTGGGACCTCCTTGTTGTGGTGCCTGCCGCACCTCGATGACCTGGGCGTGGGCCGCGATTGCCGCGGCCGGGCCCGGCCGCCGGCGGTACGGTCGCAGGGGCCGCGCATGCAGGAGACGCGCGCACGAGGCGCACACGCGATGCAGGCTACGGGAATCCCGCGGTGGTCAGACGGGGTCAGACGGGGATCGGGTCGCCGAGTGCACGTCCTGGTGCCCATCAGGGCAGACCGCCGGTGCCCGTTCGGGCAAACCGCCGATCCTGGCGCGCCACCCCGGTCTGCGTAGCGTGCGCGTCATGCGACGTACACCTTCTTCCCGTCCTCTGGTGACGCGGGCGGTCGCCGCCGCCGCGCTGACCGCGGCTTCGCTCGCCTCCGTGGTCCCCTCCGCCGCAGCGGATCCGGGCTCGGGCTCGGTGGAACTGCCCGCCCTCATCTCCGTGCTGCCGTCCGACGACCCGTGCGCCAAGGCATCCAAGGAGAAGGCCGAGGACGCGACCTGGTCCCGGTCCACGCTCGGGCTCGGCCGGGCCTGGGAGCTGTCCCAGGGCGCCGGGGTGACCGTCGCCGTGGTCGACTCCGGCGTCGGCACGGACATCCAGGCGCTGTCCGGCCGCGTCACCGCGGTCGGCGACGCGGGCCAGGACTGCACGGGCCACGGCAGTTTCGCCGCGGGCCTCATCGCGGCGGCGCCCGGCAAGGGCGTGGGGGTGGCGGGGGTCGCGCCCAAGGCGCGGATCCTGGCGGTGCGCGGGGCGCGGACGCGCGGCGAGACCACCGTCGCGACCCTCGCGGCGGGCATCCGTACCGCGGCCGCCAAGGGCGCCGACGTCATCTACGTCGGATGGGTGCTGCCGACGGGGAAGGCCGAGCTGACCAAGGCCGCGGCGTACGCGGCCGAGCACGACGCGCTGGTGGTCGCCCCGGTCGGCCCGGACTTCCTCCCCAGGGACCGCAACACCGGCCAGCCGGCCGAGCCCGCGCCCTGGTACTGGCCCGCGTCCGCGCCCGGCGTGCTCTCGGTCATCGACTACGGCCCGGACGGCAAACGCCCCGACAGCGCGCCCGCGCTGGGCAACGCGGACCTGGCGGCGCCGGGCGACGCGGTGGTCAGCGTCGGACCCAAGGGCTCCGGCCACTACATCGGTTCGGGCTCCTCGCTCGCCGCGGCCCACGTCGCGGGCGCGGCGGCGCTGGTCCGCGCCCGGTACCCGGAGATGTCCGCGGCCGAGGTCGCGCGGCAGCTCACGGTGTCGGCGTACCCGGCGGGCACGCCGCGGGTGGACCCATACGCCTCCGTGAGTTCGCTGCTCACCGACAAGCAGGGCGCCACCCCGAAGCCGGCTGCCGTCCACGTCCCCCCGGCCGCCCCGCCCGGGCCGCGCCACCGCGCCCTGGTCATCGCGGGCGCGGGCGGCGGCCTGGTGCTGCTGGTGGCCGCCGGTGCCGTGGTGATCCCCCGCGGCCGGGCCAGGGGCTGGCGCCCGGCGGGCGCGGAGGACCTGGAGACGGCGGAGCCCACCGAGCCGACGGAGTCCGCCGAGCCCGCCGAGCCCACGGCGCCCGCGGGGGCCGGGATTTCCTGAGAGCCGCTGCCCGTACGGCGCCGGGGGCCCGTACACGTCCCCGCCGTACGGGCCACACGGCCCCAAGCGCCCGCATATCCCCGGTGCCTGTTCCTCCGGAATTCCTGCCCGCGGCCGCTTCCTTTTCGGGCAGTCCGGCAGAGTAATTCGGGCAGCTTCCGCAGCAATTCGGGTAGCTGCCCCGACCGAAATTCCCGGGCAGCAGGAGCGGGCCGTTATCCGGCACCGGCCCCTCATGTCGCCGGCCCCTCTTCCACAAGCGCCGTCTGCACCCGCGTCGCCTTCCGGCGGGCGACGCGCGTGGCCCGCCCCGCATTCAGCACCTGGCCCTTGACGTTGCCGAAGAGGAAGCCCTCAGCGGGCGGGCAGGACAGCAGCAGACCGGGGGTGTTGATCTCCTGCATGCGCCGCAGCAGGCGGTCGTTGAGGCCGCGCGAGGCGCCGGCCGCGGAGCGGGCGACGAGCATGTGCAGTCCGACTTCGTAGCCGAGCGCGAGGTGCGCCAGCAGCGGCTCGAACGGCGCGTTCATCGAGTCGCCGCCCACCATGTCGTAGTCGTCGACGAGGATGAACAACCGCGGCCCTGTCCACCAGTCGCACAGCTTCATTCGTGCCGGGGCGATGTCCGCGCCCGGCACCCGCGCCTTGACCGCTTTGGCCGCGCCGCCGACGATGTCGCGCAGGGCGTCGATGGAGACCGCGTGGCCGAGGCGGTACGCGTCGGGGATGCTCTCCACCAGGGTGCGGCGGTAGTCCACGACCATGATCCGGGCCTCGGCCGGTGTGTAGCGCTCCATGATGGCCTTGGCCGCCAGCCGCAGCATGTTGGTCTTGCCGCTCTCGGTGTCGCCGACGACGATCATGTGCGGGGTTTCGCTGAAGTCGTGCCAGACCGTGGACAGTTCGTTCTCCTCCAGGCCGATCGGGATCCGCAGGTCGCCCTCGGGGGGCGGGAGCTGGGAGACCGGAAGCCGGGTGGGGAGCATCCGCACCTGCGGGGTCCGGGGCCCGGGCCAGCTCTCCTTGACCGCGGCGACCAGCCCTGAGACGCCGTCCGCGAGGTCTTCCGCGCCTTCCACGCCGTCGATGCGGGGGAGTGCGGAGAGGTAGTGGAGCATGCCGTCGCGGGTCAGGCCGCGGCCGGGCAGCCGCGGCACGGTGGCCGCGCGGCGGCTGTTGATCTCGGAGTCCATCGCGTCGCCCATCCGCAGCTCCAGGTGGGTGGCGGCCTGGTCGCGTACGCCCGCGGACAGTTCCACCCAGCGGGCGGTGGTGACGATCAGGTGGACGCCGTAGTTGAGGCCGCGGGCGGCCATCGAGTTGAACGTCTGGATGTGCTGGTCGAAGTCCTGCCGTACGGTCGACCAGCCGTCGATGACCAGGAACACGTCGCCGTAGGGCTGGTCGGTCAGCTCCCCGGCGGCGCGGCGGCGCCGGAAGGTGGCCATGGAGTCGATGCCGTGGTCGAGGAAGTACCGCTCGCGTGCGGCCAGCAGTGAGTTGACCTCGGCGATGGTCCGGCCCACCCGTTCGGTGTCCAGGCGGGCCGCCACGCCGGCGGTGTGCGGCAGCTCGGCCAGGCCCGCCAGGGTGCCGCCGCCGAAGTCCAGGCAGAAGAACGACACTTCGCGCGGGGTGTGGGTGAGGGCGAGCGCGGTGAGGATGGTGCGCACCAGGGTGGACTTGCCGCTCTGCGGGCCGCCCGCGACGGCCACATGCCCGCCGACACCGGACAGGTCGATCGTCAGCAGGTCCCGCAACTGCTCGAAGGGCTTGTCCACGATGCCGATCGGCACGGCCAGCCGGCCTCGCCCCGGCCAGCCGACGGTGGTCAGCCCCAGGTCGGGGTCGGGGGTCAGCGGCGGCAGCACCTGGTCGAGGGTCGCGGGCAGGTCCAGCGGCGGCAGCCACACCTGGTGGGCGGGCGGCCCCGCGGCGAGCAGCCGCTCCACCGCGACGGACAGCAGCGTCTCCCCGGTCTCCTCCAACCCCTCCTCCGGCTCCGGCTCGGGCACGTCGGGCACCTGGCGGGGCACCACGTAGCCGGAGGTCCACGGCATGGTCTGGCTGGCGACCCGGGCCTGGTTCGCGCCGGCCTTGCGCTCCTGGTACGGGCCGGAGACATACGCCGCGCGGAACCGGGTCAGCGCCTCCACCCCGGACTTGAGATAGCCGCTGCCCGGGCGTGGCGGTAGCTGGTAGGCGTCGGGGACGCCGAGCACGCCGCGGCTCTCCATGGCGGAGAAGGTGCGCAGTCCGATGCGGTACGACAGGTGGCTCTCCAGCTGGTGCATCCGGCCCTCGTCCAGCCGCTGCGAGGCGAGCAGCAGATGCACCCCCAGGCTCCGCCCGAGCCGCCCGATCATCACGAACAGCTCCATGAACTCGCGGTGCGCGGCGAGCAGTTCGCTGAACTCGTCGACGACGACGAACAGGCTGGGCAGCGGCGTCAGCGGGGTGCCGGACGCCCGCGCCTTCTCGTAGTCCAGCGCGGAGGTGTAGTTGCCCGCCGCCCGCAGCAGCTCCTGCCGCCGCATCAGCTCGCCGTGCAGCGCGTCCTGCATCCGGGAGACCAGCGCCGCCTCGCCCGCCAGGTTGGTGATCACCGCCGAGACGTGCGGCAGTTCGTCCAGACCGAGGAAGGTGGCGCCGCCCTTGAAGTCGACCAGCACGAAGTTCAGCGTCTCGGAGGAGTTGGACAGCGCGAGCGCCAGCACCAGGGTCCGCAGCAGCTCGCTCTTGCCGGAGCCGGTGGCGCCGATGAGCATGCCGTGCGGGCCCGTACCGCCCTGGGCGGACTCCTTGATGTCCAGCTCCAGCGGGGTCCCGTCGGCGCACACCGCGATCGGCACCCGCAGCCGGGCGGAGCCGGTGTTGCGCCGCCACAGCGAGGCCGGCTCGTGCCGGCGCAGGTCGCCGATCCCCAGCAGGGTGGTCAACTCCACGCTCGCCGACAGCGGTTCGGATACCTCACTGCCCATACCCATCCGGTACGGGGCGATCCGCCGGGCCAGCGCGGTGGCGCCCAGCGGTCCGAACCGGTCGGGGCGGCCCAGCCGGGTGGGCTGCTCCTTGCGCTCCCGGTCGGTGCGCACCAGCGTGAAGTCCTTCTCGGACACGTCGAAGCGGAGCGTGACCCGGCCGGGCCGCCAGGTCAGCGCGCCGCTCAGGTCCAGTACGACGGCGTTGCGGAAGCCGGGGCCGTCCAGCCGGTGACCGCCGGGCACGCTTCCGCCGTCCACCACGATCACCGTGAAGGGCTCCTCGCGCCCGGCCGCCGCGTCCGGGTCGAAGGCCGGCCGCTCCAGGAACTCCGCGCCCAGCAGGTCCTCCAGCTCGTTGAAGGCCGACACGCACATCCGGGCCGGGCCCGCGCCGTCGCTCTCCTGCGGATGGAGGTTGTGCGGCAGCCACTTCACCCACTCCCAGTCCGCCCGCCGCTCATCCGACACACACAGCGCCACCCAGACGTCGTCGGGCGCGTGGAAGGTCGCCAACTGGGCGATCACGGCCCGGGCCACGGCACGTATCCGCTGCTCGTCGCCGCGGAACAGCACCCGCGCCCAGGCCCGCAGATAGATCGCGATCGGCTGCTCCGGCACGGTGGAGTACGCCCGGATGAAGCTGCGCAGGGCATGCGCGGACAGCGGCTCCAGGTCCTCTACCGGCGTGGTCGCCTTCGGCGTCAGCCGCAGCCCGAGCTTCTGCTCCCCGACCGCCACCCGCACCTCGCCGAAGTCCTCGTCCTGCGGGCGGCGCTCCCACAACCGGGTCGTGCCCGCCAACGCCCACAGGGCCGCGGGCTCCGGGTGCCGCCAGGCCAGCGCCTTCTGCTGGTCGGCGACGGCGGTGCGCACCTTGCGCCGGATCTGCGTGAGATAGCGCAGGTAGTCGCGGCGCTCGCCCTTCAACCGCTGCTTGCGCTCACTGACCTTGCGCATCATCTGGCCGAGCATCATGGCGCCGGAGGCCAGCACCATCATGCCGACGGCCAGGTACATGAAGTGGCTGCCGGACGACCGGCTCATGCCAGGCCGCATGAACATCAGCATCATCGACACCGACATGAGCGCCATCGGCAGGTACGTCCACACGGCCGAGCTGTCCGGCACCACCTCCGGCAGCGTGGGCGGCTCCTGGAGGTTCAACTCGCCCTCGGGCATGTCCGGGCCGCGCCGGCGGGCCGGCCTGCGGAACAAGACCACACTCAAAACGGTCTCCTTACGGGCGGTGGAAACGACGATACGGGCAGGGGCACCGGCGATACGGGCAATGGGTCCGCAGGTGCCGGTCCCGGGGTTCGGAATAGTATTGTGCACCCAATAGAAGGTGTGTACTTTGCCGAAAGGCAAGTGCATTGCCATGGCGTGCGGATGGAACTATGCCTACTGAAAAGCAGCCCCAGTCCGTTTCGCCACCGTGAGGACTTCCGCCCGGAACACAGTGTCATTCAGTGACATTCTGTCAATGAAATTCCAATGCCATTCCGTCATTTAGTGACACGATGTCCTTCGGCGGAATATCGGAGGAGCGTGAGCCAGTCAGATGACCGCCACCCAGGCCGCCGACATGTGCCGCCTGACCGTCCGCGCGCCCGCGAAGAGCGTCGATCTGGCGGTGCCCTCCGACGTCCCCGTGGCCGATCTGCTGCCCGCCGTCCTCGGCTACGGCGGCGAGGACCTCGCCGAGACCGGCATCGACCACGGCGGCTGGGTGCTCCAACGCATCGGGGCCGCGCCGATGGACGAGGAGCGCACCCTCGACTCGTACGACCTGCGCGACGGCGAGACGCTCTATCTCCGGCCGCGCACCGACGCGCTGCCCGAGGTCCACCTCGACGACCTGGTGGCCGGCATCTCCGACACCATGCGGTCCCGCCCCTACGGCTGGACCCCCGAGGCCAGCCGGCGGCTGCTGCTCGGGCTCACGGTGACCGCGCTCACCGCCGGGCTCGTGGTGCTCTCCCTGCCCGGCGGCTCGGTGGGGGTGCGCGCCCTGTGCGCGGCCGCGGTCGGACTGCTGCTGGTCGCGGCCGCGGGCTCGGCGAGCCGGGCGGTCGGCGATGCCACGGCGGGCGCCACGCTCGGCTTCATGGCCGCCCCCTACCTGGCGTTCGCCGGCTGGCTGGTGCCCGGCGGCGACCTGACCGGGCCGCACGCCAACGAGGTCGTGGGCGCACGGCTGTTGGCGTCGTGCGTGGCGGGGGCGGGCGGCGCGACGGTCGTGCTCGCCGCGGTGGCCGCGTACGCCGCGCTGTTCCTCGGCACCGGCGTGGTCGCGGTGTTCGGCGCGCTCGCCGGAACCCTCATGCTCACCGCGGACCTGGCGACGCACCACGTCGCCGGGATCATCGCGCTGGCGGCCGTGATCCTCGGCGCGTTCGTCCCCTCCCTGTCCTTTCGGATGTCGGGGCTGAAAGTGCCACCGCTGCCGACCAACGCCCAGCAGCTCCAGGAGGGCATCGAACCGCACCCGACCGCCGCGGTCGCCGGCCGCACGGCGCTCGCGGACGGCTGGATGAGTTCGCTGTACGGGGCGGTCGGCGCCACCTGCGCCGCCTGCGTCGTCCCGCTCGCCTGGTACGCCAACCTCCCCTCGGTGCTCACGGTCGTGGCGCTGTCGCTGCTGCTGATGCTGCACGCGCGGGGCCTGGGCAACACCTGGCAGCGGCTCTTCCTGACCTTCCCCGGCGCGGCCGGGCTGCTCCTGCTGATCCTTGTCGGCGCGCAGGACTACGCACCGGACCGCCGCCCGCTGGTGGTCGCCGGACTGCTCGCCCTCACGGCGGCGATCGCCATCGCCTCCTGGACCGTGCCGGGGCGGCGCCTCGTCCCGTACTGGGGCCGGGCGGCTGAAATCCTGCACTACCTGATGGCGCTCAGCCTGCTGCCCCTGGTCCTGTGGGCGCTCGGCGCGTACAGCGCGCTGCGCGGGCTGATGGCGTGAGCGGCGTGAACGGGACGAGCGGACGCGGAAGGGAGTGACCGGTGCAGACGAAGCGGGACCAGGTCCAGGCGCACATGTTCGTCATGGGGCGGCTCACCTCCGCCATGCTGCGCGCCGACCCGGACGCCCCGGAGAGCCCGCAGGGCAGGACCAACCGGGCCGTCACCATCAGCATCCTCATCGCGATCCTGCTCCTCGCCGGGTCGTTCGTCTTCGGCCTGCTCAAGCCCGGCACGAAGAGTTCGTGGCGGGACCCGGGCACGCTGGTCGTCAACAAGGAGACCGGCACCCACTACATGTACCTGGGCGGACGGCTGCGCCCGGTGCGCAACTACACCTCCGCGAAGCTGCTCGCCGGTGACCGGATGAAGGTCATGACCATCGGGAGCAAGTCGCTGCGCGGCACCCCGCACGGCTCGCCGGTCGGCATCCCCGGAGCCCCCGACGAGCCGCCGGGAAACGACAATTTGACCAGTGACCCGTGGCAGGTGTGCTCCGGGAACGCCGGCGGTGCGACCGGCACCACCGTGGCCGTGGGCGCCAAGGCCGACGGCGCGGGACTGAAGTCCGGGGAGGGGCTGCTGGTCACCGGGCCCGACAAGGACGACTACCTGGTGTGGCAGGGCCGCAGACTGCGGCTCGACCGCAAGGCCAACGCCGCCGAGGCGCTCGGCTACGGCTCCACCACACCGGTGCGGGTCTCGGCCGCGTTCCTCAACTCCCTGCCCGCGGGCCCCGACCTGACCCCGCCGGACGTGCCGGGCCGGGGCGGGCAGGGTCCTGCACTGGGCGGGCTCCAGACCCGGATCGGCCAGGTCTTCAAGGCCGCCGCACCGGGCGGCACCGCCCGCTACTACCTGCTGCGCAAGGAGGGCCTCGCCCCCCTGACCGCCACCGGCGCGGCGCTGGCCCTCGGCGATCCGGACACCAAGCTGAAGGCGTATCCGGGCGGAGTGGTGTCGGCCGCGAGCCTCGGCGCCGACGCGCTGAGCGGCCATCTGGCCCCGGACACACCGGAGACGGAGACGGCCAGACGACAGCCGGCCACTCCACCGGAACCGGTGGACCTCGGCGCCGGACGGACACCCTGCGTCGGAGTCGAGTCCGGGAGCGACGGTACGCGGGTGAGCGTGGCCCTGATCCGCGACGCGGACCTCGGCCCGACCACGCAGGCACCGCCGGACGGGCTCGTCCCGGCATGCGTGACGGTCAACCGGATCACGGTACGGCCGGGCGGCGGCGCCCTCGTGCACGTACTGGGCGCGGGCGGCGGCGAAGTCGGCAACACGCTCTACCTGGTGACGGACACCGGAATGAAATACCGGCTGCCCGCGGCCGATTCACTGAAAGCGCTGGGATACGGCGAGGGCGAGGCGCAGGCCCTGCCGTCCGCGCTGCTGGCCATGCTGCCGACGGGCCCGGACCTGACACCGCAGGCGGCGAGCGCCGGACGGGGCAAATCCTCGGCCCCGCACTGTGAAACAAAGAATTGACGGGCTTTTACCGTCATTCGCATTCTGACACCAAGTGACATTGATAACTGCAAGGTGAATTTTCAAGAGAAACGGTTGCTAACGCTGTTCACGGCGCCATAGCATCGCTTTAGGTGAGTCATACTCGAATAGCAGTCGAAGGGGCATCTCATGGGAAGTCTGACGAGGTCGGAAGAGAGCGCAACCCGCAACGGAATCTCTTCCACGGAAGAGGCGTTCAGCAACATCCAGGTCTGCCGCCAGGACGTCGAGAGCACGAAGATGAACCTGGGCAATGCCTACGGGGGCAGCGACGGTAAGAAGTACCAGGAACTGATGCAGCAGTGGGACGACCAGGCCGAGGTCATCTCGAAGAACCTCAACGACGTCATCGACAAGCTGAACGAGACGCTCCGGCAGAACAACCTGACGCAGGGTTCGCAGCAGGAAGCCGTCGACCAGGAGTTCTCGCAGGCGCAGTCGATCTTCGACTCGCTGCACGGCTGAGCGGAACCCCGGTGCCGGACACCCGGTTCCATCCCGATCTCCCCCCTATCCCCTCGCAGTGAAAAGAGGTACGTGCCATGTCAATGGACTTCTCCGACGGGCACATCTATGTCGAGTTCAACGGAACCGACAACGCGGCTGAGGACATGAAGCTGCAGACGCAGAACATCGCGAAGATCCTCGATCAGCTCGAAGAGCACCTGAAGCCGTTCATCGACAGCTGGGAAGGTGACGACCAGCAGGTCTACGTCGAGAAGCAGGCGAAGTGGAACCGGGCTGTCGACAACATGAGGCAGCTCCTCCTGAGCCATTCGGACCTGCTCGAACGCATCGGCGACGACTACCGGACCAACCAGCGCAATCTCACGACCAGTTGGGAAAGCGTGAAGATCGGCCGCTGAGGCGCGGTGTGGTACGGGCGGCTGTCTGCGCGGTGACACACGCGGGCGGCCGCCCGCCTCGGCACAGGACATCCGCAGGTCC
The DNA here is from genome assembly GCF_042734105.1 of Streptomyces sp. NPDC059679. Classification (NCBI taxonomy): domain Bacteria; kingdom Bacillati; phylum Actinomycetota; class Actinomycetes; order Kitasatosporales; family Streptomycetaceae; genus Streptomyces; species Streptomyces sp. NPDC059679. Next base: position 63,061 of record NZ_JBHWES010000036.1, on the reverse strand, counting down.
CCCCTCCCCACAGGTGCCCCGCAGACAACTCCCTCAGCGAGGAAAGAGGTACGTGCTGTGTCAGTCGAATTCCCGCACACCCACCAGCGTGCTGAGAGCGAGCGGCCGAAGTCTCAGCAGATCGACAAGATCCTGTCCCAGCTCGGAATGGAGCTGCGGGAATTGATCAGCAGCAGCGGGGAGGGCCGCGACGAGGAGGTCTGCGTCAGGAATCTGGCGTCGTGGCACCGCGCCGTGGAGAACATGAAGGTGCTCCTCGCGAACCGTGCGGCGGTGCTCGACGACCTCGGCGGCAACTGCGGGGACAGCCAGGGCAGCCCGCGGACTGACGCACAGGGGCGGGGCCGCCCGGTGCGGCGCAGGACGTCCACGAGAGCGATGGCATAGGAGAAGGGGCAGAGAGATGGCCGAACCGATCCAGTTGGACAAGAAGTGGATGGAACACTTCATCAACCACGATGTGCTGGGCTTTCAGGATGAACTGAAGAAGATCCTCCAGGACAGGGGGGAAATCCCCGCGGTGAGCAGCCTGAAGAAGGACAACCCGCATCAGTGGGAGGGTGCGCACGTCCCCCCGGGGACGCAACTGCCCCTCACGATCGGCTTCATGGCTCACGACGAGGAGAGCAACGGGGACAACCTGCGCGGGGTCGTGAGTGAACTCATCGACCAGATCGTGGAGATGATCGGGCAGCAGCAGGTCCTCTTCGACGACATCGAGGACAACCTTCGGGAGACCGTCCACAAGTTGCTGAAGACCCAGGGCGCCAGCCTGGGCAAGATCGACGGCGAGAAGATCCTCGACCCCCTCGAAGACGTGGACGACGACCTGGCCTCCGCGCGGTCGGGCTCCGGCGGAGGCTCCGCGGGGTCCGGCTCCGGCGGGGACAGCGGCGGTGGCAGCGAATGACGCTGAAGAACCATGACGCCACGTGAGCCGTAGCCGTCCCGGCTGAACACCGCAGTACCCCCCCCTCGTTCCCCCCGCCCGATGGAGGCGTCGCCGTGCCGTTTTCCAGCAGCAGCGACCTTTGGCAGAAGACGGTGAAACTCTTCACCGGTTACGAAGCGCCGACGATCGAAGAGCTGTTCAAGGAATGGAAGGGCAACGAGGACATCCCGCTGATGAAGGTGGAGATCACCAAGCAGGGACAGGTCGACTACGTCGATCCGGATGACCTCTCCTGGATCGGCGAAAACGCGGGTCAAAACATAAGCAACACGAACTTCGTGATCCCCTTCTACAAGACGGGGAACGGGTATGACTCCGGCGCGGACGCGGCCGGAGACGAAATCTCGTACTACAAGGCCAGGTTCACGCTCCTGGGCGCCTTCAGCCAGGAGGACGGGGTGGTCAAAGGTGTGTTGGAGGGAGGCAAGAGCGAGACCAGACTCGACGGAGACTTCAAGGACTCGGACAAAGGGACGACGTACGACACGGAGAAGCACACGCAGTACGCCTACGGAACGGGCCGGGCCCTTGAGGCCCTGCTCGACAGGGACGAAGGCACACGTGACTTCGAGTGGAACGGAATCGACGTCCCCCCCGACAAGGTCGTCGAGCTGGCGTCCTTCGACAGGGCGGCCGATGCCTTCGACCGCGTCGCCCAGTTCTACGCCGACCGCCTGAAGGAACTAGAGAAATGGCACAAGCAGGTCGGGGTAGAGGAGAACGAAAAGTGGAAGGGCACGGCGGCCGGTGTCTTCTGGGACCTCATCCACAAGCTGAACAAGCAGTACGAGGACTACGCCGAGAGCCTGCGCAAGGGTAGTACAGGGTCGGTGCCGGGCGACGCCATCCGGGACGCACGTGATGTGCTCCAGAGGGAGGCCCGGAAACTCCAGCAGCACTGGGCCTGGTGGGAGATTCGCCATGGTAACCCGCTGAGCTTTCTCTCCGACCTGCTGACGGAGATCGTGAAGAATACGTGGGATCACAACATCCAGAACATCACCTACAAGGTGCACGCTTCTGCGCACGGGACGACCAGAGTCACCTACCATGCCACCGATCATTTCAAGCAGGACGCCGTCGATGGTGACGGCCACAGCTACGGCCCGCTGTACAACATTGACACCTGGAAGGCAGTCGGCCAGGCGGCGGTGGACAAGTGGATGGACTCCGTCAAGAAATACCTGATCGACAAGGCCGCCGACTCGCTGACGGCCGTGCACGACGCGTGGAGCCCCGCGAACTTCGACGTAGGAAAAATCAGGACGTCGAGCGGGGGCGACAGCCTGTCCAATGGCTACGAGGACGACAAGGCCGACAAGGAGAAGGCGGACGCGAAGCGGGAGAAGAAAGAGGCTGAGGCCGACGCCGCCAAGGAGAAGAAGGAATGGGAGGAGAAGCAGGAGAAGGCCGAGGCCGCCGCCGCCCGGAAAGAGAAGGAGTGGGAGGAGAAGCAGGCCAAGGCCGAGAAGAAGGCCGAGCAGAAGGAGAAGGAGGCCGAGGCCAAGGCTGCGGCGAAGGAGAAGGAACAGGAAAAGAAGCAGGCCGCGGCGGAGAAGGAAGCCGAGGCCAAGCAGAAGGAGCAGGAGCAGAAGCAGGCGGCCAAGGAGAAGGAGGCCGAGCAGAAGCAGGCAGCTAAGGAGAAGGAGGCCGAGCAGAAGGAGAAGGAGGCCGAGGCCAAGGCTGCGGCGAAGGAGAAGGAACAGGAGCAGAAGCAGGCCGCGGCGGAGAAGGAAGCCGGGCAGAAGGAGAAGGAGCAGGAGCAGAAGCAGGCGGCCAAGGAGAAGGAGGCCGAGCAGAAGCAGGCCGAGGCCGAGAAGGAGGCCGGCCAGAAGGAGAAGGAGCAGGAGCAGAAGCAAGCCGAGGCCGAGAAAGAGGCTGAAGAGAAGCAGAAGGAGCAGGAGCAGAAGCAGGCTCAGAAGGAGAAGGAGGCTGAGCAGAAGCAAGCCGAGCAGGAGAAGAAGCAGGAGGAGTACCAGCGGCAGCAACAGCATGCCCAGGCCGGTGTGATGGCCCAGCAGAGGAGCGAGCAGCAACGGGCGAAGAAGGAACAGGAGCAGAAGGAGAAGGAACAGGAGCAGAAGCAGGCCGAGGCCGAGAAGGAGGCCGACGCCAAGCAGAAGGAGCAGGAGCAGAAGCAGGCTCAGGCCGAGAAGGAGGCCGAGCAGAAGCAGGCCGAGGCCGAGAAGGAAGCCGACGCCAAGCAGAAGGAGCAGGAGCAGAAGCAGGCCCAGCTCCAGAAGGAACAGGACCAGAAGCAGGCCGAGGCCGAGAAGGAGCAGGCTCAGAAGGAGCAGGAGGCGGAGGCCAAGCAGGCTGAGCAGGAGAAGAAGCAGGAGCACCTTCAGCAGGAGCAGGAGCAGAAGCAGGCCGAGGCGGAGAAGGAGCAGGCGGCCAAGGAGAAGGAGGCCGAGCAGAAGCAGGCCCAGGCCGAGAAGGAAGCCGACGCCAAGCAGAAGGAGCAGGAGCAGCTCCAGAAGAAGCAGGAGCAGGAGCAGGAGCAGCTCCAGGAGAAGCAGCAGAAGGAGCAGGACCAGCTTCAGAAGGAACAGGAGAAGAAGCAGGAACAGCTCCAGGAGAAGCAGCAGAAGGAGCAGGACCAGCTCCAGAAGGAACAGGCTCACAAGGAGCAGGAGGCCGAGGCCAAGCAGAAGGAGCAGGAGCAGCTCCAGGAGAAGCAGCAGAAGGAGCAGGAGCAGCTTCAGAAGGAGCAGAAGGAGGAGCAGGAGCAGCTTCAGAAGGAGCAGGAGGCCAAGCAGGAGCAGCAGGAGAAGGAGCAGAAGCAAGAGCAGGAGCAACTGCAGAAGGAGCAGGACCAGAAGCAGGCCGAGGCCGAGAAGGAGCAGGCTCAGCGGGAGAAGGAGCAGGAACAGAAGCAGGCTCAGGCCGAGAAGGACGCCGAGCAGAAGCAGGCCGAGGCGCAGAAGAAGCAGGACCAGTACCAGCAGCAGCAACAGCAGTATCAGGAAGAGCAGCAGCACAAGCAGGAGCAGGCGCAGGAGGAGTACGACCAGCGCCAGCGGGAGTACCAGAAGCAGCAGGAGCAGGCGCTCAACCACATAGGCAGTGGGCAGCTGAACCACGGTGACCTGCCGCCGATGTCGCACGACCCGATCACCGGTCCGGTGAACGGCGACGACTCACTGACCAACCCTGGCGGGAGCGAGTCGCACATCGACTCCCACGGCCGGGTGGTCACGGAGTACCCGGACGGTCACAGGACCACGATCGATCCGGACCACCAGACTTCCAGCATCATCGACCCGGACGGGCACACGCGTTCCGGGCCGCTCAACTCCGGGGACATCCTCAACAACCCCGACGGCAGCATGTCGCACATCGATTCCCGGGGGCAGGTGGTCACGGAGTACCCGGACGGCCACACCACCACGATCGATCCGGACACCGGCGGTACGTCCATCAGCAACCCGGACGGCAAGACGATCACAGGGCACCTGAACGGGGGCGGCGACTCACTCCCGGGCTCCCAGCACCAGACCCCCGGAGGCAACCTCGGCAGCATCGGGGGTGGCGGCGGAGGCGGCAACTCCCATTCGCTGTACGACCCGTCCTCGTACGAGCGGGAGTTGTGGGACCAGGAGCCGTACCGGTCGCCAGGTGACCCGCTCGGCAACGGCGGCAACCAGACGGCGGCCGGCCTCGGGAACCAGACAGGCAACCAGCCCGGGACACCGGGCGGCGGCATGCCCCTCAACCCCGGGATGATGCCGGGAGGCGGCGGCGCCGGCGCCCCCGCCGGCGGGGGGGGGGGCGGGGCCGCCCCAAGGGGGGGGTCTTTTTAAAAAAAGAAGCGGCCGACGCATTAGGGTGGGTATTTATAGGTGGTGGGCCGGAGAAG
>NZ_JBHWES010000036.1:0-58240 GCF_042734105.1 Streptomyces sp. NPDC059679 | reverse complement strand
ACTTCTACTCGTCGACCGATTACCTGAATAGTTGATGTCTTGGGTGGTCTTTGTTGTTTATTCGTCACCGCCACTACCGGGGGTTGCGGCCGGGCGGGGGGGGCCCGGCCGCCCCCGCCGGCGGTGGCCAGGGCGGCGCCTCCGAACGGGTCCGCAACGTGATCGACAGCGACGACGTGGTCAGCAACCGCCGGGCGGCCCCCCGCCCCGGCCGCCCCGGCGGCGGGCTCCTCGACGAGCGCGAGAACGTGATCACCAGCGGTGGTCAACCCTTCATGCCGCCGATGGGCGGCGCGGGCGGAATGGGCGGAGCCGGGGCGCCCGGCCAGACGGCGACCCAGACCGACGACCGCGAGCGCGAGTCGTGGGTGCCGGAGGACGACGACGTGTGGGGCAGCGACGAGGGCGGCGCGCCGGCCGTGATCGGCCGATGAGCCCCCGACACGCCGCCGTTCCGGGAAACCGCGCGGTCAGCCCGACGAACCCGACCACCAGTCGCACCAGCCGGAGGAGTGCCCCTTGAGCGAGTTGAACGATACGTACGCGGAGCGCATCCGTCAGGCCAGGGCCCACCTCGAAACCACGAGGGCCGCCATGGCCCGCGCCGAGCAGGACCTCGCGGCCAGCAAGGTGAAGACCCGTTCGCGGGACCGCGCGGTCGAGGTCACCATCGGCCCGCAGGGAGAGTTGGCCGGGCTGACGTTCCTTGACAACAAGCACCAGAGCATGACCGGGCCGCAACTGGCCTCCTCGGTGCTGGAGGCGGCCCAGCGCGGGCGCCAGGAGGTCGCCCAGCGGGTGATGGACACCTTCCGCCCGCTGATGGCGGCGAACCCGGATGTCCCGGGGTCCCGGGACATCGAGGTCGACTGGGACCGGCTCTTCGGGTCGGCGTTCGAGGGCGGCCGGCGGGCGGGTGGCGGCAGGTCGTCCAAGGACCGGTTGCGCGACGAGATCCACGAGGACCCGGATGACTCCGGAGGACGGCCATGAGCGACGACACCTATGACGTTGACGTGAACAAGGCGCTGGGAGCGCTCAGTGCCCTGGATGGTCTGGAGGAGCAGGGGAGGTCGCTGAAGGAGGAGTACCTCGGCGAGAACGCGAGGTACACGGGCTGGAACGGCGACGCCGAGCATCCGGACGACTACTACAGGAACACCCAGCCCGACGAAGAGAAGACGGTGCGGTCGCTCAGCGAAACGCTTGACGCGTTCCCGCAGGCGATACTCGCGGCGAAGGCCGCCCTGCTGGCGAGTCTTGGCAGCATCAAGGGCGTGCATGCCGACGTGCACGACAAGATCGAGAAGCAGAAACGAATCGCCGAGCAGAAGAGCAAGGACTACGAGTCCGACGACAGCGGTGACGCGTCCGGCGACGACGAGTCCGGCGGCGGAAAGCACTGACTCCATGGAGGAGACCGCCTACACCCCCGAGGAGCGGATGTGGATCCAGATCCTCATCGGCGACGCGCCGCCCGCCGCCAAGGCGAACCTTGCCTGGAACAGCCAGGACCAGTGGCCCCATCTCGCCGACAGGCTGGTCGGGTTCCGGGAGAGTGTCGGGGATGCCCTCCGAGAGGTGAGTAACGCGTTTCCGAAGCCCGTCGGAGAGGCGCTCGCCAAGGCCATGGAGCCACTGACCGGCTCCGGTGGATCGGGCGGCATGGACGACCTGCTCAGGATGCTCCGGACGGACCTGCCCAATGAGCGGGGCACCCAGTCGATGAAGATCCAGCAGATGCACTGGGAGATCATCGCCGAGATCACGATGATGCTCCTTGAGCTGGCCGCGCTCGCGGCTCTGTCCTTCTTCACCGGCGGGGCGTCGCTGTCCATGGAAGCGCTGGTGAGGTCGCGGGCGGCGCTCGGCATCCTGCTGGCGATCCAGCGCGTGCTCAACTTCTTCCCCGTCGGGGCGGGCCTGCTGGAGATGGTCCAGGAGATGATCGAGAGGCTCGCGGTCGGCCTCGCGCAGTTCACCATCAACCCCCCGGCCCGCAGGCCGCCGAACAACAATCTCGGGAAAGAGACCGCGGAGGCCGGTTTCTTCGGCTTCGTGGGTGGCTTCCTCACCCACGGGTTCCTGGGCGCGTCCCACTTCTTCAAGAAGGGCATATCGAACTTCTTCAAGAAGCACTTCGACGAGGACATCTTCAGCAAGTTCGATGCGGACCTCAAGGGCAGGTTCAAGGACATCGGAATCAACTCGCCGGACCTTGACCACATCTTCAAGAAGCCCGACCGGATCAGCAACGCGGCCTACGACTACCCGGCGATATTCATGGCCAGCGGCATGGGCGAGGGCTTCGCGGAGGTGCTCGTTGAGGGGGCGCTCCGCGGCAACTGGGCGTTCAAGTGGGAGACGTTCGTCTTCTCCGGCACCAGCGGCATGGCGGACATGGCCGCGGGGGACGGGCTGGGGTCCGCCGCCCTCTCGCTGCACGGCAAGCTCTTCCCCGACGGGAACATCTTCACCGGCTTCATCAACAAGATGAATGCCGACGGTGCCGCCGCCCACTCCGATTCCGGATCGGATTCCGGGTCCGGACCCGGCTCCGGCGCGATCCCGGACGCCCCGAAGTCCTCCCTCCCCACCACGTCGTCCGGGGACGACTACTCGATGTACGAGGGCATCAGCTCGCTGTACGAGGACAACGGCCCGCTGCCCGGCGACGACAGCACATTCACCGTGGGCCGCGACTCCGACACCTACTCCGTGGACTCGTCCGGCTCCTCGTACGACCCCTCGGTCTTCGACGACGCCGCGTCCATCAACTCCGCCAGTTCCTTCGACTCCACGGGTTCGGACGGCGCCACGGTCCCGGCCCCGTCGCCGTATGTGCCCCACGCGAACTTCTCGGCCGACAAGGGGTTCCAGGCCGCTCCGCAGATCCAGAACCGGGCGCCGAACCTGCCCGGCTCCGCAGGGTCCGGTCTCACGAACCCCGGGGGCGTCGAGGGCTTCAAGGGGAACAAGGAGTTCCCGGCGGGTGGTGCGTTCCGGCCGGGCCCCGACGGCCTGCCGGGCTCCCCGAACACCCCGGATCTCCCGAACACCCCGGCCCTGCCGAACTCGCCGGATCTGCCGGGCACTTCGGCTCTGTCGAACACGCCCGACCTGCCGGGCACTTCGGCTCTGCCCGGCACCTCGGGCCTCCCAGGCGGTGCCTCCGGCATGCCGAATTCGCCGGGCCTGCCGGGCAGCTCGGGCCTCCCGAACGCGTCGAGCGTCCCGGCACCACCGGCCGCACACACCCCCACCGTCTCGAACCCGGACACGGAGTTCGACGGGACCCCCGACCAGAACGGCGAGAGCGCCCCCGCAGGCCAGAACACGGCCCCGCCCCCCGTCTCCCACAGCGGAGGGCACTCCTCCGGCACCCCCCAGCCGAACCAAGGACCCCTTGCCGAGCAGCAGCAACAGCGTCCGGACAGGGAAACGTTCGGCGGCTCGTCTTCCGACGCCGCCCTCGACGCGGACACCGACACCCGGCCCGACACGGGCCCCGCCGACCGGGGCAAGGCACCGGCCACCCCGGCCACCGCTCCGCACACGCCGTCGTCCGGGCAGTCCTCCGGCTCCGGCACCAGCACCCCCCAGCCGGGGCAGGGACAGCAGCCGGGTCAGGCGCCCCGAGCCGAGCAGCAGCAGGAGCAGCAACCGCGCCCGGACACGGAGACGTTCGGCGGCCCGTCTGCCAACTCCGCCCTCGACGCGGACACCGACACACAGTCCGACACCGACACCAGGCCCGACACGGACCCCGCTGACCGGGGGAAGGCGCCCGCCGGCATCCCGGCGTCCCCGGGCCAGGGGGAGATCGACCGCGCCCGGCAGGAGTACGAGGACGCGCGGGAGTCCTTCGTCAACGACGCGAAGCACGCGGACTCCATCGGCGAGCGGCTGGAGACCGGGGTCGGCACCAGCTCCGACGCCGCCGCGCACCAGGACGCCGGGCACCGGGCCGAGCAGGCGCGGGGGCGGATGCTGGACGCGGCGGCGCGGCTGCGGGGGCTGGGCATCGACCCGCACGGCCACCACGGCGACCCGTACACCCCGGGACGGGAGGGCCCCGAAGGGGAGGCGAGGTCGCGCCCGGGGCAGGTGCCCGACGTCCACCGCGACGACGCGCAGCGCCAGTGGATCGCCCAGCGGGTCATCCCGGACGACCTGCCGGAGAACCCGCCGCTCCTCGACCCGGACGACCACGTCACCACCGCCGACCTGGACAACGCGGGTGTCACGCCGGGCCCCGGGCAGCAGACCGCCGAAGCCCTCGGCGTGGACCGGTTCCCGGTGCGCGACCTCGACCTGGAGCCGACGGACCACGTCAAGGTCCAGATGGTGCGGCCCGACCCCTGGTCCGCCCCGCTCGACGAGACCGCGGCCAACGCCTCCCGGCGCATCTGGCAGTCGGCGTACGCGGACTTCGCCGACGGGATACCCGGGACGCCGGACGGACCGGAGCGGCTGGCCGCCGGCCGCGCCTGGGACGAGGCGGTCTCCCTGGTGCTGCCGCTGGAGTTGCACCAGGTGCTCGCGGACTCGCGGCACGCCGGGAGCGAGTTCCGCGACGCGGTGCGCCAGGTCGCCGAGCATCTGCTGACGCACGGGCCCGCCGCGCCGTCGGGCATCGCCCTGGCCGACACACTCCGCGCGGGTCTCGGTCTGCGGCACCGCGTGCGCGGCGGCGCCCCCACGCCGCCTCCCAACGCGCTCTCCGCCCCGCCCTCCGACCCGTCCACCCCGCGTCCCGCGTCCCCCGTCCCCACCACCTCCAGCGGGGGGACACCGGCCGGCTCCGCCGACCGGCCCGCCAAGCGGCAGGCGAGCGAGCCCGAATCCGTCGACCGGCCGTCCAAGCGGCTGGCGACGACCGGTGACGTGCGCCCGGACGAGGCACCGGCCGACCGGCCCGCCAAGCGGCAGGCCAGCGAGCCCGACCTCATGGACCGGTCTGCCAAGCGGCAGGCGACGACCGGTGATGTGCGCCCGGACGAGGAACCGGCGCAGCAGCCGCCGCGTGCGCCGAAGGCGCTGCGCGCGGTGTTCGGGGAGCGGGTGGCCGAGGACCCGCGGTACGAGGCGATGGTGCGCGGGCTGGCGGCACTGGAGTCGGCGCGCAAGTGGGATCCGCGGGTCGGCACCGGGGACATCGAGCTGAGGCTGAAGCGGATCGCGCGGGACATCCTGCACCTGCGTCCGCACGAGCCGATGACGCTTGAGCGGTATGCCGAGGCGCTGTCGGTGGCGGCGGCCGCGCACGGGGACGGGCGTGCGGAGTATCTGGGCGCGGTCGAGGCGTACTGGCTGGACAAGCAGGCGGGGGCGCTGGGGGACGGGAGCGAGCTGACCGGTCCTGACGGCTCGTTCCTGGGGCGGAACTTCACCGGGCACCCGCTGGACCTGCTGCTGGACTACGTGGGACGGGAGGGCCCCGACGGTCTGGACTGGTCGCCGCCCCCCTGGGAGGGCACGCCGCTCGTGGTGGTGGTGGAGCCCGGAGAGCCGGACATGGCCGTGGTGCGCGGCATCCAGGTGCCGTACGGGGAACTGGCGGAGCTGCTGGCCCACGACCCCCGGCGGCCGGCGGACGCTCCGGTGGTGCTGGTGATGCCGGACGCGGGCGCGGGCATGCGGGTGCTCCCCAAGTTGCTGGCCACCCGGCTCGGGACGCGGGTGTGGTCCGCGTACGGCAGTCTCCGGGCGGAGCCGGTGGGCCCGGAGTCGATGGGCGACGGCACGCCCGGGCGGCGCCTGGTGCTCAAGTCCCCGAACCCGGGGCCGGCGCCCGTGGGGGCGTGGATTCCGAGCGATCCGAGTCCGATTCTGGACAGCCGGTGGGAGGTGACGGCGACCGACGGTTCGACGTTCCCGGACAGCGACGTGGAGATGTACGCGCTGCCCACGGCCGACGGGCAGCAGTTGACCGGACTGGCGTTGCTGAACGCCGAGGACATGGCCGCCGTGGAGAGCCAACTGCGGAACCTGTCGCGGATCTGGCGGTACGCCACCCGGATCCAGTACCGGGGGATCAGCACCATGGGCCCCTTCCTGAACCTGCCGCGGGCGCTGGCCGACGCGATCGTCGTGGTGGGGGACGGCGAGGCGGGGCTGCCCCGGCTGAGCACGGGCATGAACCACATGGTGACGAGCGCGGAACTGGCCGCGTTCCTGTGGCGCCAGATCGCCGTGTCCGCCCCGGCGCACCGGCCGGTGTGGCTGCTGGGGGTGCGGGGGCTCGGGCTGCTGGCGAAGCGGCCGCCGGGCACCGACCGGCTGGAGTCCGTGCCGGGCGCGACGGAGGTGGCGACCTGGCTCGGGCGGACGGTGTACGCCTCGGCCGCGCCGCAGATCGTGGTGGGGGACGCGGATCCGCCGTATCTGGCCAGCGTGGAAGATGTGGAGGATCCGGACAGGTCGGCGCTCGGGTATCAGCAGTTCCCTCCGGAGCCGTGGCCGCCCGCCCTGTCGATGTGGGCGGACGTGGCGGGGCTGCCGGGGGACGTGCCGGACCGGGAGGAGCGGGTACGGCGGTGGGTGCGGGCGCTGCGGGAGGTGTACGGCTCCGACATCGACACCAGCCCCGCACAGGCCGGGGAGTTCCAGCGGCTGCTCCTGGGCTTCGGGGCGTACGAGCGGCGGGCGCTGGCGCGCGGCAGGAGGCCGCTGACGTGGGCGCAGTTGGAGCGGATCACGAGGAAGTTCGCCGGTCCAGTGGGCTGGGATCCGCGGCTGCGGCCGTATCTGCTGGGCCAGTTGCTGGCGGCCTACCGGGCCGCGGAGGCCCTGGAGACCGGGGCGCCCCTGGACACCGAGGAGCCCCTGCCGCCCGGCGCCGGGAGCGAGAACGTGTCCGGCGTGCTGGGGGAGTCGGAGTCGCGTCTGCTGGAGATGACGGCGGAGGACCGGTTCCGGGAGCTGTCCCTGCTGCCGCCCGACGAGCGGCGGAAGCTGGCGTCGAATCCGGTGTGGCTGGACGCGCTGCGGGCCCTGCCGGGGATGGAGTTCGCCGAGACCGCGGCCCAGTTGATGGTGGTGGTGCAGGACGGCCCGGGTGAGCCGATGGCGGACCAGCCGGTGTCGGCGGGGCGGGCCGCGCGGGCGCGGGCCGCGCGGATGCTGGTCAATCCGAGGATGGCGGCCCGGCTGCTGAAGACCGGTGTGCGGGTTCTGGTGGTGCCCAGGGACGTGGCGATGAACCGGCTGCGCCAGTTCGGAGGCTATGCGAAGAAGGCCGACTGGAAGGTTCTGCGGGGCGTCACGGAGGGGACGGCCGTGGCCGTGCCGGAGGAGAACCTTCTCGGCGAGACCACGAGTGTGCCGAACGCCGAAAACCAGGCCGACGGTTACAGCACGCCCGATCACGAGTTCACGCACGCGCTCCATGTGCACGCGTTGAGTGATTCCGACCGGAAGGCCATCAGGAGGGCCTATCTGGCCAGGTGGAACCCGCAGTCGGGTGTCGACCCGTACGACGTGGAGTGGCCGGACGGGATTCGGCGGAACCTGGACGGCGTTCCGGTCGACAACTATTCCTCGCGGGACGAGTTCGAGTATTTCGCGCAGTTGGTGAACGCGTATCTGGGAGTGAACGCGGGGACGGACCCATACACCGGGCGACCGCGGAACAACGGTGCGGCCTGGGTGCGGGAGCACGAGCCGTCGCTGATGCCGATCATGAGGCGGCTGTTCGGCCACTACGAGAACGTGCTCGACGCTGCCGAACGGAAGGTCGTCGAGCGCGCGTACCGGGCCAAGCGGAACCCGCGGAAGGGCGTCCAGCCGCTCGATGTGCAGTGGCCGGACGGGATCCGGCGGGGTCTGGACTACCAGCAGGTCGACAACTATTCCTCGACAAACCCGTCCGCGTATTTCGCGCAGACGGTGAACGCGTATCTGGGGCTGAACGCGGGGACGGACTACTACACGGGCCGGTCGCGGAACAACGGGGCGGCCTGGGTGCGGAAGAACGAGCCGGCCCTGCTGCCCATTCTGGAGCGGCTGTTCGGCCGGGATCCGCAGGGCCCGGGCCCCGCGAACCCGAGGGCGCAGACGCAGGCGGAGAACGAGCTGTGGGAGACCTTCCGCGCCTTCTGGGACGAGGTGGAGGGGGTCTACCGGCCGCAGCCGCACACCCCGGCCGATCAGGGCGCCCTGGTGGACCAGCGCTCCACCGCCGCCGGATCGCCGGCCACCGACCCGGACGACCCGGACGACCCGGATATCAGCGACGCCGACACGCCGTGGTCGGCGGACCTGCCGCTGCGCCCGCTGCCGGCTCCGGGGGCGGGGCTGTCGCGCGGGCCGTCGACTGTGCCGGGGGCGCTGCGCGCGGTGTTCGGGGCGCGGGTGACGGAGCACCCGCAGTACGACGTGCTGGTGCGCGGGCTGAGGGCGCTGGAGACGGTCAGCGGAGGGGACCCGCGACTGGCCACCCGGGACGGGGGCCTCGATCTGGAGCGGATCGCGCGGGGGATCCTGCACCTGGGTTCATGGGAGCCGATGACGCAGGAGCGGTATGCCGAGGCGCTGTCGGTGGCGGCCGCGGCGCACTGGGAAGGGCGTGCGGAGAGACTTGACTCCGACATGTCCGGCGACACGGACAGCGAGGGGCGCGTGCCACTGGCCGCGCCCCCCGCCCCGGGCGAGGACATCGAGAACCTGTGGTCGCTGCACCAGTTCTTCGGGCCCGGCGCCATCGGCCACCACTCGATCGACACGCTCATGGATACGACCCGGGCGCTGCGGCGGCTCGCCCTGGCGGGCGCGGGGCGGCCGGGCTCGTCCCCGGATCCGCTCGGCGATCTCCACGGCCTGGCCCGGCGGGTGCTGGACCTCGGCCCCGACGGCGAGGTCCGGGTCGATCACCTCCGCCGCCTCGGCTCGCTGGCTCTCGCCGTTCCCCCGGACCTGCTGACCAGTGAAGCGGCCCTCACCGTCCTGCCTTCCGGCTTGCCTCCTGCCCCGACGCCGGATGTCGAGAGCACCGCCGGAATCGACGACGAGCACTGGGTGGAGCTGCTCTTCGGGCCCGAGATCAGGGACGCCCGTGAGCCCGGCACGCTCCGCGACACGGCGCGGGCGCTGCGGCGGCTCGCGCTGGCGGGCGCGGAGGGCCTGGTCCAACTCCAGGACGCGGTCGGCAGGATCCACGGCCTGGCCGGGCGGGTCCTGGGCCTCGGCTCCGACGGCGAGGTCACCGCCGGGCACCTGCACCGCCTCGGCTCGCTGGCCCTCGTCGCCGGTCCGGACCGGCTGGGCAGTGAGGCGGACCTCGCGTCGTTCCAGGCGGACTTGGACGCGCTGGACAGCGACCGCGACAGCGACGACAGCGCCAGCCGGTACAGCGCCAGTGAGTACAGCGGCAGCCAGTACAACGACAGCGGCGACGGCGGCAGGAACAGCGAGGCGGACATCGAGGACCCCGCCCCTCGCGCCGGGTCGGCCCCCTCCGACGACCCCGCTTCCCCCGACGACCCCGCTCCCCGAGCCCGAGCCGACGCGCGCCGGCCCAGGCCCCTGACGACCAGGGACTACACCGTCGTGGACAACCGCGGTGGCGGCGTGCTGTTCCGCAGGCCCGGGGACACGCGGGACGACCGCCGCTCGCCCCGGGCGTTCGACGGGAGGGCGGACGCCCCGCAGTTCACGATGCCGGTGCAGGACTACGCCGAGACATTGGCCACCGACCGGCCCGCCCTGCGGATCTCCGCCGACCGCACGCTCGCCGTGGAGGACGGCGCGCAGGGACAGCAAATCTTCGCCACGGCCGAGGCCGTCGCCCGCTCCTCGGTCAAGCTAGCGCGCGCGGGCGGCGGGGTGCGGCTGGAGACCGACGAGGACCTGAGCATCATCCTCCCCACTCCCGACGGGGGCAGCAGGCAACTGTTCCGGGTCACCCCCGTGTTGTCGAAGCGCTCGGGGCTGGACCCCGAGGAGGCGAGCCGGGGGTTCGCCGACGTGGTGTCCGACGGTAACCGCACGTCGCACCTGGTCCTCTTCGACCGTCAGAGCGGCGAGGTGATCACCACGCCGGTCAACGCCTCCAACAACGTGGAGGTCACCGGGACCCACCACCTCGCTGAAGCCCTGGCACGGGTGGCGGACGGCGAGACCCCGCCGGACGCGGTGAGTCCGGAGTGGGCGGCCGACGTGCTGCGCCGGGACAACCGGCCCAACGGCGGGCCTGACGGCCCGCTGCCCGGCCGGTCGTACGGCAGCGCGCTGAACCTCGCCGAACCCGAGGACCCGCGGCGGGACGCCTTGTCGGACGCCGGCCGCCGTATCGGGGTCAACGAGCACGCCTGGGCCGAGGTTGGCGATGGGTATGTGGTGCAGTCCATCGTCGCGCCCGATGAGAACGGCGAGCCGAGTCTGGAGCACAACTACGCCAAACCCGGCGAACAGCCTGACGGCAGCCATGTCGGCTACCACTTCCTGAGCGTGGTCCTCGCCAGCGAGGACGGCACCCACCAGATCTCCATGGAGAACCATGCACGGACGTCGGAGCAGGCGCACCGGCAACGCGGCGCCGTCCGGGCGAACCTCGACAGCCTGGGACTTGACGAGCTGCAGGAGATGGAGGCGGAGCTGCGCCGGGAGATCAAGCGGCAGCAGAGCGCCGGGATCGACGAGCACCTCGCGGAGGTGGCCGGCTACCGCGATCTGACGCAGGCCCTGATCAGAGCGCGGCAGGCCCAGGGAGAGCTGCGCGCGGCGCCCGAGGGCTCCGAGGAGCGCGCGCGTGCGGAGCGGGCCGTGGAACTTGCCACCAAGGATGCGATGACCCGCCTCGGGAGGTTCGAACCGGTCATCCCCGGCAAGCGCCGCTGGTACATGCGGATGTACGCACAGAGCCCCGGCCAGTCCGTGCACGACGTCAATGCGGACCTACTGAGCGAGGCCCCCTCGAAGGTGGCCAACCCGCTCACCGCCGTCGTACTCCGCGGCCACCATGCGGATCCGGCGTCCATCACCTTCGACGAGGGGTCCACGGAGGTGCCCGACCACGCGGACCGCACCGTCAGGAGCCTGGCCAGGGTGGCGGCCAGGATCGGGGTGTGGAACGCCGATCATCAACTGCGGCTGCCGATACTCAAGATCACCATCGAGGGGGGTGACCGCGGCCACGGCGGGAACGGGGAGGCGCGTGCCGAGGCGGTCGCGGCGCTGTTCCGGGAACATCTGGACACGGAGCTGAAGCGGCTCCAGGCCGGTTCGCCGGGATACCGCATCACCGCCGCCAACTTCACCATCGAGTACCACAGTGGCCCGTCCGCTGTCGGCACCGGCCGTGACAAGCTGACCCTCGCATTCGACGACCGCCGTGGCGGCCCGCGCCACGTGGCCACCCACGGCCCCGCCCTGTCGCGGGACAGCCTGCGCGAGATCCGCCCGTACGACCAGGGGTCGGGCGGCCTGGACCGGCCCTCGGAGGCCGACGAGCAGCGGATGCGGGACGTCTTCCCGGTCGACGGCAACGGCGCGTACCAGCGCTTCCCCGACCCGCGCGGCGCCCACTTCGAGCGGGCCGAGCCCGTCCGCAGGCTGAACCGCTGGCTCCCCACCAACTCCCTCTTCACCGACGCCGGTGGCGCACCGTGGGTGCGGCGCCTCAACGGCAGGGGGATCGGCAACCCGGCACGCCAGCTCAACTGCCTCGACGTGGCCCGCTCGGCGCTGATGTCCTGGTTCGGCCGGCCCACCGCGGCCGCGCCAGTCCAGGCCGCAGGGCCGGGCCGCAGGCTTGAGGTCGAGCGGGACAGCATGGAGCGGACCGCGCGCTGGCTGAACACCGGATGGCGGGTCCACGAGGAGAGGCCGGGCGCCAGCGCCCGTACGGCCACCGTGAACGCCGTCCGTACCATCGAGTGGCGGCTCGGGCTCGGCCGGGACGACGCCGACTGGCACGGCTCGGCGGCGATCGTCCGCTTCCAGGGGCCGAGCGGCAAGGTCCACGCGGTCAACGCCTTCAACCACGAGGGCCGCATCTACTGGGTCGACGGCATGTACGGGCGCGTCAGCGGCCGCTTCCTTTACGAGGGCCACACCTTCCTGTCGATCGAGTTCGGCCCCGACGGCCGGCGGCCCGCCGATCCGGTGCCCCTCGCCGAATCCGGCCACCTGACGCTCGTGGACACGCCCCGCGGCCCGGAGCGCCTGCCGCTGCCCGGCACGCTCACGGCGCCGTCCTCCCCGGCGGCCACCCCGGAAGTGACCCCGCCGCCCACCTCGGCCCCCCGTACGGTCACCGAGGACGCCGGGCCCTCCACCGCCCGCCCGCCCCGGCTGCCCGAGCTGTTCCTCGACACGCACTCCCCCCACAAGTCGTCCGTCGAGGGCGACCGGCCCGCCCTGGGCCGCCGCTCCGCGACGATGCCGGCGCCCGCCCCCGCCGTCCGTAACACGCTGACCCTCCCCGCCGCCCCGGGTCCGTCGCACGCCAAGGCGTTCCGGGACGCGGGATGGCGGAACCCCCTGCGGCGGGCCGGCACCTTCGGGTTCTTCGGGGGCCCCGACACCGCCGCCGGGTCCTCTCCCGTGGATCCTGCCGACCCGGCCTCCCCCCGCGGCCCCAGTGGCGACGAGATCCGCGAGCCCTCCCGCTCCTCCAGCCCGCGGCCGGGGCGGACGCTGGCCCATGTCCTGCAGCCCACGCCCCCGTTCCCCGGAGCGGAGATCGACAACGAGCTGACGGACCGCCGCCCGCCGCGAGTGGACCGCGACCTGCTGCCCCCTCCGGTCGTCCAGCGGGCCAGCAACTTCGCCGACGACAGCCGCATGCCCGCGTACGTCGACGGCCTGCTGCCGTTCTCCACCGACGGCACGCCGGAGGGGGCCGAGGCCGCCCTGTTCGCCTTCGGCCAGGGCCACCCCTACCTGCGGGGCCCCGGCACCGCCGCGCGGGCCATCGCCGACCTGCTGCACGGCGAGGACGAGGAGACCCGGCCCGCCGAGCCCGCCGACAGCCCGGCGCCGCGCAACCCGGCGCGCTCCAGCGACATCGACGTGGGCGTGCAGCACCGGCTGGAGCGGGCCATGCGGGAACAGCCGCGCACCTTCGCCGGGGACGGCCGGGAGTTCATCTACCGCGCCGAGTCCGGGCGGCTGCGCACGCTGCGCGTACGGATCCGCAACTACGGCGCCTGGGAGCGGTTCGCCGACAGCACCGGGCCGACCAAGATCGACAACCAGTACCGGGCCAAGACCACCGTCGGCGGCAGCAAGTCCCTCAGCACCACCCGGCAGGTCGGCCCGGCCGTACCGATCGGCCCGCTGCCGGGCGGCTTCGCCGCCTTCGGCCGGCTGGGGACGCGGCTCGCCCGCTCCCGGGACACCGCCTACACCCTCCAGGACGAGGTGACCAGCCAGGGGGAGAGCAAGGCCGACGACCACTCACACGTCCACATCGACGACGTGTACTACGAGGTACACGTCACCGACACCCGGGCCCCGCGCCCCGCCAGGAAGGGCGTCCTCGGCACCCGGTGGCGCGCCAGGCCCGAAAGGACCAGCGCCCCGGACCTCGACTCCGGCGTGCCCCTGCGCGACGGGCTCGGACTGCGGCTGGCGGACAGCCTCACCGCCCCGTACGACGCGGTCCGCATCCCGCGACGGATGCGGCTGACCGCCGAGTCCGACTACCGGCACGTCACCACCGAGGACTTCGGGCCCGTACACGAGATCCTGGACTGGGCGGCGGACCGGGTCGGCGCCGAACCGGGCAGCACCGCCCACGACGAACTGGCCGCGTTCTTCTCCTCCGGCAACTTCCACCAGATGGCCGACCGGCTCTCCCGGTCCATGGTGCCGGGCAAACCGCTGTTCGCCGACGACAAGAAGCACACTCCGCTGGGCGCGTTCGTCATCGAGCGGGTCGAGCCGGGGGAGGCCGTCCTGGCCTCGGAGAGCGACAAGGCCAAGCTGGCCCAGACCGGACAGCTGACTGTGCAGAACACCCGCAAGCACACCAGGACCCACGCCCTGGAGTTCTTCGGCGTCCTGGGGCCGACGTTCAACACCTCGGACCTGACGCTGGGCCTGCTCGACGGGTTCTTCGAGAAGATCAGGCTGCGCTTCCAGTTCGGCCCGGGCGGGCGCCTGGGACACACCCGCGGCCGGTACGCGACGGTCGGCGGATCCGGCGCCGTCAAGTCCACCGGCAAGAGCGCGACCGGCACCGCCCTGTACCGGGTCGAGAAGACCGTGTACGTGCGCAGGACCGGGGACGCCGAACCGACCGCGTTCCGCACCTGGAGCCTGGACCGGATGACGCACCGGGAGGCGCGCCGCCTGGCCGGCCTGGACGACGGCACCACCCTCGCCAAGCGCGGCGGCAAGGGCACGGAACCGTACGCCCCCGCCTATCTGACCGAGGACGACCCGCCGACCCTCGGCATGAGCCGGGTGGTGCAGTTCCTGTACGCCGACGGCCGGTACCTCGGCACCCCCGAGCAGGGCGACAGCCCCGCGGGCACCCGGCTGGCCACGGTCACCCGCCAGGTGGTGGAGGCGCTCGCCCGCGAGTACCCCGGGATGATCGCCCCGATCGAGGACTTCGGCGACCCCGGCGACTCCAGGTGGCGCAACCACGCGCACTACCAGATGGCGCTGCACAACCTTCTGACGGTGTACAACGCGCTGTCCCACCACGCCTCGGCCGGCAACCTGGAGACGATGCGCACCACCGGCCTGCGCGTCCCCCTCCAGGACCCGGGACGGTTCACCCGCGGCCACCGCTACATCTGGCTCGGCGCCAGAATGACCGGCCGCACCTTCGAGGGCACCACCGACATCCTGCTGTCGTACAGCACCCCCGGCGTCACCAACGCCGACGGCGGACGGTACGGAACACAGGCCACGGAGGCCACGTTCGAGGCCCTGTTCTCGTCCATGGACAGAGGCGCCACCGACCGGTACGGCGCCCCCGCGCACGCCGTCACCGGACAGCTCGGCTACCGGGGAAACTGGCAGCAGCGCGCGGAGACCCCCTACGGCTCCACCGCGTCCGCCGAACCGTCGGCGGACACCGCCGAACCCGCGCACCTCTACAGCTACGACCTGGCCATCACGGTGAGCACCGGAGGCTACTGGCGGTTCCGCAGCCTGCTGCGCGGCATCACCTCGCTCGGCCTGCTGGGCACCCAGCTGTTCGTCTTCCGCACCCCGCGCGCCGGCCTCACGGACGACGAGGGCAACCCGCTCCCCGCCCTGCGCGCCAAGGTGCTCCTCGCCGTCCCCGCCGAGCACAGCCCGGACACCGACCCGCACGCCGAGGGCGCGGAGAACCCCTACCGGGGCCCCGGCCGGATCACCCAGGGCAGGCTGTCCGACCTCGAGACCAGGGCCCTGGTGGACCGCACGCCCACCACCCCCGTTCAGCCCCACGATCCGGGCCCGCTGGACGGGCAGCCGCACCAGACCGTCTCCGTCCTCGCGCCGCCGCACGGCGAGGGGATCGTGGACGACGTCCTGGACGAGGCGGCCCAGGGGCAGTGGCACCTCACGTACGAGGGGGTGCCCGCGCACGAGGCCGTGGTGCGCGCCCACCAGCCGCAGTTTCTGACGGCCAACTTCGACCAGACCGCGACACAGGTGGGGCTGCGCGCCACGGGCCTGTTCAGCAAGGGCCCCTACCTGGACTGGCTGGCGACCGTCGTCCACCGGATCCGGGTCACCGAGCTGCGCGCCCTGGGGCGGCCCGAGCCGGTGAAGTCCTCGGTGACGGTCGGCGCCAGCACCGCGATGACCGGCACCCAGGCCAGGTCCGCGACCCACGCCGTCGGCGGCAGCGTCGTCTACGGCCAGTCCCAGTCCGCGGGGCCCGGCGTCAGCGGCGGCTACGGGGGGTTCTGGCGCCCGTGGGTGCGTCTGGGGAGCGAGACCGAGACCGTCACCCGGACCGTCACCACCGACACCTCCTGGAGCACCTCCGACCACCAGGTGCTCACCTCGGGCGACGCGGAACACCGGGTCGCGGCCGACGTGCGCTCCATCGGCCTGCTGAAGTCGGCCGGCCGGCTCCTCATGCTGCAGAACGGGCGCCACCGGGCCGGCCGGTGGCAGCGGATCAAGGGCGGCTGGCTCGGCCACATCCCCGAGCGGACCGCCGCCGAGATGCGCCTGATCCCCGGCGACGACCTCGGCACCGGGCCGCTGTACACGAACCGGACGTGGTCCCTGCCCGGCTGGCTGCGCCGCCACCCGTTCGGCCAGTACCCCGTCAACTCCCTGAACGTCACCGAGGCACTGACCGCCTTCGACCAGAAACTGGACGGCCTCGGGCGCGACCTCGACGGCGTCAGCCGCGAGGCGATCCGCCGGCTGGTGTCGGGCCGCGTCGCGCGCGCACTGCGCCAGGAGATGACCGGAACCGGCTCCTCGCTCCCCGCCAGGACCACCCCCGACTGGAAGAGCCTCCGGGTCGGCAAGCGGGACGTACGGGTCCGGGCCCGGCTCATCCCGGTCCAGGACGGGCAGGACTTCGACCGGCTGTGGCCCGGCTCCGAGGTGGGGGAGTCCCGTACGGCGGTGGAGACCCGCACCCGCGCGTTCGAGCAGGGCCGAGGCTCCGACGCGGGCACGACCGTCACCGAGGCCGTACGCACCGGCGCCCCCGACGTCCCGGCGGCGGGCCCGTCCCTCACCGAGACCGGCTCCAACCGCCAGGTCCTCTCCGGCTCCTCGGGCATCACCCTCACCCGGCCGCGGAAGACGACCACCAAGGGGCCGCACGCCCAGTTCACCACCCGCTACCGGCTCCAACTCACCCTGGAGATCGGCCGCATGCGCGGCGACACGCCCCGCGACCCGGTCACCTCCCGGATCTCCCACGAGCAGGACGTCGGCACGCTGAAGGACATCATCCCGCTCAGCCTGCTGCGCCCCGACCCCGCCGACGGCGGCCAGCCCGGCGCCGAACCGGACCCGTTGCGCCCGCCGGAGCCGGCGGACGAGCCGCCCGCGGTGAACGTGCTGACGTCGGCCACCGACCGCATCCCGTCCGACCAGCTGTGGGACCGGGTGCGCGCCTGGCGCTCCGAAGGGCAGCCCGGCGAGGCGCCGTTCGAGATGCCGCCCAGCGGCTTCGACGTCCGCACCGTCATCGGCGCCGAGGGGGTCGAGGCGGCGGGCCTCCTCGCCCTGGCCAAGGCGTACGACAACCGGCTCGCCCACGTGTCGGGACAGCTGACCGGCGACGCGCTCGCAGCGGCCCTGCGCCGGGCGCGGCTGACCCCGCTCACCGCCGAGGGCACCGGCGCCGCGCAGGTGCTGGAGGACTCCTCCGGCACCACGGCGCTCAGCACGTTCGCCGAGGACGCGACGGGGGACAGCGGGTACCACACCGCGGGTCTCACGGAGAACACCATCCTGGATTCCGCGACCGGCCACCTCGCCCGCTACATGCGGCCGGACCTCGGCGGCGCCCAACTGCTGGCGGTGGCCGACGGCGGCGACATGGAAGCCGCGCAGCAGCACACCCAGAACAACACCGCGAACACCAACTACGGCGGCGTCACGGACACCGCCATCGGCGGCTTCCCGTTGATCAAGACCCAGCCGCTCGGCACGGTCAACCTGGGTGTGAGCGCCACCGGCGCCAACGCGCTGGACTCCGAAGGCCAGGCCATCACCAACGAGCAGGTGCACCAGACGAAGGTGAAGCCCACCACGGGCCGGATGTTCGCCTTCGCCATCCCCACCGCCTGGCTGAGCGTCGCCGAGGTCGACCGGCAGCTCAAGGACAGCGCACCCGGCGCCTGGATCCGCGAGCACATGATGGGCCCGTTCGGCGGCATCAAG
Organism: Streptomyces sp. NPDC059679; assembly: GCF_042734105.1. Taxonomy (NCBI): domain Bacteria; kingdom Bacillati; phylum Actinomycetota; class Actinomycetes; order Kitasatosporales; family Streptomycetaceae; genus Streptomyces; species Streptomyces sp. NPDC059679. Next base: position 40,432 of record NZ_JBHWES010000036.1, on the reverse strand, counting down.
CCGGGCATCCAGGCCGTGGAGGCCCGTACCCAGGTCATCGCCTGGGTACGCGAGGACGTCGCCCGCCACCTCGGACTGATCACCGACGAGAACTTCCCCGAGCGGCTCGCCGAGGCGTGGAAGAAGGTCAACGAGGCGGCCGAGGCCCTGACCGAGGCGGACGGAGAGTACTGGAGCCTGCGCCGGGACGTCCCCGGCCTGCACGAGGCCGTGACCGCGGCCCAGGCGGAGTACGCCCTGGCCAGGCGGCGCCACTACGCGGCCGAGCGCGCCGCACGGGCCGCCGACCGCAGCGCCCGCCACCACTACCACGCCGCCGTCGCGGCCGCGGACGAGACGGCGCGGGGCCCCGCGGCCCAGTTCCCCGAGGCCATCGGGGACCAGCGGGTCCGGGACCGCCTCCAGGCCGCCGAGAAGGCGGCGGAGGAGGCCGCCGAGGCCGTCCGCGAGGCCCAGTTGGCGGCGCTGCTGGCCACCGCAGCCGGGCAGGCCGACGCCGACCGGCAGCTCGCCGACGTAAGCGAGGCGAAGGCCGGCGCCGACCGCCTCGTCACCTTCATCCGGCAGGACGCGCGGGACCGGCTCGTCGCCGAGGCGCGGCAGACGCGCGACGAGGTCACCGGCGGCGCGGCCGAGCGCGTGGTGAGCGCCCATGACACAGTCCAGGCCGCCCACCACACCCTGCGCACCGCCGAACGCGCCCTGGACGCCCGGCTGTCGGAGCTGGCCGAGCAGCGCACGAAAGCCGAGACCGCGGCCGACACCCTGCACCGGCTGCACGGCGAGGCCGGCCGGCTGACCCGCTGGCACCAGCTGCCCGACGACCCGGACAGCGGCGCGGAGGGCGCGGGCCGCACCCGCGCCGGGGTGCCCGAACCCCGTATGACGGCCAGGGAGTTGACGAGCGGAGAACTGACGGGCCGGACCGGGACCGCACCCCTGGAGACAGTCACCGAGGACCCCGAGGAAACCCCGGTCTACACCCCCGCCACCGTCCTCGCGGACGGCTCGCCCGCCCTGACCTCACCCCAGGGCACCACCCACCCGCTGCGCGACGTGCCCGAGGACGGCACGTCCTTCTACCACGCGTTCATCGCCGCCCACGGCCGCATCACCGACGACGCCGACACCCTCCGTACCCGGTTCGCCGAAGCGCTGGCCGCCCTCCCCGACGACGCCCCGCTGCTGGCCTACCTCGCCCCGGACGAGAAGGACACCTTCACCGCGGCCGAGGTCGAGGCCGCCGGGCTCGACCTCGGCACCGGCACCCCGGAGCGCCGCGAGTTCGACGATTTCGGCGTGATCCCGCACTCGGCCGGGGACCAGCCCACCCCCGAACGGCGCCACCACCCGCTGACCCCGGCCCAGCGCCGCGGCCTGGCGGCCGCGCAACTGCGCCGCCCGGCCGCCCACGCCGACAAGCAGACCTGGGACAACGCCGCGGCCGACCTGCTGCCCGCGCTCGCCGCCCGGATGCACGGCACCGTCGTCCGCGTCGTCCGCGAGGACGGCAGCTTCCTCGACTACCCCCCGGACTCCGAACCCCTGACCGACGACACCACCCCCGGCGTCGTCCTCCACCTCGCCGACGAGCGCTTCCGCGCCGTACTGCCGGAGGAGGTGGAAGCGGGACCGGCCGCCCCCGCCGCCGACACCCCCGCCGAGCCCCCGGCGGACGACGCGCTGCCCGCCCATGCCCACCGCCCGTGGACCTGGGAGGGCCTGACCGACGGCGAGTCCGAGGGCGAGCCCAAGTACGACGCCGCCTCCGACCCGGCCCGGCTGACCGACCCCGACGGCTACGCGTACCGGCTCGCCGTGCCGCCCGGCGACGGAAACCGCTTCTACACGGCCCTGGCCATGGCTTTGAACGACGCCGGAATGCCGTCACCCAACGGCGGCGGCGAGTTCCAGCCCCTCGACCTGTCCTCGTCGGCCTACCTGCCGCTGCCCGGCACGGCGCGGCTCGACCCGCGGGCCACCTTCCGCCTCCAGGAGCTGGCGGGGGCCAGGATCACGCTCACCGACGACCAGCGGCGGGCATTCGAGCGCGGCGGCGGCCGGTTGCCCGAGCCGCCCCTGTCGCTGACCCGGCGGCAGGAGGAAGCCCTCATCCGGGCCCAGCTGTTCGCGGCCCGGCGGTGGAACCGCCCCACCGCCCTGCTCGCGGCGGAACTCGTCGCCCGCAACACGGACATCCACCTGACCCTGGTGCACGAGAACGGCACGATCGACACCTTCGGCGTGGCGCTCGGCGAGGACGCCGGGAACGCCGTGACGCTGTACGAGCGCGGCGACGAATACCTCGCCGCGCTGCCCGAGGGAGACCGCAACCCCCGCCCCCCGCGCGACCACCGCACCACCAAGCCCCAGGAGCCGCCCCGCAGGCCCACCCTCCCGGAGATCGTGGTCCTCCCGCCCGACGGGCCGGAGGGCGCGAAGGACGAGCCGAAGGCGCCGCCGGCCGGCGACGGCCTCGGCTTCCGGAACGAGTTCCCTCCCGTCCGGGACATCGCCGCCGAACTCGCCGAGCCCGCCCGGTCCACCGAGCCGGCCGCGCCTGCGGAGGACCCGGCATCCGGCAGCGACCCGTACGACGACCGCGACCCGCGCGACAGCGACCCGCACGACCGCGACTCGCACGACAGCGACCCGTACGCCGCCGCCCTCGCCGAGTTCGACGCCCTGTCCCGCCTGCACGGCCTGTACGACGCGTATGCGGCACACGGCCCCGGCACCGCACGGGAGGTCCTGCGCAGGCTGGACACCCTGCGGGCGAAGGTCCCCGAACTGGCCGACGGGCCACTGGACCTGGACGCGCTCGCCCGGCACGTGCTGGACCCGGACGGGTTCGGGCCCGTGACCGCCGGCGAACGCGCCGAACTGCTCCGCGTGGCGCTGGACGCGGCGGACAACACGCACAGCCTCGCGGCGCTGGCCGGGCTCCACCTCGCGAGCCAGGGCGTCCTGGGCGTCTGGGACCACGGCGGCGACGCCGACACCTACGCCGCCCGCGTCCTGCACCGGTACGTCGAGAACTCCGGCCCCGAGCACCGCGGGGAGCTGTACCGGCTGGTGAACCGGGCGCGGGACACCGGGCGCGACATCGGCAGCACCGCGGAGCTGGGGGCCTTCCACCTGGAACGTGAAGGGGTACTGGACTCGGAGACCCTCCTGCGGGACACCGGGGGCCGGGCGTTCGGCCGCTACCTGGACGGACACGGCAGGGGCGGCCTTGACTTCGACCCGAGCCGGGTCACCCTGATCCGGTACCGGTCCGACGACGCGATCGACCACGACGCCTCCGTCTCCGTGCCCGCGCCCTGGCACCGGTCCGGCGGCCCGGCGCCCTGGGTGCTCTGGGCGAACGACGCCCTCGGCAACGACCTGCTGACCGGAGTGGTGCCGCCGGAGGACGTCGCGGCCCTGCTCTCCCACGACCCCCAGGTGCGCGCGCTGCCGCCGGACGCCGAGATCGTCTGGCTGCTCCCGTCCGCGGATCCCGAGGAAGGGGAAAGGGACAACGTCGACGCCCTGCTCCTCGCGACCAGCCTCGCGACGGGCCACCTGGCGCGGGCCTCGTACGGCGAGGGCGGCTTCCACCAGGACCAGGGCACCGGCAGGGTCACCCTCGCCCTGGGGCGGGACGCGGCGGGCCGCCCGCAGACGGCCGAGGACTGGGTCTCCATCGCGCCGGTCACGCGCCCCGCGCCCGCACCGGTCACCGCCCCCGACCCGAACACCGTTCCGCGGGTGCTGAGCCGTGCGGACCTGACCGGCCTCGTGGACGGCATGGTGGCGGGGCTGCCGTCGGGGGGCGCGTCGGAGCGGCGGTGCGTGGAACTGCTGGGCGCGCTGCGGGACAAGCTGTACGGGGAGGACGGTGTGCGGGCGGGGGGTGTGGTGGATGAGTCGGTGCTGGACCGGAGTCCGCGTACCCGCCTGGTGCGGGGTCCCGGATGGGGCCGGGTGGGCTCGTGGAGCGCGGTGGGGGATGCGCTGCGGGACGTGCGGCGTGCGGGTCCTGGCTCGGTGGCCCTGGTACTGGCGCGGCGGCCGGGTTCGGTGTCGCTGGTGCGGGGGCGGTGGCCGGAGGACGGGCTGGGGCACGCGTTCGCGGCGTACCACACGGCGGATGACGGTGTGGTGTGGGTGGACGCGTCCGAGCGCGAGCGGCGCCGGGTGTCGAAGCGTCCGCCGAGGGCGGGGCTGTTGTTCGACGCACAGGCGGTGGTGATCGGCCCGTCCGGGCGGGTGGCGTTGGACGCGTTGCGGCCGTTCACGGAGTCGTCGTCGGTGGCGCGCGCGGTGCTGGACGGGGCGGTGCGGGACGAGTACGGGGCCCTCGGCACCGAGACCGAGCTGCGCTATCCGCTCGAAATCGCGCCCATCCCCGCCGCCTATCTGCGGAGTATCAACTTCCCCGTCCCAGAGTCCGGGGACGAGCCGGATCTCATCAAGGTGGTGCTGGCGCAGGGCCCCGGGGTCAAGGTCGTCGTCGACCGGGTCCCCGTGTGGCGTCCCCCCTCCGGCCCGGTGATCATCGACGACGCGGTGCCCGCACCGCCCCTGGGGAGCGTACGAGGCGTCAGCTACATCCCGGAGGTCGTCGTCGATCCGGCGGCCGTGGTCCGGGGTGAGCGGTGGCAGTCGCTGGAGGAGGCGCGGGTCCGGCGGAGGGTGGTGTGTGACCGGCTGGCGCGGACGGGCACGGTCGAGGGAGGCGGGCGGCCGATGCCGCTGGCGGAGCTTCTGGGTGATCTTCCGGGGTGGGAGATCACCGAGATCGGCCACCTGACCACCGTCCATCCCCTCGCCCCGGGCCACGACGGCCGCTCCTACACGCAGTTCAACTCGGGTACCCCCTCGGTCGGTCTGAGAGCGCTCCAGGACCACGCCATGGATAGGGCACAGCCCAAGGGGCTGCTTCTTCTGGCCATGGCGGGGAGGAGATTCGGGGGGCGGGTCGCCCTGGAGTTCGTGGGCCGGTTCGGCTACCGCGACCCGGCGATCGCGGACCGTCTCCCGTTCCTGGCGGCCATCCCGGACGTGGACGAGGTCTGGGGATACACGTGGCGGGCGTTCACCCACGTCGCCGCCAGGCCGCTCAACAACGCGGCCCAACAATTCCTCAAGAGCTGGCTGACGGAGGCGTCCCGGCACGCGTTCGACAGCGCCAGGCGGGATCTGCGGCCAGGCACGCGGGACTTCCTCGACCAGGGGCACGACCGGCTCAGCGCGATGGCCCACGACCTGCTGAGGTCGGAGATGGACCGCCATTTCCAGCTCTTCAGGCCGGGAGAAGCCGTGCCGGAGGGGTACTTCGACACAGCGGTCCGCGATGCCATCGTCGGTGACGTGCCGTCCGCGCGTGAGCATCTGACCGCCGCACTGACGGGCCTCACGTCCCAGGGGGAGCGGATCGGCGCGTACGAGGCGGTCGGGATGGAGGAGTTCCCGGACCTGGACACCGGCGGCGGCCACCTGCTGGTCCCGCTGATGGTGGAGGAACTGCGGGGCTACGGGTTCGACGACAGGCGAATGACCGAGGAGCAGATCGAGCAGGCGCATTCCGACCTGGCGGAACTCGGCAGTGCGATGTACGAGCGGGCGGTAGCGGCCCGGGTCCCGCTGTCCCACGAGGTGCTGGGCGCGTCGGTGGAGCGGATTCTGGGCGATCCGGTGGTCCGGGGGGTCGCCCCGTTCCTGTCCGTGCTCGGCCCCGGCATCCCGCAGGTGGAGGGTCCGAACCGGCGCCTGCTGTCCACGGAGGACGGGATGAACGTGGCCGTGGCGCTGGGCCGTTACGCCCTGGGGCAGCTCCGGCCGCCCGGCGATGTGCCGATGTATCAGCGGCTGGCCGAGGCGGCCGAGCAGGTATCCGGTCTCCTGGAGTCCGGGACGGTGCCCGCTGGTGCGCGTGCGCGGGTCGAGACGGCGCTCCGGGGCGCCCGGGAGGCGCTGCGGGTTCTGCGTGAGGAGCCGCCACCGGCCGAGATCGAGTGGCCGGCGGAGATCCAGGCGCTGAACGGGTCCCGGATTCCGGTGGATCAGGTGCAGGGGGTGTCGTACCGGAACGCGTCGGACGCCCGGGTGGCGGTGTCGCTGCGGCGCGGCGGAGCACCGACACCGTGGCGGCATCGGCAGCTGGAGTCCTACGGCCTGCTGCCGGAGGTGGACCACTTCACGGAGGTGCGGTGGGACCCGGACGAGGGCAACCTGCACCGTGCATCGGCGGTGGTGGCCGAGGGCCCGCGGCGGAGGGCGCCGTTCGGCAGGGTGTTCCTGGTCGACCTGGACGGGGACGGGACCGCGGCGCGGCTGCCGACCGGAGACTGGCCGACTGTGGCGGTCGGCTACGAGCGGGTGGTGGATTATCTCTTCGCGCGCGTACCGGAGTTGACGGCGGCGTCGTGGGATACGGCGGTGCTGGTGGTGGGCGCGGATGTGGCGGGTCCGTACGCGCACGGGCGCGACCCGCTGGAGTGGCCGGTGGCCGGTCAGGTGCTGGCCAACGGTGCCGGCCTGGACCGGCCGGTGTGGACCTCCGGCCTGGGGCGGGAGGTCGGTTTCGCCACGCGTCTGGAGCCGGACGGGCACGGTGGGGCGAAGCGGGTCACGTGGCTGCGGCTGGAGGAAGGGGACTGGCTGGCGGGGTTCCGCAGGGAGCCGTCGTCGGCCCGACTGGCCGCGGTGGCCGAGCGGGTGACCGGTGACCGGAGCCGGGCCGGGGATGTGCTGCGGTGGTGGCGGGCGGTCCGGCTGGTGTACGGGCCGCTGCTGGAGAACGACACAGCGGCGTTCGAGGCTGTGCTGCGCGGTTTCGACGCGCTGGATCAGTGGCGGGCTGTTCGGGGGGACGCTTCTCCGCTGACGTGGACGGGGCTGCGGGATGTCGTCGACCAGTACCGGGAGCTGATGAACGCATACCGTGCCAACTCCGGGCAGGACCCGGTGGAGTGGTGGCAAGCGCTGCTGTTCACCCTGGTGTCGGCCGCGGGCGAGGCCGGGATGGAACTGGAGCTGCACGGCTTCGACCTGGCACCGCGGCATGCCCCCGTGCGGGCGTGGGAGCAGGCACCGGAGCCGGCGGTGGCCAGCCGGGCGGACATGGCCGATGAGCCCCCTGGCAGTCCCGCACCGGTCCGCCCAGCTCTTCCCTCGCCGTCCGGGACCGGGGCCGCCGGCGGGCTCGCACAGCTCGCCGCGGCCCGGCCGCTCGCCGTGGACGCCACCGACTCCGCCGACCTGGTCTTCGTCGTCGCGTGGACCAGGCACGCGCAGGCGTGGAGCAAGCTCGTCGCGGTCTCCGCCCAGTTCACCGCCGCGTTCGCGTCCGCGCCGGCGGGGCGGGACCGGCGGGTCAAGAACGCCCGGGAGAGGTGGGGGCGTGCGCGGGAGAAGGTGGAGGACGCCGAGTCGCGGCTGTGGGCCCTGGGCGTCCCGCTCGGCGCCCTGGCCGAGGCTCGGGCTGCCGCTGTCGGTGAGGCCGCCGAAGCGCCGGACGTGCCGAGGGGTGGCAGCCATCGCCGGTGGGTCGCGGGGTTTTTGACCGAGGATGCCGTGGAGCCTGTCGCGGCGCGGCTTGCCGCGAGCGTCGGCGACAGCCTGGCCGCGGCCGACCTCGCCGCGAGCCACGAGCTGGCCGACGACCAGCGGATCCAGATCGCGATGGCGCTCCGTGGAGACAACCGGGTGCCGGTGGACGTGCTGTCGCGGCTGGAGCTGGCCCGGGTGCTGATGGTGCGGTCCGGTCCCTGGACGGACGGGCTGAACGAGTTGGCGGCGAGCGTGTCGCGGTCGTTGTGGGCGTCGGCGTACGAGGCCTTCGCGGGTGCGGCACCCGAGGGTGCCGTGGCGGCGGATGTCGCGCGGGCGTGGGACATCGCCGTCTTCCTGGTGCTGCCGCCGGAGCCGCACGAGGTGTTGGCGGACTCCCGCTATGCCGTTGAGGAGTACCGCGACTCGGTGCGCCAGGTCGCGGAGCACCTGCTGGAGCAGGGCCCGGACTCGGACGCCGCGATCCGCTCGGCGGGGGCGCTGGCCGACGACCACTGGGCCGGTCGGGGGCGGCGCCGTTGGGACGCACCCGCCCCGGACGGTGCCGGGCCGGGGGGCTCTCCTTCGCGGGTGTTCGCCGCGCCGGTCGCCCCGCAGGCGCCCGCGTCCTTCGGCTCACCCCGGCCCGTATCGCCCGCGCCGTCCGCCCAGCGGCCACCCGCCCCGCCCGCCTCGCCCGCGGTCGCGTCCGCCCCCGGGCTGCCGCCGCTGAGCGTGGTGGAGTTCGCACCAGGCGGGTCGCGCCCGTCGGAGAGCGGGCGGGCGGCCGTCTGGGAGCTGGTGCTGAAGGCGGCGTCGGCCGGTCTGCGGAACTGGCGGGTGGACGTCGCGCCGCCGCAGATCGACATCACCGCGTACGGCGCCGGTGAGGCTGACGGTGGCGAGGGCCGGGTGCGGGCCGTGCGCTCGTTGGCCGCCGGCTATCTGGACCAGGCGCTGGACAGGCTTCAAGGCCCCCCGGTGGCGGGCGTGCAGCGGCTGACCGCACGGGACTTCGCGTTCGGCCTGGCGTGGGGTGACGGAGCCGGGCGTCCCTCCGACGAGGCGGTGGCGCTCGCCGGGGTGCCGCGTGCGGAGCTGGAGCGGCAGGCGACGGTCGCGTTCACGCTCGCCCCGGACGCGGCGGCGCTGGAGCGGCTGGCGGCGCTTCATGCGCGGGACAGGAAGCTGCGCGGCACGGCGTTCGACGTGGACGTGCTGGCCCGCCGGGTGCTGCACCTGCCGAAGGACGCGTCCGTGGAGCAGGCGGTGCGCGCGGAGTTGTTCGGGCTGGTGCGGGACGCGGAGCAGGCAGGGCGGGCGGGGAGCCTGGTGGCGCTGGGCGCGTTCCACCTGGACAAGCTGGGGGCGGCCGGGCCGGATGGGAGCAGCTACTTCACGGTGCCGGGAAGCGGCGGTGCGCGCCGGATCCCGGGTGTCAACTGGCTGGGGCCCGAGGTCATGGGGGCGATGGACGCCCTGGAGCTGGACACGGACTGGGGTGATGTCCTCGCGCCGCAGTGGGATGGCTCTCTGATGGTCAGTGGCCCTCGTCGGGCGACGCCGTGGCCGAAGGGGGAGACTCCGGTCGTCGCCGGAGGCGACATGCGTGACGGCAGGGTGGTGGTGCGGCTGCCGGACCGTTCGACGCGGGACGCGGACGTCGAGGAGTTCGTCGAGCTGATGGCGGTCGCCGTGGCACGGGCGGGTCTGTCGGGCACACCGATCGTGCTGGCGATTCCGTTCCTGGGCCAGTACCGGCTGTTGCTGCAGGAGCTGACGGAACGTACCGGCCTGGAGGTGTGGGCGCACAGCGGTGAGGTGCGGGTCGGCGCGCGGCCCGACGGGAAGAGCCGTATCGGCACCGTGTCCGGGCGGCCCGGGGTTCCCGTGGGCACCTGGTTCCCGCTCCGGCCGGGGGAGGGCCCCGTTCTCGACGAGAGCGTGCCCGGGTGGTACGGGGACGTGCTGCTGTGGCCGGTGGTCAGCGAGGCGACCGGAGAGCCGTTCGCCTACGCCTCGTTCGAACCCGGCCCGTACGCGGTGGAGGAGCGCCGCGGCGGCCGGATGAGGACGTCCGTCCACTTCTACCCTCCCACGGAAACCCTCGGGCCGGAGTTCGAGCTGCCGCGTCCGGGTCCCGAGGCCGACCCGTTCCCCGATACCGACGCGTTCCGCTTTGACGCGCATGGTGGGCGCGGCTCCATGAAGGTGGCGGTGTGGAGCGGGAACCGCGTGGCCAGTCGGAGCCTCACCGAGGACGAGACGGTGGCGTGGGTGAAGTGGCTGGTGGCCCACTTGCCCAGGGACCGCTGGCTCGACCTCGCCGCCTGCTGGCTCGGCACCCCCAAGGACAGCACCAGGCCGCCGGGGCCTGTCAGGAGGGGCTACTTCGCCCTCGGGGGGTTCGTGGCCGATCCGCTGCGGGAGCTGTCTGTCGCCGATCGGGTCGCGGACGAGACGGAGTTCTGGGTGCGTGCCTCCACCGGTCCACTGCGGACTGGGACGCTGCGCGGGAGCGGCAGGAGCGTGTGGGGCGTGGACGCCGATGCCCGGGGGCGGACGCGGGGGTTCATGCTGGCCCGGCCGCGGCCGAAGGGTGCGGCACTGGATCGGCTGGCGGTGGCGGCCCGGCTGCACTCGGGGCCTGACCCGGTGCCGGCGGAGGCGCGGGTGCGGACGCTCGTGGCGGTGCGGGCACTGCGGTTGATGTTCGGGCTTCATGTGGACAATGCGGACGACTCCGTGGAGCTGCTGCGGGGTGTGCTGGCGGTGGAGGAGATGTGGCTGGCCGATCCGGGTTTCCGGCGGTCGGGTCCGCTGACGCTGGATCTGTTGCGGCGGGTGGTCGCGGCGCATCCGGCGGCCGTGTCCGGGACGGTGGATCAGGATGTGGTGCGCCGGGTGCTGGCCGCCGCGTCGGCGTGGTGGGCGGCGCGGACCCGTGGCCCGCGGGGCGAACGCCTGGAGCAGCCGTGGGACTTCGTGGAGCTGCCGGCGGTGCGGCGGGGTGCCGCGTGGCTGAACGGGCCCGGCGCGACGTCCGAGGCCGTCACCGCTCTGGGCCTGTCCGGCCCCGGTGAGGTGGGTGAGACGGAGCGGTCGCGGATGCTCTGGGCGTACGTCAAGACCGTGGACCTGCTGAACGGACTCGACGAGGCGGGCGTGGACGCGCTCGCCCGGCGGGTCCACCACATGGACCAGGACTTCGACGTCGACCAGGCGGACCGTGACGACCTGCGAAAGGTGCTCACCCGGGCGTTCGTCGTGGGGCGGGACGCGTCCGACCCGGATGAGGCGGCCGCGTTCTCCCTGGAGGAGGTCTACGGGGCGTTCGCGGGCACCGGCATGGACACGGTCCAGGACGGGGCCCGGGGGAGCGCCCGCGACTACACAGGAGAGAGGTGGCCGGGGGTCAACCTCGCGCAGATCCGTACGCCCGGTGGTCTGGTGGACGCGCCGTGGCGGAACCGGAACCGGCAGGCGCCCGCACGGGTCCCCGCGCTGCTGCGGGCCGAACCGGACCGGGTGGATCCCGACAAGATCTGGCTGGTCATCGACGGCCAGGCGCTCCGGATACCGGTCAGCGAGTCCCTTGCGCTGATGGCGAACGACCCCGACCTGACAGACAGGGAGCCGGGCACCGAGATCCTCCTCTCGCATGCCGGGCCGGGCGCCGACATCGCCGCGGTGGCCCAGCGGCTGACGCAACTGGGCAGGCCCGTGCTGTGGACCTTCACCCCGACGAACCTGTCCGGCAAGGACGACCAGGGAAACCCGGTGCTCACAGCGGACTCCGTCCCCGTCTGGCACAGGGCGGAGGTGGAGCCGCCACCCCTCACCGAGCCCGCCCCGCGTCCGGTCCCGCCGCCGTACCCGCTCCCCGGCTCCACGGGGCATGCCGCTCTCGCGGCGCCCTCGGCCGCGGCAACCCCGGCTCCGCGCCCGGCGGCTCTGGCCATGGGGGCTCCGTACGGGGTGGACGAGGACGGGACGGCAACTGCTCCGGGGCGCGCTCCCGGGGTGCTGTCCCGTGGGGAGTTGGCGGGTCTGGTGGATGGTGTGGCGTTGCGGGTGCCGCCGGGGGTGTCGGAGCAGCGGTGCCTGGAGCTGCTGACCGCGTTGCGGGATGAGTTGCATCCTGGCGCGGGGCTGCCGTCGGGTGTGCGGGCCGGAGGCGCGGTGGATGACTCGGTGCTGGACCGGCCGGGTGTGGCGTCCGGTTTGGTGGTGGGTCCTGGGTGGGGCCGGGTGGGTTCGTGGGGTGCGGTGGAGGAGGCGCTGCGGGACGCGGAGGGTGCGGGGCCGGGTTCGGTGGCGTTGGTGCTGGCGCGGCGGCCGGGGGACGGGCTGGGCCACGCGTTCGCGGCATACCACACGGCAGATGGTGTGGTGTGGGCGGATGCGTCGAAGCCCGCAGAGCACCGGGTGTCGGACGCTCCGCCGGAGTTGGGGCTGCTGTTCGACGCGCGGGCGGTGGTGGTCGGCCCGTCCGGGCGGGTGGTGGCGGACGCGCTGGAGCCGTCCGCGGAGTCGTCGTCGGTGGCGCACGCGCTGCTGGACTTTGCGGTGCGGGACGAGTACGGGGCCCTCGGCACCGAGGTCGAGCACCGCTATCCGCTCGACATCGGCCCCCTCACCTCTGAGCTTCTGAGGAGGCTCGGCGTCACGGCTCACGTGGCGGGGCAGCCCGATCTGCGGAAGGTGGTGCTGGCGGAGGGACCCGGGATCAGGGTCACCGTCGATGCGACGCCGTTCTGGTTGCACCGCGCCACGGGCCGGCTCTTCGACATTACGGTGCAACCGCCCCCGGAGGCGGGGTTCGAGAAGGTCTCGCGATTCATTCCGGAGGTCGACACCGATCCCGCGGCGGTGGTTCCCGGCGAGCGGCGGCGGTCCTGGGCGGAGCTGGCGGTTCAGGGGAAGCTGGTGCGTGACCGGCTGGCGTGGACGGGCCAGACCGGGGAGGGCGGGCGGCCGGTACCGCTGCGGGAGCTTCTGGGAGACCTTCCCGGGTGGACGCTCACCGAGGCCGGTCACCTGACCACCGTCAATCCTCTCGCTCTGGGCTACAACGGCCGCGACTACGTGCAGTTCAGCCTGGGTGGCGCCCCGGTGAGCCGCATGATGGCCTGGGACCACGCCATCGACCGGTTGGGGACCGAGCAGACGCGGTCCCTGTTCGTAGCGGGGAGGCGGTTCGGGGCGCAGGCCGCCGGGGAGTTGGTGGGCTGGCTTGGCTACCGCGGTGCGGCGGTTGCGGACCCTCTGCCGTTCTTGGCGGCCATTCCGGATGTGAGTGAGGTCTGGGGATACGGGTGGATGGCGTTCACCCAGTCCGCCGCCGGGCCGGTCGGGCCCGCGTTCGCGGGCCTCGGGACGCTGTTCAAGAACCGGTTGTCGGTGGCGTCCCGGAACCCGTTCGACAGCGTCAGGCGGGCTCTGCGGCCTGGCACGCGGGACTTCCTCGACAAGCGTCACGACCAGCTCAGCGAGATCGCCCACGCCGCGATGAAGGGAGAAGTGGAGCGCACCTTCGCGTTCCACCGGCCGGGCATGGCCGTTCCGGACGGGTTCTTCGACATGGGGGCCGTCCGCAGGCCGTCGCCGCGTGAGCATCTGACCTTCGCGTTGACGGGGCTCACGTCCCAGGGGCGGCGGATCGGCCAGTACGAGTCGGTCGGCATGGACGAACTCCCGGGCCTGGACACCGAGGGCGGTCTGGCCGTTCCGCTGGCGGCCGACGAGTTCCGGGCGTACGGGATCGACGGCTGGCTGATGACCGAGGAGCAGATCGGGCAGGCCGGTGCCGAACTGGTGGAACTGGGCCGGCGGATGTACGAGGAGGCGGTGGCGGCCCGGGTCCCCTTGTCTCCCGAGGTGCTGGTCCGGTCGGTGGAACGGATCGTGAACCATCCGGTGGTCCTGGCGTTTGCCCCGTTCCTGCCGTTGGCCGGCAACGGCGTGCCGCGGGTGGACGGCCCGCCCCGGCCGCTGCTGACGTTGGCGGAGGGGATGACCGTGGCCAGGGCGCTGGCCGGTTACGCCCTGGGGCACATCCGGCTGCCCGCGGACAGCCCGGAGTATCGGCTGATGGCCACGGCGGTGGGGGAGGCGTCCGCTCTCCTGGAGAGCGGGAGCGTGCCCGCCGGGGTGCGTGCGCGCGTCGAGGAGGTGATCAGGAGCGCGGCGAGGGTGCTGACGGCCGTCCACGAGGCGCCCCCGCCCACGATCGAGTGGCGGGAGGAGGTCGAGGCGCTGGACGGGACCCCGGTTCTGGTGGACCGGGTGTCGCTGGTGCGGCACCGGAACGCCTCGGATGTGCCGGTGGGGGTGTCGGCGCGGCGGGACGGTGCGTGGCAGCAGGGGCAGGAGTCCTACGGTCTGCTGCCGTTGGTGGAGTACGTCCCGGAGGCGCGGTGGGGTCCGGGGCCCGAAGGAGCGGCCGGGACTCCCGCGGTCGTGTCGGACGGCTCGTGGGAGGAGGCGCCGTTCGGCAGGGTGTTCCTGGTCGGTCTGGACGGGGACGGGACCGCTGCATGGCTGCCGGTGCGGTCCGAGGACGGCTCGGGCGAGTCGGCTGTGGCGTTCGGCTACAAGGCGGTGATCGACTGTCTCTTCGCCTGTGCGCCCGAGTTGACCGGGCGGCCGGAGGACACGGACGTGCTGGTGGCGGGTGCGGATGTGGCGGGCCCGTACGCGGCCGGCCGTGATCCGCTGGAGTGGCCGGTGGCCGGTCAGGTGCTGGCCAACCAGACGGGCTTCGACGGGTGGGTGTGGGCCTCCGCCCTGGGCCTGGAGTTCGGGTTCACCTCGGGAGTCGAGGAGGTGGTGGACGAGGACGGTGTCACCCGGCAGAAGCGGGTGGTGCGGCTTCAGTTGGCGGAGGGCGACGCGCTGGTGGGGTTCCGCCGGGAGCCGTCGTCGGTCCAACTGGCCGCACAGGCTGAGCGGCTGACCGGTGATCGGACGCGGGTCGGGGATGTGCGGCGGTGGAGGCGGGCGGCCCGGCTGGTGTACGGGCCGCTGCTGGAGAACGACGAGGCGGCGTTCGAGGCTCTGTTGCGCGGTTTCCACGCGCTGGACCTGTGGCGGGCTCGCGAGGGCGATGTCTCCCCGCTTACTTGGAATGCTCTGCGGGGCCTGGTCACCGCGTACGCCTCCGGGTCCGGGCGGGCCACGACGCCGGCGCAGGCGCTGCCGCTGGCTTTGGCGGCGGCTGCGGCCGAGGTCGGGGTGGATCTGGGGCCGTCGTTCCGTTTCGACCTGACGCCGCGGTACGAACCCCGGCGGGCATGGGAGGAGGCCCCGGCGTCCTCGGCGGCAGGCCGGGCGCTCACCGCCGTCGAACCGCCCGCGCCCGTACACCCGGCCCCTCCGCTGCTGTCCGGACCCCGGGCTGCCGCGGGGGTCGCACAGCTCGCTGCCGCCCGGCCGCTCACCGGGGATGCCACCGATTCCGGCGGCAGGGTGCTCGTCGCGCCGGTCGCCCCGCAGGAGCCCGCGCCCGCGTCGCCCGCTCCGCGGGCGTTCGAGCCGCCCGCCTCGTACGCCCCGCAGGCGCTCGCGTCCCCCGCGCCGCCCGCCGCGCTCGCCCCGCCCGCCGCGCCGTCCGTTCCGCAGGCGGCTGCCTCGCCTGTGGCCGCGCCGGCTCCCGGGCTGCCGCCGCTGAGCGCGGTGGAGTTCACGCCGGACGGGACGGGCCCTTCCGGGAACGGGCGGCAGGCTGGTTGGGAACTGGCCCTCAAGGTGGCGGCTGCCGGCCTGCGGAACCGGGATGCGGACGTCGCGCGGCCGGAGATCCATATCACCGCGTACGGCGCCGACGGTGGCGAGGGGCGCGCGCGGGTCGTGCACGCGTTGTTCACCGGCCTGCTCAACCAGGCGCTGGACCTCCTTCAGGGTCCCCCGGCCGAGGGGACGGCACGACTGACCGCGCAGGACTTCGCGGTGTCCCTGCGGGGGGCTCCCGGGGGACCCTCCGACGAGGTGGCCGCGCTCGCCGGGGTGCCGCGTGCGGAACTGGCACGGCAGGTGACGGTCGGGATCACCCTCTCCCGGGACGCGGTGGCCATGGAGCGGCTGGCGGCTCTGCACGAGCAGGACCGGCGGTTCCGGGGCAAGGCGTTCGATGTGGACGTGCTGGCCCGTCGCATGCTGCACCTGCCGAAGGACGCGCCGGTGGATCAGGCGGTGCGTACGGAGCTGTTCGGGCTGGTGTGGGCCGCCGAGGCGAAGGGACGGGCGGGCAGTCTGACGGCGCTGGGCGCGTTCCACCTCGACCAGTTGGGGGCGGCCGGGCCGGGCCACAGCACCTACTTCACGAAGCAGTGGAAGCAGATCCCGGGCGTCAGCTGGCTGGGCCGTGACGTCATGGGGGCGATGGGCGCCCTGGAGCTGGACACGGACTTGAGCGAGGTCCTCGTCCCGCAGCCGGACGGCAAGCTGACGGGCAGTGGTACCCGGCGGGCGACACCGTGGCCGAAGGGGTCGGCGCTGTACGTCGTCGCGGGTGACCGGCGTGACGACATGGTGGTGGCGCGGCTGCCGGACGAGTCGACGCGGGACGCGGACGTCGAGGAGATCATCGAGCTGGAGACCGCCGCCGTGGAGCGGGCGGGTCTGCCCCCGGGCACCCTGATCGTGCTGGCCGTTCCCTTCCTGGGCCAGTACGGCGTGTTGCTCCAGCAGTTCGCGGAACGTACCGGTCTGGAGGTGTGGGCGCACAGCGGTGAGGTGTCGGTCAGCACGTGGGCCGATGGGACGGGCAGCATCGACACGGTTGCCGGACGGCCCGGAGTTCCCATCGGCGACTGGGCCTCGTTCCCGCCGGGCCAGGGGCCCGTTCCCGACGAGAGCGTGCCCGACTGGTACCTGGACGTGGTGATGTGGCCGGTCATCAGCGAGGCGATGGGAGAGCAGACCGGCTACGCCTCGTTCGAACCCGGCCAGTACGCGAGGAACTACGAGAAGATCGAGCGCATCAGCGACCGGATGCCGACGTTTGTCCACTATCACTTCCCCACGGACACCGACGGGCCGGAGCAGGAGCTGCCGCGTCCGGGGCCCGAGGGCAGTCCGTTCCCCCTGGCCGACGCGTTCCGCATCAGCGCGCATGGCGTCCCGGGCTACATGATGCTGGCGTTCCGCAGCGGAAACGGCGTGGTCAGCCGCTTCGTCGACGAGGCTGCGGGGGTGGCGTGGGTGAAGTGGCTGGTGTCCCGGCGGCCCAAGGTCGGCTGGATCGACTTCTCCGACTGCTGGCTCGGGACTCCCAAGGACAGCAACAGCCGGGGGCCCGCCATGAGATCACCCTTCGCTCCCGAGGTGTTCGTGGCCGATCCGCTGCGGGAGCTGTCCATGGCGAAGCGCACCGCGAACGAGACGGATCTCTGGGTGCGTGCCTTCCACGGCCAGCTGTCGGATGGGGAGCAGCCCGGGACCAACAGGCAGAGGTGGGTCCTGTACACCGATTCTCAGGGGCAGCCCCGGGATGTTGCCCTGGAGCGGCCGGATCCCAAGGGCGCGAAGCTGGGCCGGTACGTGGTGATGGCGGGGCTGCACTGGGGGCCTGGTCCGGTGTTGGCGGAGGTGGAGGAGCGGACGCGGATTGCGGTGCGGGCGCTGCAGTCGATGTTCGGGGTCCATGTGGAGGACCGTGCCCACTTCGGGGAGCTGCTGCGGGGTGTGGTGGCGGTGGACGAGATGTGGCTGGCCGATCCGGAGTTTCGGCGGGTGGGTCCGCTGACGCTGGATCTGGTGCGGCGGGTGATCGCGGCGCATGCGGGGCCCGGGGTCGAGGTGGACCAGGACGTCGCCCGCGACGCGCTGGTCGCGGCGGCGGCGTGGTGGGAGGCCCGGCCCCGTGGCCCGCGGGGCGAACGCGTCGACATGCCGTGGGACTTCGTGGATCTGCCGGTGGTGCGGCTGGGCGCGCAGTGGGTGCAGGGGGATGAGGCGAGGTCCGAGGCCGCCACCGTCCTGAATCTGCCCGAACCCCGTCCGTTGGGTGAGGCGGAGCGGTTGCGGATGCTGTGGGCGTGGACCAAGACCATGGACCTGCTGAACACACCCGGTACGGATGTGGACGAACTGGCCGTGCGCGTGCTCCACCTGGACCCGGACTTCGACGTCGACGAGTCGGAGCGTGCGGAGCTGCGGGAGACGCTCACCCGGGCGTTCGCCGTGGGGCGGGACGCGTCCGACCCGGACGTGGCGGCCGCGTACGACCTGGAGGTGTTCGGGGCGTTCGACGAAACCCGCATCGCCACGGTCCAGGACGGGGTCCAGGGGAGCGGCCGTGACTTCACGGGGGAGTCGTGGCCGGGGGTGAACCTGGCGCGGATCCATACGCCGGGCGGTCTGGTGGACGCACCGTGGCGGAACCGGAACCGGAACCGGCAGGCGCCCGCGTTGCGCCCCCTCCTGCTGCGGGCCGATCCGGACCCACTGGACCCGGATACCGTCCGGCTGACCATCCACAACCAGCTGTTCCAGCCGCCGGTCGGTGAGTTCTTGGAGCTGGCCGCGGTGGACCCCGCACTGACGGAGCGGAAGTACGGCACCGAGGTCGTCTTTTCGCACGCCGACTGGGCTCCCGACGTCGGCGCGGTGGCGCAGCGGCTGGCGCAGCGGCTGGGCCGCCCCGTGTGGTGGACCGAGGACCCGACGGACCTGTCCGACACGGACGACCAGGGCGTGCCGGTGCTCACCGCCTTCGCGAGCGCGGGCTCCGGCCCCGTCTGGCACCTGGCGGTGCCGAAGCTTCCGCCGGCGCCCATCCCGCTCGCCCCGCACCCGGTCCCGCGGCCGTACCCGCTCCCCGGGTCCACCGGGCCTGCCGCTCCCGCGACGGCCTCGGCGCCGACGATCTCGACCACGTCGGCTCTGCCCTCGGCGGTTTCGGCCCCGCGGGCTCCGCGCGGGCCGGACGCGGACGGGGCGGTGGCGCTCCACGGCGACCAGGGCGCCGCGCCGGTCTCCGCTCCCTGGATGCCGGGCCGTGTGGGGTGGGATGAGCACATCGAGACGCTGGACGGAGCCCGGGCCCCGGTGGCCTGGGTGCGGCCGGTGCCGTACCGGAACGCGTCGGGGGCGATGGTGGGGGTCTCGCTGCGCGGAGCCGGAGCCGGGCGGTGGCTGCATCGGGAGAGGTCCAACGGCCTGCTGCCGGACGTGGACCGCTTCACTGAGGTGCGGTGGGCCCCGGATGAGGGCAACGAGGACCGGGCATCGGCGGTCCTGGCAGAGAGCCCGCCGCAGCGGGCGCCGTTCGGCAGGGTGTTCCTGGTCGGTATCGACGGGGACGGGACCGCGGCATGGTTGAGGCCCGGGTCCGGCGCGGCCGTGGCGTTCGGCTACGCGCAGGTGGCGGACTATCTCCTCGCGCATGTACCGGAGTTGACCCGGCAGCCGGCGAATACGGCGGTGCTGGTGGTGGGCGCGGACGTCGCGGGTCCGCACGCGCCTGGGCGTGACCCGCTGGAGTGGCCGGTGGCCGGTCAGGTACTGGCCGACGGTATGCCCCCGGACCAGTGGGTGTGGACCTCCGCCCAGGGCCTGGAGGTCGGGTTCGCCACACGTCGGGAGCCGGACGGGCACGGTGGGTCGAAGCTGGTCACGGTGCTCCGGCTGACGGAGGGCGACTGGCTGGCGGGGTTCCGCCCGGAGCCGTCGCCGGCCCAACTGGCCGAGGTGGCCGAGCGGGTGACCGGTGACCCGGGCCGGGCCGGGGATGTGCAGCGGTGGTGGCGGGTGGTCCGGCTGGTGTATGGGCCACTGCTGGAGAACGACGAGGCGGCGTTCGAGGCTGTGCTGCACGGGTTCCGCGCGGTGGACCAGTGCCGGGCGGACAGAGGGGATACTTCCCCGCTGACCCGCGACGCCCTGCGGGCTGTGGTCGACCCGTACATGGAAGCGGTCAACGCGCGCTTCACCGAGGCCGGGCACGACCCGGTCGGGTTGTGGCAGGGGCTGCTGCTCACGCTGGTGGCGGCCGCGGGCGAGATCGGGATGGAACTGGAGCTGCACGGCCTGGATCTGGCGCCGCGGTACGCGCCCGTGCGGGCCTGGGAGGAGGCCCCGGGGTCCTCGTCCTGGGAGCCCCCGGTGGCGCCCGCGACGGGTGCTGCCACCGAGCCCTCCGGCAGCCGTGCGCCCGTCAGCCCGGCCGCCCCACTGCCGTTGGAGCCCGAGACTGCCGAAGGGCTTGAGCAGCTCCCGGATGCCCGGCCGCTCGCCGTGGACTCCGCCGGCTCCGCTGAGTCCGCCGACCAGGTCCTTACCTCCGCCTGGGAGGGGCACGCGGGGGCGTGGGCCGAGTTCGCGGCGGCTGTTGCCGGGGCGGCGTCGGAGGAGCGGGCCGGGCGGGCAGGCGACGAGGACACGCTGATGGCGGGCCTGGAACTGGGCTTCTGGGCCGCGGCCGAGCTGGCGCGTGAGCGGCTGGAGGAGGCCGAGGCGCGGTTGCGGGCTCTGGGCGTCCCGCTGGAGGTTGTGGCCGGGGCGCGGGGCGCCGCCGGTGAGGGCGTCGGGGCTCCGGTCGTGCCGAGGGACGAGGCCCAGCGCTGGTGGATCGCGGGTCAGTTGACGGAGGAGGACGCGATTGGCGTCGCGGCGCAGCTCGTCGCGAACGCCGGCGACGGTCTGGACAGGGCTGACGTACAGGCCGCGGGCGTCACGCCGGTCCACGACCCGTGGACCGATGTCGAGATGATGCTCGGTGGTGCCGACGACCGCGTGTCGGTGGACGCGCTGTCACTGGTGGATCTGGCCCGGGTGCTGATGGTGCGGCCCGGCCCATGGGTGGACGCGCTGGACGACGTGGCGGCGAACGTGTCGTTGCGGTTGTGGGCGTCGGCGTACGCGGACTTCGCGGGTGCGGGGGATGCGGCGCCTGTCATGTCACCCGACGGTGCCATGGAGACGGACGCCGCCCGTGCCTGGGCCGCCGCCGTTTCTTTGGTGCTGCCGGTGGAGCCGCACGCGGTGCTCGCCGACTCCCGGTACGCCGGGGAGGGTTTCCGCGGCGCGGTCCGATCGGTAGCCGAGAACCTGCTGATGTGGGGGCCGGAAACGGAGGACGCGCTGCGGTCCGCGGCGGAGCTGGCCGATGTGCTGCGGCCCGAACTGGGCCTGCGACCGCGCTGGAACGCGCCCCCCGCGGACGGCGCCGGGCCGGGGGACTCCGCTCCACTGGTGTTCGCCTCGCCGGTCGCCTCGCCGGTGCCGTCCTCGCCGGCCCCGCGGGCGTCCGCGTCCCCGGCGTCCCCTGCCCCGTGGCCGGACGCGCCGACGGCCCCGGTCGCCCCGCAGACACCCGTGCCCGCCCGCCCGGCCCTTCCACTGCCGTCCGGGTCCGGGGCTGCCAGTGGGAGCGGACAGCTCCCCGCGGCCCGGCCACTCAATGTGGACGTCACCGACTTGGTCTCCGATGCGTGGAACAGGCACGCGCGGGCCTGGAACGCGCTCGTCGAGGCCTCCGCCGAGTTCAACCGCGCGTGCGCGTCCCTTTCCGGGTGGATGTCACAGGACCGGGGGGTCTTGCGGGCCCGGCGCAGGTGGGGGAGTGCGCGGAAGAAGGTGGAGGTCGCCGAGTCGCGGCTGTGGGCCCTGGGCGTCTCGCTCGACGCCTTGGCCGGGGCACGGGCCGCCGCCGGCGAGGCGCGGCACGTACCGAGCGAAATCTCCCAGCGCCGGTGGATCGCGGATGAGCTGACCGAGGAGGACGTGGAGTCTGTCGCGGCGCGGCTCGCCGCGAGCGGGAGCACGGATCCGGGCACGGCCGAGGTGCGTGCCGCGGGTGTCCCGCCGGTGGAGCGGGCCCGGACGCTGATGGTGTCGTACGGCCCCTGGAGGGACGAGGCGAAGGAGGCGGCGGCGAATGTGTCGCGGCGGTTGTGGGCGTCGGCGTACGCGGACTTCGCGGGTGCGGCGCCCGATGGTGCCGTGGGGGCGGATGTCGCGCGGGCGTGGGACGCCGCCGTCTTCCTGGTGCTGCCGCCGGAGCCGCACGCGCCGCTGTCGGACCACCGCTACGCCGTCGAGGAGTACCGCAATGCGGTGCGCCAGGTCGCCGAACACCTGCTGACGTCGGGGCCGGGCACGGAGGCCGCGCTGCGGTCCGCGGCGGAGCTGACCGACCTCCTCCGGTCCGGACTGGGCCTGCGACCGCGCTGGGACGTGCCCGCCGCGCCGGTCCCGGTGGCGGCCGAGGGCTCCGGTGAGGCGGCGGCCCCGGGCGTGCCGAGGGCTGAGGAGGCTCCGCGGCCTTCGGCGGCGAGCAGCGCAGGCACCGCCTATGAGCCCCCCGGCGGCCCCCCGCCCGTCCGCCCGGCCCTTCCGCCGCCGTCCGGGCCTGGGGCCGTCGGCGGGCTCGCGCAGCTCCCCGGGGCCCGGCCACTCGCCGTGGACGCCACCGACTCCGCCGACCTGGTCTCCGCCGCGTGGAACAGGCACGCGCGGGCGTGGAGCGCGCTCGTCGCGGCCTCCGACGATTTCAACCGCGCGTGCGCGTCCCTGTCCGGGCCGATGTCGCGGGACCGGCGGATCAGGTCGGTCCGGGAAAGGTGGGGGAGTGCGCGGAAGCAGGTGGAGGTCGCCGAGTCGCGGCTGTGGGCCCTGGGCGTCTCGCTCGACGCCCTGGCCGGGGCACGGGCCGCCGCCGGCCAGGCCGCCGAGCCGCGGCACGTACCGAGCGATGCCACCCAGCGCCGGCCGATCGTGGATGAGCTGACCGAGGCGGACGTGGAGTCTGTCGCGGCGCGGCTCGCCGCGGGAGAGACCGCGGGCCTGGATCCGGCCGATGTGCGTGCCGCGGGTGCCGTGACGGTGTACCTGGCCGGGACGCTGATGAAGCGGCCCGGTCCTTGGACGGAGGAGCTGATCGAGGCGGCGGCGAACGCGTCGCGGCGGTTGTGGGAGTCGGCGTACGAGGCCTTCGCGGGTGCGGCGCCCGGTGGTGCCGTGGCGGCGGATGTCGCGCGGGCGTGGGACGCCGCCGTCTTCCTGGTGCTGCCGCCGGAGCCGCACGCGCCGCTGTCGGACCACCGCTATGCCGCCGAGGAGTACCGCAATGCGGTGCGCCAGGTCGCCGAACACCTGCTGACGTCGGGGCCGGGCACGGAGGCCGCGCTGCGGTCCGCGGCGGAGCTGACCGACGACCTCCGGTCCGGACTGGGCCTGCGACCGCGCTGGGACATGCCCGCCGCGGACGGCGCCGGGCCGGAGGACCCCGCTCCGCGGGTCTTCGCCGCACCGGTCGCCTCGCCGGTGCCGTTCTCGCCCGTCTCGCCGGTGCCCGCGTCACCGGCGTCCCCTGCCTCGCAGCCGGACGCGCCGACGGCCCTGGTCGCCCCGCAGGTGCCCGTGTCCGCCGGCCCGGTCCTTCCGCTGCCGTCCGGGTCCGGGGCCGCCGGTGGGCTCGCGCAGCTCCCCGGGGCCCGGCCACTCGCCGTGGACGCCACCGACTCCGCCGACCTGGTCTTCGTCCTCGCGTGGAACAGGCACGCGCGGGCGTGGAGCGCGCTCGTCGAGGCCTCCGCCGAGTTCAACGCCGCGTGCGCGTCCCTGTCCGGGCCGATGTCGCGGGACCGGCGGGTCGTGCGGGCCCGGGAGAAGTGGCGGCGTGTGCGGGAGGACGTGGAGGTCGCCGAGTCGCGGCTGTGGGCCCTGGGCGTCTCGCTCGACGCCCTGGCCGGGGCACGGGCCGCCGCCGGCCAGGCCGCCGAGGCGCGGCACGTACCGAGCGATAACTCCCAGCGCCGGCCGATCATGGAGAAGCTGACCGAGGCGGACGTGGAGTCTGTCGCGGAGCGGCTCACCGCGAGCGAGAGCACGGATCCGGGCACGGCCGAGGTGCGTGCCGCGGGTGTCGCGCCGGTGGAGCTGGCCCGGACGCTGATGAAGCGGCCCGGTCCTTGGACGGAGGAGCTGAACGAGGCGGCGGCGAACGCGTCGCGGCGGTTGTGGGCGTCGGCGTACGAGGCCTTCGCGGGTGCGGCACCCGAGGGTGCCGTGGCGGCGGATGTCGCGCGGGCGTGGGACGCCGCCGTCTTCCTGGTGCTGCCGCCGGAGCCGCACGCGCCGCTGTCGGACCACCGCTACGCCGTCGAGGAGTACCGCAATTCGGTGCGCCAGGTCGCGGAGCACCTGCTGGAGCGGGGCCCGGACTCGGAGGCCGCGATCCGCTCCGCGGGGGCGCTGGCCGACGACCACTGGGCCAGTCTGGGGCGGCGTCGTTGGGACGCGCCCGCCGCGGACGGCGCCGGGCCGGGAGACCCCGCTCCGCGGGTCTTCGCCGCACCGGTCGCCTCGCGCATGCCCGCGCCACGGGCGGCACGTGCTCCGCAGTCGGCCACGCCGCCCGCCTCGCCTGCCCCGCGGTCGGCCGTGCCACCCGTCGCGCCCGCCGTGCGGACGGCCGCGGCGCAGTCCCCGGAGGAGGCGGCGGCAGAGCGGCTGTTGGAGGCTTTGCACGGGCGGGAACGGCGGTTCCGGGGCAGGGCGTTCGATGCGGACGCCGTGGCCCGTGAGGTGCTCCACCTGCCGAAGGACGCGTCAGTGGATGACGCGGCGCGTGCGGAGCTGTTCGGGCTGGTGCGGGACGCGGAGGCGAAGGGGCGTGCGGGGAGCCTGGCGGCGCTGGGCGCGTTCCACCTGGAGAAGCTGCTGGGGGCGGCCGGGCCGGCTCAGGGCGGCTACTTCACGGTGGGGGGTCACCCGGTTCCGGGTCTGAACTGGCTGGGCCCTGACGTCATGGGGGACCTGGACGCCCTGGAGCTGGACACGGACTGGAGCCATGTCCGGGTCCCGCAACCGGACGGTTCCCTGGCCTTCGGCAACACCACCGCGCTGGAGACACCGTGGCCGGTGGACGAGGCGCCGTACGTCGCCGGGGCCGACTGGCTTCGAGGCAAGCACGGCCCGAACGGCAGGCTGGTGGTGCGGCTGCCGGACCGGTCGACGCGGGACGCGGACCTTGAGGAGTTCATCGAGCTGATGGCGGCGCGCGTGGCGCGGGCGGAACTGCCGCCGGGCACCCCGATCGTGCTGGCCGTGCCCTTCCTGGGCCGTCACCGTCTGCTGTTGCAGCGGCTCGCGGACCGCACCGGCATGGAAGTGTGGCTGCACAGCGGTGAGGTGAAGGTCACCCCGCTGCCCGACGGGAAGGGCAGCATCGACACGGTCGCGGGGCGGCCGGAGGTTCCCGAGGGGGCCTGGTTCCCGCTGCGGCCGGGTCAGGGGCCGGTTCTCGATGACAGCGTGCCCGACTGGTTCTGGGACGTGGTGATGTTCCCGGTCGTCAGCGAGGCGAGCGGAGAGCGGATCGGCGACGCCTCGTTCGCCCCCGACGACTACGCGAGTGGCTTCGGGGATGGCGACCGTCACCTCGACCAGGCGTCGACGTTCGTCAACTTCAACCAGGGCGCGGTGACGTACTCCCTGGAGTCCGAGCTGCCGCGTCCGGGTCCGGAGGGCAGCCCGTTCCCCGAGGCCCACGCGTACCGCGTCTCCACGCATGGCGAGCCGGGCTACATGGTGGTGGCGGTGTGGAGCGGGGACGACGTGGTCGAGCGTTTCCTTGACAAGGAGGAGACGGCGGCGTGGGTGGCGTGGCTGGTGTCCGGGCTGCCCGAGGACCACTGGATCGACCTCCCCGGCTGCTGGCTCGGCTCCCCCGGGGACAGCAACAGGCCCGGCCCCGTCCGCAAGTCCCGCTTCACCCCCAATGTGTTCGTGGCCAATCCGCTGCGGGAGGTGTCTCCGGGGCAGCGCGTCGTGAACCGGGCGCAGCGCTGGGCGCGTGCGTCGTTCGGCCCGCAGGAGGTGTGGCCGCTGCCGGCGAATGGCAAGTACGTGCGGACCCTGTTCACCGACACCCGGGGGCGGGCTCACGGGGTGGATCTGCTGCGGCCGGAGCCGGAGGGCGCGGGTCTGGAGGAGCTGGCGCGGGTGGCCGAGCTGCACTCGGGGCCCGGCCCGGTGCCGGCGGAGGCGCTGGTGCGGACGGTGGACGCGCTGCGGGCGCTGAAGTCGATGTTCGGGATCTATGTGGAGGACGACCGTGCCGCTCTCGGGGCGCTGCTGCGCGGGGTGACGGCGGTGGACGAGATGTGGCGGGGCGATGGCGACTTCGGGCAGGCCGGTCCGCTGACGCTGGATCTGCTGTCGCGGGTGATCACGGCGCGTGCGGAGGCCGCGTCCGTGGTGGACGTGGACCAGGACGTCGTCCGCCGGGTGCTGGCCGAGGCGAGGTCGGCGTGGGTGGCGGGGGAGTCGTTCGGGGACTTCGTGGATCTGCCGGTGGTGCGGCAGGCCGCGGGATGGCTGAACGGCGGTGGTGCGGAGGCCGATGCCGTCACCGCCCTGAAACTGTCCGGGCCCGACCGCCGGTTGGATGAGGCGGAGCGGTCGCGGATGTTCTGGGCCCGGGTCAAGGCCGGAGAAGTGCTGGACGGGCCCGGGGTGGACGTGGACGAGGTGGCCAGGCGGGTGCTTCACCTGGGATCCGACTTCGTCGTCGAACCGCAGGACGTCGCGTATCTGCGGGGCGTGCTCACCCGGGCGTTCGCGGTCGGGCGGGACGCGTACGACCCCGATGTGGCGGCCGCGTTCTTCGTGGAGGAGTACGGGGCGTTCACCGACACGGGCATGGCCACGGTCCTGGACGGGGTCGAGTGGAGTGCCCGCGACTTCACGGGACAGTCGAAGTCGGGGGTGAACCTGGCACAGATCCGTACGCCCGGCGGTCTGGAGGACACGCCGTGGCGGCAGGAGGACCCGCCCCCCGACCTGGCGCTGATCGAACTGGACGAGCACGACCCGGACACCGTCCTGCTGATCATCAACAACCGTGAGTTCCCGATGTCAGTCGGTGAGTTCGTGGAACTGACGGCGAACGACCCCAACCTGGAGGAACCGGGCACCTCGATCCTCCTCTCGCACACAAGGCCCGCTCCCGGCATCGACGAGGTGGCCGGGCGGCTGGCGCAACTGGGTCGTCCCGTGCTGTTCACCGAGACCCCCACGAACCTGTCCGGCGAGGACGCCGACGGACGTCCGGTGCTCACCGTGCTCGCCGCCTCCGGCGTCGTCTGGCACCGGGCGGAGGTGGCGAGCCCGTCAGCCATCGAGTACGCCCCGCACCCCGTCCCGCGGCCGTACCCGCTCCCGAACTCCAGCCCCACCAGACCTGCCGCTCCCACGATGGCTGTACCGGTGACGACGAGTCGGCCCCCGGAGGCTCGGGGCGGTGGCCGGGCTGCTGCCCCGGGCTCCGCTCCCCGGGTGCTGACCCGCGGGGAGTTGGCGGGCCGGGTGGATGGTGTGGCGTCGCGGGTGCCTCCGGGTGTGTCGGAGCGGCGGTGCCTGGAGCTGTTGACCGCGTTGCGGGATGGGTTGCATCCGCGCGGGATGCTTCCGTCGGGTGTGCGGGCCGCCGGCGTGGTGGATGACTCGGTGCTGGACCGGCCGGGTGCGGCGTCCCGGCTGGTGGTGGGGCCTGGGTGGGGCCGGGTGGGGTCATGGACCGCGGTGGTGGACGCGCTGCGTGAGGCCAGGGACGCCGGGGACGCCGGGCGTGTGGGGCCGGGTTCGGTGGCGCTGGTGCTGGCGCGGCGGCCGGGGTCGGTGTCGTCGGAGCGGGGGTGGCGGCCGGAGGACGGGCTGGGGCATGCGTTCGCCGCGTACCACACGGCGGATGGTGTGGTGTGGGTGGACCCGTCGAAGCCCGAGGGGTACCGGGTGCTGGACGGTCCGCCGGACGTGGGGCTGCTGTTCGACGCGCGGGCGGTGGTGGTGGGCCCGTCCGGGCGGGTGGTGGCGGACGCGCTGGAGCCGTTCACGGAGTCGTCGTCGGTGGCACACGCGCTGCTGGACGGGGCGGTGCGGGACGAGTACGGGGCCATCGGCACCGAGACCGAGTACCGCTATCCGCTCACCGTCCCCTTCCTCCCCGATGTCCTGCGGAGGCTCGGCGTCCCCATCCCGGAGAACCCCGACGAGCCGCCCGACATGCGGGGGGAGGTCATCGCGGAAGCTCCCGGCATCAAGATCGTCCTCGACACGACACCCTTCTGGTACGACCCCGCCACCCAGCGGCTCCATGACGTCGGTGCGCCCCGGCCCCCGGGGAGTGTCATGGCCACCAGTCCTATCCCGGAGGTCGTCGTCGGCCCGGCGGTCTCGATTCCGGGTGAGCGACGGCAGACTCGGGCGGAGGGGGCGGCCAAGCGGAGGCTGGTGCGTGACCGGCTGGCGCGTACGGCCGAGCGGGGCGGTCCGATATTGCTGCGGGAGCTGCTGGGAGACCTTCCGGGGTGGGAGATCACCGAACTCGGCCAGGGCGTCACCGTCCATCCACCCGGTGCGGGGTATGACGGCCGCTCCTACCACCAGTCCACTCCGGGCACCCCGGCGTTCGGTTTCAGGGGAGCCCAGGACCACGCCCTCGGGCAGGTGCTGGGGCCGGACGTGTTGGATCTGTTCCTCGCGGGGCGGCAGACCGGGCAGTGGGCCGCCCGGCGACTCGTGACCCGGATCATGGGTGGCGGCAAGGTACCGGCGAGGTTCATGCCGTTCCTGTCGGCCATCCCGGATGTGGACGAGGTGTGGGGATACGCCTGGCAGATGTTCAACCAGGCCGCCGCCCAGCCGGCGGCGGGCAAGCCCCCGCAGCAGCTGTTCAAGAACCTGCTGCCGGTGCCGCTGCGGCACGCGATCGACAGCGCCCGCCGGGCGCTGCGGCCGGACACGAGAGGTTTTCTCGACGAGGATCACGACGCGCTCAGCAAGCTGGTCCACGACGAGCTGAGGGCGGCGTTGAACAGTTACTTCCGGCGGCACAAGCAGGGTGAGGCCGTCCCGGACGGGTTCTTCGACACGGCGGGTCACGACTCGCCCTCCCCACGTGAGCAGGTGACCGCCGCGCTGACGGGGCGTACGTCCGAGGGGAGGCAGACCACCCCGCAAGAGACGCTCGGCATGGCGGAGTACCCGCTGGACACCGATGGCGGTCGGCTGTCGGTCCCGCTGCTGCTGGGCGAGTTCCGGAAGCTGGGGGTGGACGGCCTCTTGATGACCGAGGAGCAGATCGAGGGGTCCGACGCCGAACTGGCGGCCCTCAGCGAGCGGTTGTACCGGCGGGCGGTGGCGGCCTCGGTCCCGCTGTCCCCCGAGGAGCTGCGCCGGTCCGTGCAGCGGATCCTGGACAACCGGGTGGTGCGGGAGTTCTCCCGGTTCCTGCGGCTGGCCGTCGAGGGCGTGCCGCACGTGGACGGCGCGCCGCGGCGGCTGCTGACCGTGCGGGGCGCACAGGCATCGGCCGAGGCGCTGGGCCGGTACGCCCTGGGCACCCCGTTGCCCACCACCGATCCGATGTATCGGCTGATGGCCGAGGTGGTGCGGGACGCGTCCGCGCTCCTGGAGAACCGGACCGTGCCCGCCCGTGAGCGCGGGGACGTCGCGAAGGCGGTCAGGGGTGCGGAGAAGGCGCTGAAGGTTCTCCGCGAGGCGCCGACACCGGCCGCGATCGGGTGGAAGTCGGAGATCGTGGCGCTGGACGGGACCCCGGTTCCGGTGGACCGGATGTGGCACGTGAAGCACTGGAACCGTTCGGGCGCGCCGGTGGGGGTGTCGCTGCGCGGGGGCGGGCCGTGGCTGGGGCGGCAGGAGTCCTACGGCCTGCTGCCGGAGGTGGCCCACGTCACGGAGGTTCGGTGGGAGCAGCCGGACGGCGGCGCGGGGACGCCGGTGGCGGTGTCGGAGGGCCCGTGGAAGAAGGCGCCGTTCGGCCCGGTGTTCCTGGTCGGTCTGGACGGGGATGGGACCGCGGCGCGGTTGCCGGTGCGGTCCGAGGACGGCTCGGGTGTTTCGGCTGTGGCGTTCGGCTACAAGGGGGCGATCGATTACCTCTTCGCGCGTGCGCCGGAGTTGACGGCGGCCTCATGGGACACGGATGTGCTGGTGGCGGGTGCGGATGTGGCGGGCCCGTACGCGGCCGGCCGTGATCCGCTGGAGTGGCCGGTGGCCGGTCAGATGCTGGCCAACGGCACCGGTTTCGACCGGGGGGTGTGGACCTCAGCCCTGGGCCTGGAGTTCGGGTTCGCCTCGGGTGTCGAGGAGATGGCGGGCGACGACGACGGTGTGATCCGGCAGGAGCCCGTGGTGCGGCTTCAGTTGGCGGAGGGCGACCGGCTGGTGGGGTTCCGTCCGGAGCCGTCGTCGGTCCAACTGGCCGTACGGGCTGAGCGGGTGACCGGTGATCGGCGCCGGGCCGGGGATGTGCGGCGGTGGTGGCGGGCGGTCCGGCTGGTGTACGGGCCGGTGCTGGAGAACGACGAGGCGGCGTTCGAGGCTGTGCTGCGTGGGTTCGACGCGCTGGATCAGTGGCGGGCCGACCGGGGTGACGCTTCGCCGCTGATCTGGCGCCGTCTGCGGGCCCTGGTCGATGAGCACTTCGCCGCCCTCGGACAGCCTGCTCCGTCACTGGAGGCGGCGCTGCCGGTGCTCCTGCAGAAGGCCGCGGACCGGGCGGGGCTGGATCTGGAGCTGGACGATGTCGATCTGACGCCGCGGTACGAACCCCGGCGGGCGTGGGAGGAAGCCCCGGAGTCGCGGGAGTCCTCGGCGGTGGGCCGGGCGGGCTCGGCCGGTGGGCCGGGAGGCTCTGGGCGTCGTGGTCTTGCGCGGTGGCCGGATGTGCGGCGGCTGGGTTCGCGTGTGGGGGGTTTGCGGGGCGGTTCGCCGGACGCGGGTGTGGATCCGCTGGCGGCGGGGTGGCCGATCGGGCGTGTGGTGACGGTGGCGGGGCCGCGGTCTGCCGCGCCGGCGGAGGTGCCCGCCGACGAGGCGGCTACCGAGGCGGCTGCCGGGTCGTCCGCCGGGGCGTCGGTGGGCAAGGGGAAGGACCGGGAGGAGTGGTTCGGCTTCGAGCGCCGGTCGGATTCCCGCTCGGAGCCGTTGGGTTACGAGGTCAGTGACGCGGGCCGGGTCCGGCTTCCCGGCGGTCCTGATGGTCCCGATGGCGTGGGGCAGGTGCTGGAGCCGGAGGGCTGGCGGCGGTTCGGTGCCGATTTCCTGCACGAGCCCAGCGGTGTGCTGCTGTATGGGGACAGCGGGTGGATCGGGCGTGCGGGCAACGCGGTCGAGGTGCTGGAGGCTTTCCCGACCGTGCCGTACACGCTGTCCGCGGATTCCTCCGGTCTGCTGCTGGTGCCCGACGAGCCGGACACCGGCGCCACAGCGGTCCGTATCCCGCTGACGGAGGCACCGGCCGCACCGGCCTCCCCGCCGCCGTCCGCGCCCGGGGCTGCCACGGGGGTCGCACAACCCCCCGCCGCCCGGCCGCTCACCGGGGAGGCCACCGACGCCGGTTTGTCGGCATGGGCGCCGCAGCGGGTGATGTCCATGAAGGGGGGCTGCATTTCGCGGTTCACCAAGCCGGTTGCCCCGCCGACGGCCACGCGACCCGTTCCGCTCGCCGTGCGGCCCGTGCGGCCCGCTGAGACTCCGGTGGAGCGGTTGGAGGCTCTGCACGGGCGGGACTTGCGGTTCCGGAGCAGTCCGTTCGACGTGGACGCGGTGGCCCGTCATGTGCTGGGGCTGCCGGAGGGCGCGCTGGTGGACGACGCGGTGCGTGCTGAGCTGTTCGAGCTGGTGCGGGAAGCCAAGAGGAAGAGGAGCGCGGGGAGTCTGGCGGAGCTGGGTGCGTACCGCCTGGAGAAGCTGGGGGCGATCGGGGCGCCTCAGAGCGGTCACTTCAGGTGGGACGGACAGCGCGTTCCGGGTCTGAACTGGCTGGAGTGGGACGGCCTGGAGCTGGACACGGACTGGAGCGACGCCGGGCGGGTGACGCCGTGGCCGACGAGGACGAGGCCGTACGTCGTCGGGGGCGGCGGCAAGGACGGCAAGGTGGTGGTGCGGCTGCCGGACCGGTCGACGCTGGAGGTGGACGTCGAGGAGGCCGTGGAGCTGGTGGCGGCCGACGTGGCGCGGGAGGGTCTGCGGCAGGGCACTCCGA
This sequence comes from Streptomyces sp. NPDC059679, assembly GCF_042734105.1. NCBI lineage: Bacteria > Bacillati > Actinomycetota > Actinomycetes > Kitasatosporales > Streptomycetaceae > Streptomyces > Streptomyces sp. NPDC059679. The sequence continues at coordinate 8,874 of NZ_JBHWES010000036.1, read as the reverse complement.
TCGTGCTGGCGGTTCCGTTCCTGGGCCGGTACGGCCCGTTGCTGCAACGCCTCGCGGACCGTACGGATCTGGTGGTGTGGCCGCACAGCGGTGAGGTCAAGGTCAGCCAGCTGCCCGACGGGAAGGGCCGTATCGACACGGTCGTCGTGCGGCCGGGGGTTCCCAAGGGTGCCTGGTTCCCGCTGCGGCCGGGCGTGGGGCCGGTTCTGGACGAGAGCGTGCCCGGCTGGTACCGCGATGTGGTGCTGTTCCCGATGGTCAGTGCGACGACCGACGAGCAGATGGGCTACTCCTCGTTCACCCCCGCCGAGTACGCGGCGTGGTTCGAGAGGAACGAGCGCCACAGCGAACGGATGACGACGTACGTCGACCACAACCGTGTCCTGAAGACCTTTTCGCCGGAGCGGGAGTTGCCGCGTCCGGGGCCCGAGGGCAGCCCGTTCCCCGAGGCCCACGCCATCCGCGTCAGCGGGCATGGCATACCGGGCTACCTGGTCATGGTGTGGCGGAGCGGGGACCGCTTCCACGTCGACTACCTCGATGAGGATGAGGCGCCGGCGTTCGTGGCGTGGCTGGTGTCCCGGCAGCCCAAGGACCGCTGGATCGACTTCCCCTGCTGCAGCCTCGCCTCCCCCAAGGACAGCAACGGGCCGGATCCCAGCGGGAGATCCGGATTCGAGCCCGAGGTGTTCGTGGCCGATCCGCTGCGGGAGTTGTCTCTGGGGCAGCACATCGTGGACGCGGCGGGGCGCTGGGGACGTGTCTCCTACGGCCCGCAGACGGAGACGACGGCGAACGGCAAGTACGTGCGGTCCCTGACCACCGATCCCCGGGGGCGGGCCCGGAGCTGGGAGCTGCTGCGGCCGGAGCCGAGGAGGAAGAAGCTGGGCCGGTACGCGGTGATGGCGGGGCTGCACTCGGGGCCCGATCCGGTGTCGGCGGAGGCGCGGGAGCGGACGCGGATCGCGTTGCGGGCGCTGAAGTCGGTGTTCAACGTGTGGGTGGAGGACCGCCCCGACTTCGGGAAGCTGCTGCGGGGTGTGGTGGCGGTGGAGGAGATGTGGCTGGCCGATCCGGAGTTCCGGCGGGTGGGTCCGCTGACGCTGGATCTGGTGCGGCGAGTGGTCGCGGCGTATGCCGGGCGCGGGGGCAGGGTGAATCAGGATGCCGCCCGCGATGCGCTGGAGGCGGCGGTGGATTGGTGGGAGGCGCGGCCGCGTGGCCCGCAGGGTGAACGCGTGGACATGCCGTGGGACTTCGTGAGGCTGCCGAGGGTGCGGCGGAGCGCGCAGTGGGTGCAGAGCGATGACGCGAGGCTTGAGGCCGCCATGGCCCTGGGCCTGTCCGGCTCCGATCCGCTGAGTGAGGCGCAGCGGTTGCGGATGCTGTGGGCGAGGGTCAAGGCCATGGACGTGCTGACCGAGCCCGGTGTGGACGTGGACGCGCTGGCCCGGCGGGTGCTGCACGTGGACCCGGGCGTCGGGGTCGGGGGGTCGGAACGCGGGGAAGCGCGGGCCGTGCTCACCCGGGCGTTCGCCGTGGGACGGGACGCGTCCGACCTGGACGAGGCGGGCGCGTACCACCTGGAGGAGAACCTGGCGTACGTCGCCACCGACAGGGACACGATCATGGACGGGGTCCGGGGGGACGGCCGTGACTTCACGGGGGAGTCGTGGCCGCGGGTGAACCTGGCGCAGATCCGTACGCCCGGCGGTCTGGTGGACGCGCCGTGGCGGAACCGGAACCGGAAGCAGCAGGCGACCGAGAAGGCCCCCTATCTGGTGCGGATCGAAGCGGACCCGCAGGACCCGGACATCATCGAGCTGGACATCGACGGCGATGTGTTCCGGATACCCGTCAGTGAGTTCCGGGTGGTGATGAGGAACGACCCCGTCCTGACGGCCAGGAATCTGGGCACCAAGGTCCTCCTGTCGCACGCCAGGTCGGCTCCCGGCATCGGCGACGTGGCGTGGTCGCTGGCGCAGTGGCTGGGCCGTCCCGTGCTGTTCACCGACGACCCGACGAACCTGTCCGGCACGGACGACCAGGGCAACCCGGTGCTCACCGGGTCCGACGACTGGTACGAGGCGGTGCCGGAGGCCCCGGTGCCGCCCGTCGGTCCCGCCCCGCGCCCGGTCCCGGCACCGCTGGACAAGTCCGCCGGGCCTGCCGCTCCCGCGACGCCCCCGGCTGCGGCGCCCCCGGCGACCCCGGCCCCGGCTACGCCCCGCGGCGCCCCGGCCGGCGGATCGGTGCCGGCCTCCCCGGCGGCGGGCTCCGTCGATCGGGGGGTCGGTGCGGCGGAGGCCCGTACCCCGGCCGCGTCGAAGGAGGCGCCCCCCACGCCTCCGCTCACGCCTCCCCGCACCCCGGTCGAGTCCCTCGGCGAGGACGCCGTCGACGCCACCGGGGCCGCCCCCGATGTCTCCGAGGCCGCGCTCGCCTCCGCGTGGGACGCGCACGGGCGGGCGAGCGGCGAGGACACGCTGATGGCGGACCTGGATCAGGACGTGGACCCGGACCGGGCCGGGGGCGAGTCGGCGCGTGAGCGGCCGGAGGGTGCCGAGGCGCGGCCGCGGGCCCTGGGTGTCCCGCTGGATGTCATGGTCGGGGCGCCGGGTGCCGCTACCGGTGACGCCGCCGAGGCCCCGGCCGTGCCGAGGGACGAGGCCCAACGCCGGTGGCTCGCGGGGGAATTGACCGACCAGGACGTGGCGCCCGTCGCGGAGCGGCTTGCCGCGAGCGCGGGCGACGGCCTGGCCGAGACCGACGTACGTGCCGCGGGCGTCATGCCGGTGCACGGCCGGGTGCCGGTGGACGCGCTGTCGCCGGTGGAGCTGGCCCGGGTGCTGATGGTGCGGCCGGGTCCGTGGGCTGACGGGCTGGACGCCGTGGCGGCGAACGTGTCGCGGCGGTTGTGGGCGTCGGCGTACGCGGACTTCGCGGATGCGGCGGGTGCGGCGGGCGCGGCATCTGGTACGGCGCCCGGTGGTGCCATGGAGACGGACGCCGCCCGGGCCTGGGACGCCGCCGTTTCTTTGGTGCTGCCGGTGGAGCCGCACGCGGTGCTCGCCGACTCGCGCTACGCCGGGGACGCCTTCCGCGGCGCGGTGCGATCGGTCGCCGATCACCTGCTGGCGGGGGGACCGGACGCGGAGGCCGCGTTGCGGTCCGCCGCGGACCTCGCCGACACGCTCCGGCGCCGACTGGGCCTGCGGCGGCGCTGGAACGTACCCGCCGCGGTGGCCCCGGAGGCGGCCGGGGCTTCCGGTGCGGACGGAGTGGAGCGTGCGGACGGTGCGGGGCTGCGGGCACCGGTGGCGGGGCCGTTGACGTCCGTGCGGGGGGACTCCGGTTCGCGGGTGTTCGTCGCGCCGGTAGATCCGCGGATGCCCGCGTCCCCCGCCCCGGAGACGGCCGAATCCCCCGCCCCGCTCTCCCCGGAGACGGCCGAGATCCCCATCGCGCTCGCCTCGGAAGCGGTCGAGGTTCCCATCATGCTCGCCCCGGAGGCGGTCGAGGTTCCCATCATGCTCGCCCCGGAGGCGGCCGCCGCGCCCTCTGCCCCGGACAAGGCGGCGGCGGAGCGGCTGTTGGAGGCTCTGCACGGGCGGGATCTGCGGTTCCGGAGCGGCCGGTTCGACCTGGACGTGGTGGCCCGCCATGTGCTGCGTCTGCCGAAGGACGCGCGGGTGGACCAGTCGGTGCGTACGAAGCTGTTCGGGCTGGTGCGGGACGCGGAGGCGGAGGGGCGTGCGGGGAGCCTGGCGGCGCTGGGGGCGTTCCATGTGGAGAAGCTGGCGGCGATCGGGTCGGACCGCGGTGGCCACTTCACGTGGGACGGACACCGGGTCCCGGGGCTGAACTTGCTGGGGCCGGGCGCCGTGGAGCTGGACTCGGACCGGACCGAGGTCCTGACCCAGCGGCCGGACGGTTCCCTGACACCGGTCGGTGGCCCCAGGCGGCAGACGCCGTGGCCGAAGGAGAAGCGGCCGTACGTCGTCGGGGCCGGCTGGCGTGACGGCACGGCGCTGGTGCGGCTGCCGGACCGTTCGACGCTGGAGGTGGACGTCGAGGAGTTCGTGGAGCTGGTGGCGGCGCGCGTGGCGCGGGCGGAACTGCCGCCGGGCACCCCGATCGTGCTGGCCGTCCCCTTCGCGGGCCGCTACAGCGCGCTGTTGCAGGAGCTGGCGGACCGTACGGGGCAGGTGGTGTGGCCGCACAGCGGTGAGGCGGTGGTCAACGTCCGAACCGATGGGACGGTCGGCATCGACACGGTCGCCGGACGGCCCGGGGTCCCCGTCGGCACATGGTTCCCGCTGCGGCCCGGCGAGGGGCCGGTGCTCGACGAGAGCGTGCCCGGCTGGTACCGCGATGTGCTGCTGTGGCCGGTGGTCAGCGAGGCGACCGGGGAGCAGGTGGGCTACTCCTCGTTCGCCCCCGCCGAGTACACGGAGAAGTTCGAGGAGCTGGATCGCCGCAGCGACCGGATGACGACGTACGTCGACCTCCACGTCGCCTTGCAGACCGTTTCACCGGAGCGCGAGTTGCCGCGTCCGGGCCCCGCGGGCAGTCCGTTCCCCGAGGCCGACGCGGTCCGCATCAGCGCGCACGGCGGCCCGGACTACCTGATGGTGGCGGTACGGAGCGGGGACAGCGTGGTCAACCGGTTCCTCCATGGGGACGAGGCGGTGGCGTTCGTGACGTGGCTGGTGTCCCGGGGGCCCAAGCACCGCTGGATCGACCTTCCCATCTGCTGGATCGGGTCTCCCGGGGACAGCGACGGGCCGCGTTCCACCCTGCCGTCCTCCTACGACCCCGCGGTGTTCGTGGCCGACCCGCTGCGGGAGCTGTCCGTGTCGCGTCGCATGGCGAGGTCGGCGCGGCGCTGGATGCGCGCCCCCTACGGTCCGGAGGGGGAGACGAAGCTTGAGCCGAACGGTAAGTACGCTCGGGCCCTGTTCACCGATCCCCGGGGGCGGCCCCGGGAGTGGGTGCTGGAGCGGCCGGACCCGGAGGGCGCGGAGCTGGACCGGTATGCGGTGATGGCGGGGCTGCACTCGGGGCCTGGTCCGGTGTCGGCGGCGGTGCGGGCGGCGGTGCGGGAGCGCACGCTGATCGCGGTGCTGGCGCTGAAGTCGATGTTCGGGGTCCATGTGGAGGACCGTCCTGATTTCGGGGGGCTGCTGCGGGGTGTGGTGGCGGTGGAGGAGATGTGGCTGGCTGATCCGGAGTTCCGGCGGGTGGGTCCGCTGACGCTGGATCTGCTGCGGCGGGTGATCGCGGCGCATGCGGGGCCCGGGGCCGAGGTGGACCAGGACGTCGCCCGCGACGCGCTGGTCGCGGCCGCCGAGTGGTGGGCCGCGCGGCCGAGGGGCCCGCGCGGCGAACGCGTCGACACGCCATGGGACTTCGTGAGGCTGCCGGTGGTGCGGCTGGGCGCGCAGTGGGTGCAGGGCGATCAGGCGAGGTCCGAGGCCGCCACCGTCCTGAATCTGCCCGAACCCCGTGCGCTGAGTGAGGCGGAGCGGCTGCGGATGCTGTGGGCGTGGACCAAGACCATGGACCTGCTGACCGCACCCGGTGTGGACGTGAACGCCCTCACCCGGCGGGTGCTCCACCCGGACCCGGACTCCGGCGTCGAGGAGCCGGAACGCGGGGAAGCGCGGGCCATGCTCACCCGGGCGTTCGCCGTGGGGCGGGACGCGTCCGACCCGGACGTGGCGGCCGCGTACGCCCTGGAGGCGAACCGGGCGTTCGCCGTCACCGGCAGCGACACGGTCATGGACGGGGTCCGGGGGAGCGGCCGCGACTTCACGGGAGAGTCGTGGCCGCGGGTGAACCTGGCGAAGATCCGTACGCCCGGCGGGCTGGTGGACGCGGCGTGGCGGAGCCAGGACTTGGACCGGAAGGCGGCCGGGCCGGTCCCCCACCTGGTGCGGATCGAGATGGACGAGCTGGATCCGGACGTGGTCGTGCTGATGATCGCGGACGAGGAGTTCCGGATCCCGGTCGCCGAGTTCCTGGAGCTGATGGCGAACGACCCCGTCCTGACCGCCAAGGCGCGGGGCACCCGGGTCCTGCTCTCGCACACAAGGCCCGCTCCCGGAATCGAGGCGGTGGCGTGGCTGCTGTCGCAGGGGCTGGGCCGTCCTGTGGGGTGGACCGACGACCTGACGAACCTGTCCGGCAAGGACGACCAGGGAAACCCGGTGCTCACCGCGCTGTCCGGCGCGGACACCGGCCCCGCCTGGTACGAGGCGGAGCCGGAGACCCCGCCGTCGCCCGTCGGTCCCGCCGCGCGCCCGGCCCCGCGGCCGTACCCGCTCCCGGGCTCCGGGCCCGCCGGGCCTGCCGTCCTCACTACGGCTCCGTCCACTACGGCTCCGGTCGCGCCGCACGCGAAGATGCCGCCGTCGCTCCACGGCGGCCCCGAGGCGCCCGAGGGGTCCGCGTCGGCCGAGCGGTCGGCGCTGCCCGAGGCACCCCCCGCCTCTGCCTGGGACATGGCGCGCATCCGCTACGCCGAGGAGGCCCTCGCGTACGAGGAGCGGCTGGCCGCGTACCTGGCGGCCGACGAGCGGGTCAACGCGGAGTTCGCGCGGGTGGCGGAGGCGTTCTGGGCCCTTGTCCTGCACAACGGGATGGACTACCGGAAGTTCGGCAGCGAACTGCCGTCGGAGAACGGCGCGGTGGGGACGTCCTTCGAAAGCCTCCAGAGGGTCGTGGAATCGGGGAATCTGCGCGAGCGGGCAGACTTCCTCTTCGCCGGGTCGGCCAACGGACTCATCCCCGACCTCATGGGTGGCCGCGTGCCCAGACATCCCGTTATCAGGGGGGAGCGCGACGACCGGAGGAAGACTGAGGCGTACAAGCGCTACAAGCAGAAGGAGGCGGACCTCGTCGCGGCGGGCGTCGACGAGGAGGCCATAGCTGAAGAGGTGGAGGACCTGGTGGCCGTGGTGCGAACGCCGCTGCGGCCGGAGGACGTCCAGCCCCCGCTCAGCCAGGACGAACGGCGGATCGCGGTCAGGGACAGCGACGGGACACTGCTCTGGAGGCCCGCCGGGCTGTCCGACGAGCTGCCGATGTCCGCCGGACTCCAGGAGCGCTCCCAAGAGAGCGGCGGTCTGGTGCTGACCGGCACCTCGGGCAGCACCCACTACATCCTGACGCTCGTCGCCCGGCTGTCGGACCTCACGGGCTTCCCCGTGGACCTCGGCCTGATCAGGGCCGGGCTGGTCAGCACCATGGCCTACGTGGGCGACCACACCTTCCACGAGGTGATGGCCGGCGCCCAGCTCGCCCTGGACGAGGTCGCCCACCCGGGGGTCCCGGACTACGTGGACGGCTGGTACCGGTACCGGAACGTCTATCCGCTGACCGAGGAGGAGCTGCGGGCCCACGTCGCGCGCGACGGGCTCTTCCCCGACGAGCACGCCCTGGAGCTGTTCGCCGAGCTGGACGACGGGGCCGAGGAGGGATCGGAGAGCGACGAGGGCGATGACGGCTCAGAACGATGAAGGGACGCCCACGCGGGTGTCAGAACAGCACGACAACAAGCACAGTAAGCGAGGACACGATGAGTGAGTCCAACGAGTCCAACGAGTCCAACGAGGCCGACGAGTCCACCACCCAAGCCGCCGCCCCCGGCGCGGTGACCCCCGAACCGCCGGAGGACTTCGTCAAGGCCGCCAAGGCGGCGCCCAACCACTGGCTCTACCTGACCGACCCCACCTGGCGCGGGGAGGCCCCGCCGCCGGAGTTCGCGGTGGTCGGCCAGTGGCGCTCCGACGAGAACGGCGAGATCGTCGAGTGGCAGGCCAACGAGGACTACGTGCCGTCGCCGGGCGCGCGGGGCTGGCCCGAGCCCACCGACGACGTGGACCGCGCCGTCCAGCTCGCCACCACCGGCTACGGCCCGGCGGACGACGTCACCGCCGCCCTGTCCAAGGCCGAACTGGCGATGCTGGTCACGGCGGACGGCCGGCCGGTGAGCGCGTCGGGAAACGACGGCACGGCGGTGGTCCCGGTCTACACCTCGGCGCGCTACCTCCACCGGACCGGCCTGGGGTTCGAGCGGGTGCGGATCAACGACGTCCTCGACCGGATCCCCGAGGGGCACAACGTGTGCGTCAACAGCTCGGCCCCGGTGAGCATGGTGCTGATCAAGGACAAGCTGGTGGCGGCGCTGGCGGCCGTGGAGAGCGCCCAGGCGGAGGAGCCCCCGGCTGAAGGGGCGGAAGAGGCTCCGGCCGTGGACGACGTGGACGTTGCCCCCAACAGTGCCCGGACGGACAGGGCAGACCGCGACGGCGATGTCCAGGATGGGAGCTGACTGTCACACCGTCATCACCAGTCCGAACCTCCACACACTTCGACCCTCACCAGGTGACAACGGCATGAGCGAGATTCTGAGTTGGCGTGCTACCCCGGGAGAACCGGCATGAGCCGCTCCGGGGGCGCCGGAGCGCGCTGGTTCAGCAGGCGGGGCGCCCGCGTCCGTACGGCGCCCTCCGCCGGCCCCGCGTCGTCCGCGCCCGTGGCCACGCTGGACACACCCGAGCGTTCCGAGGGCGGCCGCGGCCGGGGCGGAGCGCTGCTCGTCGAGGAGTACGACGGCGTCATGCTGCTCCGCTCTCCCGCCGACGACACGCTGTCCACCTCCGACGTCGCCGACCTGGCCCGGGCCCTGGCCGCCGACCCGGAGCACACCGTGACCGTGGTCGCCGGGGCCGACGCGTCCTCGGCCGGTGAGCTGTGGCCGCGGCTGCGCGGGGTGCTCGACTCGCTCCGCTCGGACGGCGTCGGAGTGGTCCGGCTCGTCCTGTCGGCCGCGGGCGACGACCGGCCGGACGAGCCCGCCGTGGCCCG
>NZ_JBHWES010000035.1:32594-118218 GCF_042734105.1 Streptomyces sp. NPDC059679 | reverse complement strand
CGTCTCCAACAGCAACCGCTGCTGCGGATCCATCGCCAACGCCTCACGCGGCGAAATACCAAAGAACCCCGCATCGAACTCACCCGCCGCATGCAAGAACCCGGCCTCACGCACATACGACTTCCCCGAGGCGTCCGGATCGGGGTCGAACAACCCCTCCAAGTCCCACCCACGGTCCTCCGGGAACCCCGACACCGCATCGCCGCCCGACACCACCAACCGCCACAAGTCCTCCGGAGACACCACCCCGCCCGGAAAACGACACCCCATCCCCACCACAGCGATCGGATCCTCAGCCCCGGCCCCCAAGGCCCCCAAGGCCCGTGGAGTCGCCGCATCCGGCCCGGCCTCCGTCGCTCGCAGTCCCAGCGCCTCGGAACGTACGAAGCCGGCCAGCGCGACCGGTGTCGGATGGTCGAACACCACCGTCGTCGGCAACCGCAGCCCCGTCGCCGCGTTCAGCTCGTTCCGGAGTTGTACGGCCAGCATGGAGTCGAGCCCCAGTTCCCGGAAGGCGGCCTGTGAGGGCACATCGTCGGGCGCGTCGTAGCCGAGCACGATGGCCGCATACGTGCGCACAAGATCCAGTGCCGCGCTATGACTCTCCTGGTCGCTCAGCTCGGCCCACGCCTCGAGGAGTGCGGCCTCCGGCGCCGGGGCAACCTTCTCGTCCCCGCCCGCGCCGTCATTCCCCTCCGTGTTCTCGCTCGCGTCCCACTCGCGCTGAACGGTTTCGTGGGCCGCGTCGGCTGCCTCAGCCGCAGGGGCTTCCAGCCAGTACCGCCTGCGCTGAAACGCGTACGTGGGCAGCTCGGCCCGGCGCGTCGTACGGCCGGCGAAGGCGGCGTCCCAGTCGACGGGGGTGCCGTGGACATGGACCTGGGCCAGCATGTCCATCAGTTGGTCGGGGCCGCCGGCGTTACGCCGCAGCGAGCCGACCACGATGGCCGCGCTGCCGACGTCCTCGATGACTTCCTGCACGCTCGCGGCGAGGATCGGATGCGGGCTCACTTCGACGAAGGTCTCGTAACCCGCCGTGGCAAGCGCCCGGATCGCCGGCTCGAAGCGGACGGTCTGCCGGGAGTTGCGATACCAGTACTCGGTGTCCAGCTCGCTGGTGTCCATCCAGCGGCCCTCGACCGTCGAGTAGAACGGGATGTCCGAGGAAGCGGGCCGTACCGTTCCCAGCAGGTCCAGCAGCGGCCGGCGGATCCGCTCGACGTGTGCGGAGTGGCCAGCGCAGTCGATGGGCAGCAGCCGCGCCCTGATGCTGTGCTCCTCGCAGTGCTCGACCAGTTCGCGCAGCGCCGCGGTGTCCCCGGAGACGGTCACCGTACCGGGTCCGTTGATCGCCGCGATCGACAGCTGCCCGCTCCACCGGGACAGCAGCAACTCCTCCGACTCCGCGGCCGGGAGCGCGACGGACGCCATGCCGCCCTGGCCGGCGAGCAGGGCGAATGCCTTGCTGCGCTGGGCCACCAGACGGGCCGCGTCCTCGAGTGGCAGGGCTCCGGCTATGTGAATCGCCGCGATCTCACCCTGTGAATGGCCGACGACCGCCGCCGGTTCGACGCCGTACGACCGCCACATCGCCGCCAGGGACACCATGACGGCGAACAGCACGGGGTGCACCACATCGAGCCGGTCCAGCGACAGTTCCGGGGAGGTTTCCGAGCCTCCGCGCAGCACATGGGTCAGCGACCAGTCGACGTACGGTGCCAGAGTCTCCTCGCAGCGGCGGATGTGTTCCGCGAAGACCGGGGAGCTGTCCATCAGCTCGACGGCCATGCCGACCCACTGGGACCCCTGGCCAGGGAAGACGAACACGGTGCGGGTGGTCGGTCCGAGGGCCGTGCCCTGGGTCAGCCCTGGCGCGGGGTGGCCTGCCGCCAGTGCCGCGAGTGGCGCCCGGAATCCCTCGATGTCGTGGGCCCGGATGACGGCTCGGTGTGTGAACTGTGCCCGGGTTGCGACGAGCGCGTGGCCAAGGTCGGCCACGGACGCCTGCCCGTGCGCCTGGGCCCCGATGTGCTCCAGCAGACGCCGGGCCTGGCCCTTGAGCGCAGCGGCGCTCTTCGCTGAGAGCACCCAGGGCAGCACCTCTCGCCCCTCAACCGTCCCGCCATCAGCCGCCCCGCCCCCGTACGCCCCGCCCCCGTACGCTCCGCCCTCAGACGCCCCTCCCCCGGTCACGCCGTCCCATTCGGCCAGCACCACGTGGCAGTTCGTCCCGCCGACTCCGAACGAACTGATCCCGGCGATCAGCGGTCGGTCCGGCGATGGCCAGGGGCTCGGCTCCGTGTTGACTTCCAGGCGCAGTTCGTCGAGCGGGATGTCGGGGTTGGGGGTGGTGAAGTGGAGGCTGGGAGGCAGTTCTCGGGCCCTGATGGCGAGTGCGGCCTTGATCAGACCGGCGATGCCGGCGGCTCCCTCAAGGTGTCCGATGTTCGTCTTCACGGAGCCGACCAGCAGCCGGTCGTCGGCGGGGCGTCCGGCGCCGAGGACGGCTCCCAGGGCGCGGGCTTCGATGGGGTCGCCGAGCCGGGTGCCGGTGCCGTGGAGCTCGACGTACTGGACGTCGGCGGTGCGTACCCCGGCGTTCCGGTACGCCTGCCGCACCACCTCTTCCTGCGCGCTCTGGTCGGGGGCGGTGAGGCCGTCGCCACCGCCGTCATTGTTCACGGCGCTGCCGTGGATGACGCAGTGGATGCGGTCTTTGTCGGCGATGGCCTCGGAGAGTCGTTTGAGGACGACGAGTCCGCCTCCCTCGCCCCGCACGATGCCGTTGGCCCGCGCGTCGAAGGTGAAGCACCGTCCGTCGGGGGACATGCCGCCGAACTTGGCGATGCTCACCGCGCTTTCGGGTACGAGGTTGAGGTTGACGCCGCCGACGACGGCGAGCGCGGTTTCTCCTCTGCGCAGGCTTTCGCAGGCCAGGTGGACGGCCACGAGGGAGGATGACTGACCGGTGTCCACGGTCATGCTGGGGCCGCGCAGGCCGAGCACGTACGACAGGCGGTTGGCGATGATTCCGCGCTGCAGGCCGGTCATCGTGTGCTGACTGATGGCGCCGAGGCCCTGGCGGCGGGCCAGGGTCGCGTAGTCGTCCCAGATGGCCCCGACGAACACGCCGACCGGCAGGCCGGCCAGTGTGGTGGGCACGATGCCGGCGTCCTCCAGCGCTTCCCAGCCCAGTTCGAGGGCGAGCCGCTGCTGTGGGTCCATGGCGACGGCTTCTCTCGGGGAGATGCCGAAGAACGCGGGGTCGAAGGTGTCGACCGAGTCCAGGAATCCACCCCAGCGTGAATTGGTCTTGCCGGGGGCGGACGGCTCCTCGGCGAAGTGGGCGGTGGCGTCCCATCGGTCGGCGGGGACCTCGGTGATCGCGTCAACACCGTCACGCAGCAGGCGGGAGAAGGCGTCCGGGCTCGGCGCGCCGGGCAGGCGGCAGGCCATGCCGATGACGGCGACGGGTTCGCTGGACGATCCATGCGTGCGGCTTGCCGGGTTCTCCGAGGTTTCTGGCATGGCGTGCTACGGCCTTCCGGGATGCGGAGGGATAGATACCATCTGTATCTAAGAGGGCGTGCCGGGAGAGGGAGAGAGGGTGTGGGTAAGGGGGAGCGGCGCGGTGGCGGGTCAGCCGGGCTGCAGGGCCGTGTTCACCGCGCGGCGAAGGCCTGGGTGTAGGCCGAGACGTAGTCGGCGTGGGCGATGGGCGCGCCGACCACGTCGTACGGCACGTCGAGGGCGTCCGCCAGGTCCAGTGCGTGGGGGGCGATGTCGTCACACAGCTGGTTCAGGAGGCCGGGGATCCGTCTGATGTCGTCGGCGGTGAGCAGGCCTTCGGTCAGATACCAGCCGCTGTGGTCGTGAATGTCGCTGAGGAAGTGCAGGGCGCACAGCCGCTGGGCGAGCTGCCGTGTCGGGCCGTCCGGCAGTCCGTCGGTCGCCGTGCGGACGATGTCCACCAGCAGGCGCTGGGCGTGGGCCTGGGCGGTGCGTTCGGCGAGTTCGAACCGGTCGTTCCAGGCGTCGAATTCGTTGAGGCCGTTCTCCCGGGCCTTGCCCAGTTCGCCGGTCAGCTCCTGGTGGAGGCGCCGTTCGCGGGCGCCGATGAGCGTGGCCCACAGGGCCGGGTCCGCCAGGTCCCATTCGGCCGCGGTGGCTGTGGGGTTGCGGCCGGGGGTGTCGTCGGCGGGGGGTTCGTAGTCCAGGCCCAGGGCCATGGTCCAGGCCGCGTTGAGGTAGAGGACCTGGGTACTGAGGCCGGCGGCGTTGAAGGAGTGGGCGAGGCCCTGGTATTCGAGCAGCCGGTTGCTCGGGCTGAAGCCGAGCACACCGGTGGCCGCACGGCCGGCGGCGGTGACCCGCTCGGCGATCTGGTCGATGACGGCCTTCAGGGTGAACAGTGTCCGGATGCCGCCGGCCGTCCCGCCCAGTGGTTCGGGGGACGCGATGACGCGGGCCGCCATGGCGGCCACGTAGGCCGAGGCCAGCGCGCCGAAGAGGGTCCGCTGCTGGTTGCGGTAGCGGATGACGGGCATGTCCGGGGCAAAACCGGCGAAGGTGCCGTTGGTGTGGCGTACGTGGGCGTGGCGGACGGCGATCGCCGCGCTCGCCCGGGTGATGGCGGCGAGGCCGACGGCCGCTCCTTCCCAGACGTACCGGATGAGGCGGGATGCCTGCCGTGAGCGCATAGCCGGGGTGCTGAGGGGGTCGGTGAAGGTGCCGTCGTCGGATATGGCGGCGGAGTCGCGGAGCCAGTGGGTGTAGGGGATGCGCACGTGGTCGAAGGAGACGGCGGCCCAGTCGAGTGGCAGCAGGGGGGAGGAGTCGTGGGGTTCGATGCGGACGCCGGGGCGGGGACCGGTGGTGTCGCGCAGGGGGACGGCGAAGCAGAAGATTCCGCAGTCCTGCCGGCCGACCATGAGCCGGGCCGTGACGATGCCGAGGCGGGGTATGCCGTCGGCGGCGACGCTGGGCGGGTACTTCACCGCTTCGGGGACGGGGGTGTTGATGGTGAATTCGCGCCGGTCGTGGTCGTAGGAGGCCACGGTCCGCACGGCGGCGTTGCTGTTGCCGTGGCCGAGCTCCGTCATCAGCAGGGCGCCGACGACTGACGTCGAGCCCAGATCGGCCAGCACGTCCTCCAGACCGTCCTGGTCCTTGCCGAACTCCCGGATGGCCCCGACGACGGTGCAGTGGTGCAGGAAGAACGCGTAGAAGAGGGAGGGGTCGGCGATGGCGGCCCATTCCAGCAGTGGGAAGAGCAGGTCGCGCCGACCGAGGAGGGGAGTGCGGGCGTCGACGCTTTCGGTGAGGTGGCGCAGGCGTGCGTAGGTGAGTTGGTGTCGGTCCGCGCCGGTGGCTCCCGGTCTCGGGGTGAGGATCCCGGACGAGAAGATCTGGGCGAGTCGCGGCTGGATTCGGTGGTAGGAGTGGTCGTGCACCAACGTACGAAGGTGCTCCTGAACCGATTTCTCTGCGTCCACGGTGGCTGACTTCCCCCTGTTGAAGAGTGGCGCGCGCAAGCCGAGTACCGGGGCAGCACCCCGTGCGCCGGGCCCTCCTTCCTCATCGTTTCGCATGCCCTCGTTTCGGCTGCCCGGGTGTGAGTTGCCGAAGGTGGCGCTTCGGTTTACAGGTTTCCGCCGCGAGTTGCGAAGGATTGTTCGGACGACGGTACGGCACCGGGTCAAAACACCCGCAAGGCTCGCTGGTCGACACGTAGCGGGATACCGGGAGGTATGGTCGCCTTCTCGAACGAGCCGGTGGAAATCACATGGGCGCTCGCGGTCGCGCTCGACAGCACCCATACGCCGACGGCCACGGCGATGGCCACCAGCAGCAGCACGACGACGGCGATGACTGTCCGTCTGCGGCGCTCGAAGTAGCGCCACCGGTCCTGCGCCTCCTGGTAGGCGGTCGGCGATTCCCGTACGGAGTCGGCGAAGCCTTCCAGCGCTTCCCGCAGGCGCCCCTCCATCTCGGAGTTCATGCGCCGGCTCCCTTCAGGATCGCCTCGAGCTTGGCCATCCCCCGGGATGTGTGGGACTTGACCGCGCCGCAGGATATGCCCATTGTCTGTGCTATCTCCGCTTCCGACAGGCTCAGCCAGTAGCGGAGCACCAGGGCCTGGCGCTGGCGCGTGGGTAATGTCTGCAGTGCTTCCACGACCGACCGCTGATCGTCGTTCAGGAGGACCTGTTGTTCGGCAGAGAGCACATGCTCATCGATGGGGCGCTGTTCATGGCGGCGCACCACCTTGAGGTGGCGGTGGCGCATCCGGGTGAGGTTGCACACGGTGGATCGCAGATAGGCGGCGGCCGCTTCCGAGGTGCGGAGCCGGGACCAGCGGCGGTTGAGTTGGTAGAAGGCCTCGGCGACGACGTCCTCGGCATCGGCCCCGGCGCCCAGCAGTGTCGCCAGGCGCAGCAGGCGGGAGTGGTGGACCTGGAAGAGGGGTTCGATGGCGCCTTCGGGGGCGGTGGCGCGCCGCTGTGTTCCGGCGGTGTCGGTCTGCTCCACGGTGACCGGCTGTGTCTGGGACAGCGGTGCCACGTCGAGGGCGGGCCCGGACGGGGAATCACCAAGCAACTCATGCTTGGGCGGTTTCATCTCTTTCTCCCTGATCAGTGGACTCTTATCGCGAACCGGGAGCCGCGTCGTCGCGGCGGGCCGGCCTGCTCGGCATCCGTGCCGCGGCGGGGCCACCACCGGTTGCAGACCGGTGTGAGCAGCACCGCAGCCGTCAGATTGAAGGCGAAGGCTCCGACGGCGACGTATACCGGGATCCGATGGGCGCCGAAGCCGAGGTCGACGATCGTATGGAACCCATGCCATACCGACATTCCCGTTCCCGACCCGATGCCTATTGCCCAGCCCGCCAGAAGGGCATACGGGTGGAACCAGGTCGTGAACAGGGACAGTGCTACGGCGGGGAAGAGCTGCAGTATCCAGATGCCGCCCAGCAAATGGAGGTTGATCGCGTCCTGCGGAGCCAGAGCGAGTGCGAAGGAGAAGGCGCCGGCGATCACCACGATGGATGAGAAGCGGGCGACCCGTACCTCGTGTTTGGGCGTGGCCGACGGGTTGAAGTACTCACAGTAAACGTTACGCACAACCAACAAGGAAATGCCGACGCAGATGGCCGACATGGGTACGAGGAGAGCGACGGCCAGTCCGCCCAGCAGAAGGGCCTGCAGCCAGTCGGGGGCGAGGGCGTCGATGAGCCGGGGAATGACGAGGTCGGTGTTGGTGGCGGGCACGTGGACGCCTACGGCAAGGGCGGCGACGCCAAAGGAGACGAAGAGGCCCAGCAATGCCGTCCATGCCGGGAGCAGTAATATGGCCGAGCGCAGGGTGTCCTTGCTGCGCGCGGCGAAGGCCGACAGATAAATCTGGGGATACATCAGCTGGGCCAGCGCCGAGCCGAAAGCGAGGGTCATATAGGCGGGTCTCATACTTGGTGAGACCGCGAGCGACAAACTCCGATCGGCAAGGCGGTCGCCCGCTTCGGAGAAGACTTGCCCCGGAGCTCCGGCCCGCACCGCCACCAAGCCGACGAGAGATATCGTCACAGCCGCGAGCAGGAAGGTCTTGGCCATGGCCAGGACGGAAATCGATCGCAATCCATCGTGGAAGGTGACGATGCCGCACAGTGTCAACAGCACGGCCATCACGAGGAAACCCGATCCGTCGCGGAAATCTACCCCCAGGACGCTGAGGATGTCCGCCAGGCCGACGATCTGAAGGGCGAGATAGGGCATGGTGGCGACGATCCCGGTCAGTGCGACGACGAGCCCCAGGACGTGCGAGCCGTAGCGGTGCCGGACGTAGTCGGCCGAGGTCAGGGCGGAACGAGCAGCGTACTCCTGGTACAGCCGGGGCAGCACCACAAAGGAAACCGGAATCAGCAGTACCGTGTAAACGAGGGTGAAGAAGGCGAATCCACCCTGGGCGTAGGCGAGCCCGGGCGCCGCCAGGAACGTATAGGCCGTGTAGATGACGCCACCCATCAGGACGCCGGTGCCCGCGACATTCAAGCGGCTGTCGGCGATCCCCCAGGCCGCGGGATGCGGAAGTTGATCACGCGCCCGCCATTTGACCGTGAACCATGCCGCGAACGATAAAGCACCGCCCACGACGGCCATGAACAGGATAAACTCATAGCCCATAGCTCGCCCCCGTTCCCCTCACGCGACAGGCGTACCCCCGATCCGCCGCCGCAACCCCCGTAAGCCAGCCCTCGAACGCTATATCGCTCACCTTGCCCGCGCAACGATTCGGCCGGCGATCCCGAGCTCAGCCCTCAGCATAATTGTCGCATTCACGCGCATTGCTCCAGGTGAGCCGCTTCTGCGTGACACCCTTCCGCATAGCATGATCGTTCAGGGATCCCTGGCGCAATTGCTTGAGTCCGACTAGGCTTCAGCCGACCTCAAGCGTTTCTCACGGCGTGTCATCCCGGTCCCTACCGAATTGGATATAAGGCATGACCGGAAATTCGTCCGATCCGGACGTTCTCAACTACCCGTTCGAGCGCCCCACCGCGCTTGACCCCTGTCCGCACTACAAGCGGCTCAGGGAGTCGACGCCGGTGGCCGGCATCCAGATGCCCAGCGGTGACCGCGCCCTGCTCATCACCGACTACGACTCCGTTCGTACGGTGCTGTCCGATCCGCGCTTCAGTCGAGCGGCGACGACCAAGCCGAACGCTCCGCGAATCGGCACAGAACCGCAGAACGCCAAGAATCTCCTCAGTATGGATGATCCGGAGCACTCCAGGGTGCGGCGCCTGGTGTCCCGGGAGTTCACGGCGCGCCGTGTCGCCGCCCTCCGTCCGCTTATCCAGAAGTACACCGACCACTTGCTGGACACCATGGAGGAGAAGGGGGCACCGACCGACCTTGTGCCCGCCCTCGCCTTTCCGCTTCCCGTCACCGTGATCTGCGAGCTCCTCGGCGTGCCGGTCGACGACCGCGGGAAATTCGCCGAGTGGTCGGGCACCGTCTTGTCGACCGTCTCCCTGCCGACCGAGCAGATCGTCGCGGCACACGTCGCGCTGAGCACCTACCTGGGCGCGCTCATCGCGGCCAAGCGGAAGACACCGGGCGATGACCTGCTCTCGGCTCTCGTGTCGATCCACCAAGAGGACGAGGAGCGGCTCGACGAGGAGGAACTGCTCCATCTCGGCATCACCTTGCTGATCGCGGGCCATGAGACCACGACCAACCAGATCGGCAACGGCGTCCTCGCGCTTCTGACACACCGTGAACAGTTCGAAGCGCTTCGCGCCGATCCCGGTCGGATCCCGGCGGCCGTGGAGGAGCTGCTGCGGTTCGCGCCCCCTGGCGATGAGGCGACACTGCGCATAGCCCTCGAGGATGTGAAGCTCGGCGACACCCTCGTGCCCGCCGGCACCGCGGTGCTCGCGTCCCTCGCCTCCGCCAACCGTGATGTGCGCCACTTCGGCACCCCGGACACGATGGACGTCGCCCGGTCGGCCAACCAGCATCTGACGTTCGGTTACGGCGCCCACTACTGCATAGGCTCAGGCCTGGCCCGGCTGGAGCTGCAGGTGGTCTTCGACAGCCTGATCCGCCGCTTCCCCACCCTCCAGCTGGCCATTCCGCCGGAGGAGGTGCCGCGCTCGTCCGGCCGGCTGATCCATGGGGTGACCTCGCTCCCGGTTGCCTGGTAAGTCCCGGCCGTATACGCCCGGGCCGTATACGCCCCGCGAGCCGTGTCCCGTGCGAAGCAGATAGCCTCCTGATGCTTCGTACGCCACACACGGGAGTGGGATGGAACCCCTGCGCTACGACGACCCGCGCCATGTGGGCCCGTATGTGCTCATCGGTCGTCTGGAGGCGGCCCTGGACGACGTCCCCGCGGTCGAGCGCAGATACCTCGCCCGACCCGTGGGCGGGGACCGTACGGTCGAAGTCACCACGCCCCTGGGGCAGTTCGACGACGACGCGGCGTACGGGGCCCGCTTCCGGGCCGAGGCCGAGCAGGCGTGCCGGCTGGCCGCTCGCATCGGATGGCCGGCGCCCGCCACCGAGGTGTCCGCCGAGCGGGAGCGGCCCGTCTGGCGCGCCCGTCCGTACCGGCCCGGACTGCCGCTGCCCGAAGCGCTGGTGGCATACGGGGGGCCGCTTCCGGAGCGGACCGTACGCGCGCTGGGCGCGGCCGTCGCGGAGGCCCTGGCACAGCTGCACACGGCGGGCCTCGCACACGCGGGGCTCACGCCGTGGGCGGTGCTGGTCGGCGACCGGCCGCGGATCACGGGGTTCGGCGCGGTCCGCGCGGTGGCGCCGGACGGTCAGGACCGCTCCGGGCTGCCGGGGTTGGTGGCCGAGTGCACGGCACCGGAGCAGTTGACGGGTGGCCGCCCGCGTCCGCCGGGAGACGTGTACGCGCTGGGGACGGTCCTCTCGTACGCGGCGACCGGGCGGCTGGCCGCCCCGCCCGGTGAACTGCCGGAGCCGCTGCGCGAGGCCATCACGGCCTGCCTGGCCCCGGACCCCGCGGCCCGGCCGAGCGCGGCCGCGCTCTTGGCGCAGCTGATACGGGATGCCACGAGCGATGCGCACGCCCCCGCGGGCGAGTTGGCGACGCTGCCGGGCGGCGGGCCGACGGCCACTGTCCTGGACGGCGGCGCGGGCGGGGCCGAGAGCCTGCTGGGACCGGGCTGGCTGCCGGGGCGGGTGATCGCGGCGATGGCCGGGCAGGCGGCACGGGTGCTGGCCACGGAGGCGGAGGGCACAGAGGGCACAGAGGGCGCGGTCGACGCCGGGCCGAGCGCCCGACCCGCCCGGCCCGTGGCCACCCACCCCCCGGCCGCACAGCCCGACTCAGCCGCCCCGGCCCCGGCCGCACAGGCCGCCCCATCGGCGCAGCCCGCCCCTGCCGCGCAGCCCGCGGCGGCCCGCCCGCCACAAGCCCGCCCGCCCGAGCCCGGCCCACCGCCCGGACCGCTGCACACCGCCGACACCGCGCCCCGGGCCACCGGCATCGGCCGTCGCCCGTCCCGGCGGACGCTGCTCACGGGCGCCACGGCCGGAGTGGCCGGCGGGGCGCTCGGCTTCGGGGCCGTCACCGCCATCGGCCTCGGGGACGACGAACACCCCGCGCGGCGTCCCCGGGCGATCCGCGGAGTCCCGCCGGTTCCGCTGTGGGAGTACCGCGTGAACGACGCGTCGTTTGCCGGCCCCGTCGTCTGGCGCGGCGAGATCGTGGTGCTGGTCGCCGGCGCCCAGGTCTTCGGCCTGTCCCTGCGCACCGGCAAGCGGCTGTGGACCGCGGACAGCGTGGCGGCGGGCCCCGCCGTCGATGTCGGCAACGGACTGATCATGGTCCCCGGCATAGGTCCGTCCAGCTTCCTGTCCGCGCGGAGCGGGAAGATGCGCTGGCGGGAGGGGAAGTACGACGACGAGAGCAGGGGCGGCGAGCTGAAGCAGGTGCTCGACGTCCGCGCCGGTGTCGTCTGGTTCACCGTCACCAGCCGGGGCGAGGACCTGGTGCGGAAGACCACATCCGTCGTCGCGTACGACGTCGGCGCCCGGCGGGAGCGGTGGCGCAGCCCGCTCCCCGAGCGCTTCACCGCCACCCCGGTGGACCCCGGCAAACGACGGCTGGTGAGCCCGCTGCCGCTGGGGGACGCCTCGGTGATACCCGAGGCGATCGGCGAGGGGCAGGGCAGGGAGCGGACGGACGCCAAGCGCTTTGTCGCCCTCGGCCGTCGCGACGGCCACCGGCTGTGGACGAGGACATACGACGGCGTCACGCTCGACACCGACGTGACCCCCCTCGCGCCGGGCAGCGCGCTCGTCACCGACGGCCAGGGCACCCTGCGGGCCCTCGGCCTCCCCGACGGCACAAGGAAATGGACCGCGCGACTCCGGTCGGACGCCGCGGCGTTCGGCAACCCTGCCGTCCGCGGTGGCAGGGTCTACGTGGCGGACGGCAAGTCCGCCGTCACCGCGGTGGACGCGAGGACGGGCGAGGTGGTGTGGCACACCGACCCCGAGCTCCTGACGGTCGAACTGCTGGCGGACATCCAGACCTTGGTGACGCCGTCCGGCAAGACGGTGCTGGCGGTCAACTCGACCGAGACCACGGCCTTCCGGGCCGCGGACGGCGCGTTCCTGTGGCGGTTCTCGGACGTCAGCGGCGCATCCGGCGGACTCGGCTCGGGCCCGGGGAAGCTGCTCGCCTTCGGCGGCGGGGTCGCGATCGTACTCAGCCACAAGTCCGCGTACGCGCTGCCGGTTGAGTGACCCGGCCGATGAATCCAGCACCAGGGCCGTCGCCTAAGCTCCCCATGGCAGGGAGATCCGCGGGCGACCGAGGGGGATGGATGGAGCCGCGCCAACGCGTCGGCCCGTATCGTGTCATCGCCGGTTCACACTGGGACGCGGACCACACGCGGTACTGCCTCGCGGTGGGTCTCACGGCCCCCTGCCACCCGGTCGTTCTGGCGGTGCCACCCACCGCTCTCGCGCAGGACACGGCGTTCCGCGTCCGGTTCCGTTCGGAGGCCGCGAACTCGCGGCGGCTGACCGGCCCCGCCGTACCGCCCGTGGTGGATGTCGCCCCCGACGGGCCCGGACTCCCCTGGGTCGCCACCGGCTACGTTCCGGCCGTGCCACTGCCGCAGGCGCTCGCCGCCGCCGGGGGCCGGCTGCCGGAGCCGACCGTGCGGGCGCTCGGCGCGGCGCTCGCTCGGGCGTTGGCGAGCGCGCATGCCAACGGGTGGGTGCACGCCGGGATTTCCCCGGCCACCGTCCTGCTCGCGGCCGACGGCCCCCGGCTGCTCGGCTACGGCGCCGCGCGGGCGGCGACATCCGACCGGCAGCCGACGGGGCGGGCAGCGGTGTCCGTGCCGCCGGAGCAGCGGACGGGCGGGTGGCCACAGCCGCCGGGGGACGTCTTCGCGCTGGGCACCGTCCTTGCGTACGCGGCCACCGGCCACCCGCAGCCGGCGCCGGAGGCGCTGGAGGCGCTTCCCGCGTCGCTGCGCCGCGCCATCACCGCCGCGTACGCGCCTGACCCCGGGCGGCGGCCCCGGGCGGATGAGCTGGCCGCCGAGCTGGCCCCGCCGCCCGCGCCCGGCTGGCTGCCGCCGTCCGTCACCGCGGCGATCGACCGACAAGAAGCCGCGGTCCGGGCTGCGGAGACCGAAGCGGAGGCGGAGGCCGCCGCGGCCGAGCCGCCCACCGCCGCGCCCGACCCGGCCGCCCCTGCCACCGGTCGCCGTACGCTCCTCGTGGGTGTCTCGGCGGCCGTCGCCGGGCTGGCCCTGGGGGGCGTCGCCGCCTTCGCCGCCTCCGGTGACGAGGACCGGGCGCGGCCGAGACCCCGCCGTACCCGCTTTCCGGGCGTCGCGCCGAAGCCGCTGTGGCGCGCCGAGCTCCCGGCCCGGGTCGGCGATCGCGCCAAGGGGAGTCCGCCGCTCATCTGGCGGGACCGGATCGTCGTCCACTCCGCAGGCCGCGGCGTGGTGGGCATCGATCTGCGCACCGGCGAAAGACTCTGGACCCTGGACGACCACCCGGTGCGCGGGGACATGTACGACCTCGGCGGCGGGCTGGTCCTGATCCCCGGAGACACGTTCAAGGCCGTCTCCGCGCGCACCGGCGCGGTGGAGTGGTCGGCCGCCGACTACGCCCCGGGCCGTGCGTACGCCTTCGAGGCGCCGCTCGCGCTGTCCGGCGACACGTTCTGGTTCACCGCCTCCCGAACCGGCCGGGCCGCGAAGGACAGTCGGGCTGCACAGGAATGGGGGCGGGTCGTCGCGTACGACACCAAGGCGCGCGAACAGCGCTGGACCCTCCCCACCGGGACGCCCGGCAAGGGAAAGGCGCTGCTGCAGCGGGAGTTCCTGCTGCTGTCGGACGCCGACGGCGGCTGCACCGCCGTCGACCGGCGCCGCGGCCGGAAGCTGTGGACCCAGAAGTACCCTGGCGTGCCCGACGGCAAGGAGCCGCCCGTCTACACCGGCACCCCCGAGGACCTGCTGGTGGTCACCCTCGCCGGAGACCTCCGCGCGTTTCGGATGCGCGGCGGAGAGCATGCCTGGACGTTCGGCGCGAAGGCCGGCCTGTTCGGCCGCGCGCTGCGCCATGGCGCCCACCTCTATGTGACCGACTCGCTCGCCCGCACCTATGCCCTGGACGCGGCCGACGGCGGCCTGAAGTGGAAGCGTGACAACGGCGTTTCCGTCAAGGCCAGCCTGCCGTACCCCGTCACCTCGATCAGTGGCTCCGGCCGCACCGTGCTCGCCTCCACCGCGAGCTCCGTCGACGCCTACGCCGCGGATGACGGCACGCTGCTGTGGCGCTTCACGGCGGTGGGTGCGGGCGAGGAGAAGGGGTACACCGGGACCGTCGTCGGCTGCGGTGCGGGCGTGGCCCTGGTGCGGAACGAACGTGTCCTGTACGCGCTTCCAGTGGACTGATGACCATGGCCTCTCCCCTCACCCACGACGATCCGCGGGCCCTGGGCCCGTACCGGCTCATCGCCCGGCTCGGCGCCGGCGGCATGGGCGTGGTCTACCTGGGCCGCTCGTCCGGCGGCCGCACGGTCGCGCTCAAGACCATGCACGCCAGGACGGCGGCGGACACCGAATTCCGCGCCCGCTTCCGGCTGGAGACGGACGCGGCCCGTGTCATCGGCGGGGAGTACGGGGCCGCGGTCGTCGACGCCGACCCGCTGGCCGACACCCCGTGGCTGGCGACCGAGTATGTGCTGGGCCCGCCGCTGGACGAGGCGGTCGCGCTGTGCGGCCCGCTGCCGGAGCGGTGCGTGCGGCCGCTGGGCGCAGCGCTGTGCGAGGCGCTGGGCCGGTTGCACGCCTCGGACGTCGTCCACCGCGATCTGAAGCCCTCCAACATCCTGCTCACCGCCTTCGGCCCGAAAGTCATCGACTTCGGTATCGCGCGCGCCATCGGCGACGACCGGCTGACCCGTACCGGCCGGGCCGCGGGCACCCCGGCCTTCATGTCGCCCGAGCAGGCCACCGGCGGGGAACACACACCGGCCGGTGATGTGTTCGCGCTGGCGGGTGTGCTGGTCTTCGCGGCGACCGGCACCGGGCCGTTCGGCAGCGGGCAGCCGGCCGATCTGCTCTACCGGGTGCGGTACGGGGAGCCGGAGCTGACCGCGGTCCCGGACGGGCTGCGGCCGGTGCTGCGGCGCTGCCTCGCCAAGGATCCGGCGCGGCGCCCGGGCACGGACGAGCTGCGTGCCCAACTGCACGACAGCGATGGGCAGTTCGCTGACCATCTGCCGGAGGTGCTGCTCGCGGACATCGCCCGGCGCTGCGTCCAGGCGTACGAGATCGCCCCGCGGCGCCTGGCCGCGCCCGCCGAACCCCCCGAGCCCGCCGGGCCCGCCCCGGCGTCCGACGCCCGGCTCCGGCGCCCGTCACGGCGGACGGCGCTGGCCCTGGCCGGCGGGGGCGCGCTGGCGCTCGCGGGCGCGGGCTACGCCGCCTGGTCGTGGCGGTGGGGTGGCGGTTCGGGGCCCGGTCCTGACGCCGGGCCGAGCCCCACCGCGCGCGCCGCCAACGTGCCACCGGACGCGGCGTGGCGGCGGGAGACACCTGAGATCAGCCTCCGCGAAGCCCCGCAGATCGTGGGCTCCGCGGTGGTCCTGCTCACGGACGACGGCACGCTGGCTCTGGAGGCGAGGCGCGGCACCCGGCTGTGGACCTCCGACACCATGGACGCCGGCTACGCCATGACCACGGACGGGAAGAGGCTCTTCACCCTCCAGGACATGGAGTACGGTGGCGGCCTCACCGTGACCCGCGTCGATCCGAAGACCGGCAATCCCGGGGCCGCCGTGTTGCGCGCCACGCGATGGGAGCCGTTCAGCACCACCCTGCTGACCGCCACCTCCGACGCGCTCTACGCCATCTCCCGCGACGACAGGGCCGGCCGCCTGGACAAGGGCTCGTATCTCCTCGCCTTCGACCTCGGCTCGGGCGCGGAGCGGTGGCGGCAGCCGTTCGCCCGGTCGATGCCGAGCGACAGCGACACCGCGGTCGTCGCGTCGGTCTCCGGCCGCCATCTGCTGCTGGCCGGCAACGGGCTCGCACTGGAAGTCCGGGACACCCGGACAGGCGCCCGGCTGTGGCGGCGGAGGGTTCCCACCGGCATGGAGTTTCCGGAGTCGCTGCAGAGGACCGCCCGCGGGCAGCTCGCGCTCTCCCCCACCCATGTGTACATCGGAGCCGACGAGATCTTCGCACTGCGGCTGAGCGACGGGAAGATCTCCTGGCGCTTCGGCAAGGGGCGTGAGGTGGGCGACGACTTCGAGGAGAGGGAGCGTTGCTACGGACCGCCCACGGTCCGCGGCGGCGTGGTGTACGCGGCGGAGGGCGACCGCGGATTCGTCGCCCTGGACGGCGAAACGGGCGAGCTCCGCTGGGCGGAGAGACCGACGGGGCTGGCCGCCGACTTCCACAGCGCCCCGCTCGTCGGTGACAGGTACGTCTACGGAACGGTCGACAGCCGTCGCTGGATATCCGCCGTGGACCTCGCCCGGCACACCTCCGCCTGGACCTTCAACGCCCCCGAGGACGGCGGCATCGGACGGGCCGCCGTGGCGCACCGTCAGGCGCGGCGCGCCATCGTGGCCACCGGCAACGTCGTCGCCGCCATCCCCCTCGAATAGCCCGAGAACAACCCCGACAGAGTCCGGTCAGCCCGACCGCGTCCGGTCAGCCCGAAGAGCCCTTCCAGGAGACACATGAAGCCCCTCGGCCCCGGCGATCCGCTCCGCCTCGGCCCCTACCGTCTGATCGGCGTGCTCGGCGCGGGCGGCATGGGCCAGGTCTATCTGGGGCGGGACCGCACCGGGCGCACCGCCGCGGTGAAGGTGCTGCTGCCCGAGTTCGCCCACCGGCAGGAGATGGCCCGGCGCTTCGTCCGCGAGGCGCAGGCGGCCCGGGCGGTGCGCGGCAAGGGGGTCGCCCGGGTGCTGACGGCTCAGGACGGCAACAGCACCGACGCCTCCTCGGGGGGCCGTTCGTGGATCGCCACGGAATTCCTGGCCGGGCCGGCGCTGGAGGGCGCCGTGGCACGATACGGGCCGCTCGGCGACGCCGATGTGCGGGCGCTGGGGGCGGCTGTCGCCCGTACCCTCGTGGACATCCACGCGACCGGCCTGGTGCACCGGGACATCAAGCCGTCCAACATCGTGCTGACCTCGGCCGGGCCCCGCGTCATCGACTTCGGCATCGCCCGGCCCGAACACGGTCTCACCCTCACCGCCACCGGCCAGGCCCCGGTGACCCCCGGCTACGGCGCCCCCGAGCAGGTGCTGGGGCAGCGGGTCGGGCCGCCCGGGGACGTGTTCTCCCTCGGCTGTGTCCTGGCGTACGCGGCGACCGGGCGGCGGGCCTACGACGGCGGGCATGTGGCGGCCGTGCAGTACGAAGTGGTGCACGGCGAACCCCGGCTGGACGGCGTCCACCCCGCGCTGCGGGCCGTGATCGCCCCCTGCTTCGCCAAGGACCCGGCGCACCGGCCACTCCCGGAACAGCTCGCCCGGGCCCTCGCGCCGCCGCGCAGAGCCGTGCCCGCGTGGCGCACGGGCCCGCTCGCCGACGACATCGCCGTGCGCGAGACCGAGGCGGAGCGGCTGGCGGCCTTCCCCACCGACGACACCGTCGCGCCACGGCCCGGCCGTCGCCGTGCCCTTTCCCTGCTGGCGGTCGGCGCCACCGCCGCGGTGGCGGCGCTCGGTGCGGGGGCGTGGTGGCTGCTGGACGGCGACGGCGGCGGACAGGCCGAGGACTGGGCCGCCGAACCGCTGCCCGACCCCGGGTCCGGTTACCGGACACCGCCGCGGCCGCTGTGGGGACCGGTGTCCCGGGCGGCCGCCGCCGACTCGCCCGCGCCGCTGCCCGTGCGCGATGTGGTCGTCGTCGGCGCCGTGGGCGGCGGGCTGCGGGCGTACGGGGTCACCGACGGGCGGCGGCGGTGGGATGTCCCCGGCGCGACGGCCGCCGCGCGGTATCTCGCCCCGAGCCACGACCTTTTCCTCGCCGCCGACACGCGCGGCACGCTGCTCGCGCTGGACCCCGCGGAGGACGGGAAACAGCGGTGGTCGGCCGCCGCCGATGTGGCGATGCTGCTCGCCGCCGACGCGGAGGCGGTCTATGTCGTCACCCGTCAGGGACGCTTGCGGGCGGTGGAGCTGGCGTCCCGCAGGCCGCGGTGGACGGTGCCGGCGCCGGTGCGCACCTCCCTCAAGGCCCCGGCGCTGGCGGCGGTGGGCGGTCGGCGGCTGGTGGTCTGCGGCTCGGACGGCACCGTGGCGGCGCTCGACACCCGTACCGGGCAGGCCGCGTGGCCCGCGCGCAAGGGCCAGAGCACCAAGGCCCTCGCTCCCGCCGTCGCCGGGGACACCGTCTGCCTCGGCGGTCGCTCGCTGACCGCCCTGGCGCTGTCCGACGGCGCGGTGAAGTGGTCCCATCGCTCCGATACGCCCGGCGACCAGAGCGATGGCCAGGGCGGCGACCAGGGCTCGGGCGGCTGGACCGCGCCCGCCGTGTCAGGCGATGCGCTGTACGCGGCCGACGGATCGGAGCTGCGGCAGCTCCGCCTCGCCGACGGCGACCAGTCCTGGACGTATCCACTGCCGTACGAGGCGCCGCCCTCGGATCCGCCCGTCGTCGAGGGGCACGGCGTGTGGATCGCCCTGGACCGGTCCGGTGGCGCGGGGCTGGCGACGGTACGGACCAGGGACGGCGTCGGCGTGTGGCAGCACAGCGCGGGCCAAGCCGGCACGTTGACGGCGGCGGGCGCGGGCAACCGGGTGTTTCTGCTGCGCGGCGGTGCCCTGACGGCGATGCCCGTGTTCTGACTCGGTGGATTTCCTCGGCTCACCGGTTTTCTGTTATCGCCCGCGCCGCGCCGCGTCTCCTGTGCGTACGGATCCGAACCCGAGGAGCACAGCAGTGGCAGCAGACATCAGCCGCAGGAACATCTTGAAGATCGCCGGGGCCGCGGCGGGTGCCGGCGGCATCGGTACGGTCGTCGGCGTGGCGGGCCCGGCCTCGGCTGCCGGGACCTTCGCGCACGCACCCGGGGATGCTGCACACCCGGGCGGACCTCGACCGGATGGCCGCCAAGGTGAAGGCGGGGGCCGCCCCCTACAAGGCGGGGTTCGCCCGGCTGACCGCCAACCCCCACGCGGGGGCGGGCTGGAAGGCCAATCCGCAGCCGACCGTCTACCGGGGTTCGGGCTCGCCGGAGAACTACCGCACCCTCTACAACGACGTCCACGCCGCCTATCAGAACGCCCTGCGCTGGCACATCACCGGCGACACCGCGCACGCGGACACCGCCCGCGATGTCCTCAACGCCTGGTCGGCCAAGTTGACCAGGCTGGACGGCACCGCCGACCGGTTTCTCGCGGCGGGCCTGTACGGCTACCAGTTCGCCAACGCCGCCGAGCTGATGCGCGGCTACGAGGGGTTCGAGCTGGCCCGCTTCCAGAAGATGCAGCGCGAGGTGTTCTGCGCGGTCAGCGAGGACTTCCTCAGCCGCCACAACGGCGCGTACATCACCAACTACTGGGCCAACTGGGATCTGACGGCCATGGCCTGCGTGCTGGCCACGGGCATCCTGTGCGACGACCGCGCCACGGTCGACCGTGCGGTGAACTACTTCAAACACGGCGAGGGCATGGGATCGGTCAAGAACGCCATCCCCGTCATACACTCCGACGGCCTCGCCGAATGGGTCGAGGCGGGCCGCGACCAGGGGCACGCCCTGCTCGGCGTCGGGCTGATGGGCACCGTCTGCGAGATGGCCTGGAACCAGGGCATCGACCTGTACGGATACGACGGCAGCCGCTTCCTCAAGGGCGCCGAGTACGTCGCCAAGTGGAGCCTGGGCGGGGACGTCCCCTTCACCCCCTACAGCCGGCGGAAGGGCGCGCCCGGCGTCTGGTCGGGGACGGAGACCGTCACCAGGGCCGCGGACGCCGACCCGGCGATGGTCCGGCCCATCTGGGCCATGATCGCCAACCACTACACCAAGCGCCGGGGCCGGCCGGCGCCGTACATCACCCGGATCGCCGCCAAGGCCGCCCCGGAGGGCGGTGGCGGGGACTACGGCCCCAACAGCGGCGGCTACGACCAACTCGGCTTCGGCACCCTGTGCTTCACCCGGGACCGCACCTCGACTCCAGCCCCTTCTTCATCCCCTTCCGGCTCCGCCTCCGCCGCGTCGTCTTCCGCCGCGCCCTCCTCGGCCCGGCCGCAGGGCGGCCGAGGCGCCCTGGCGGCCACCGGCTCGGGTGAGCTGGTCGGGCTCGCCGCGGCCGGCGGGGTCGCCGCCCTCGCGGGCGGGCTGCTCCTGCTGCGCCGCCGCGGCCGGGCCAGTGGCGAAGGGTCGTAACAGACCTGGTCAGTCGGTGTCGGCGGCGGTCGACCGGTAGTCGAACCAGTCGAAGGCGGCGCTGCCGGTTGGTCCGCCGCGCCTTCCGAGGTCGTAGTGGTGCGCCTCGTCGAGGCGCACCGAGAGCCCGGCGCGGGCCGAGCCGGGGTCCAGGAGCGCCGTCACCCGGCAGTCCGGGTGCTGCTGCCGACGCCCGATGAAGGTGTGGCCCGGCACGCAGTGCTCGCGCGCGGTGCCGCCCTCGGCGAGCATGAGGTACCACCAGTCGCCGATGCGATACGGACGCAGGGCCTCGGGATGCCACAGCCCCGTCCCGGACCACACCGGCCAGGGTCCCTCCAGCACCGTACCCGCCACCGGGATGGCCGGCGCGTAGATCCCCCCGGAGGCCGGCACTTCGTCCGGCAGGTCCAACTGCCCGGACCGGCCCCCGGCCTGCTCCCGACCTGCCCCGGACCCGCGTCCACTCCGTGGGACTGCCCCGTTTTGTCCGGGTCACCCGACCGTACTCTGATGCCCATGCCTGACTCGCTGGTCACCATGATGCTTACTCATGAGTCGCGCCAACCCGACCGAATCGCCTATCGCTGTCTCGCCACAGGAGACTGCGACGGGGAGATTCAGGAATTGTCGTACGGGCGGCTGAGCCGGCGTTCCCGGGCCATCGGCGCCTGGCTTCAGGAGCGCGGTCTCGCCGGTTCCCGTGCGCTGCTGCTGTATCCGCCCGGCGCCGAATTCATCTGCGGCTATATGGGGTGTCTCGCGGCCGGGGTCATCGCGGTGCCGGGCGTGCCGGCGCAGGGACGCAGACAGAACCACCGGGCCCTGACCAGGATGAAGCGCCTGATCGCCGACGCGGACGTCAAGGTGATCCTGGGCGGTCGGCAGGTCATCGAATCCCTGGACGGCATGGCGGAGGACTTTACCCAACTGGCCGACATCATCTGCGTCATCACGGAGGAAATACCCGACGAGGCGGAGAGTTCCTGGCAGGCTACGGAAATCAGGCCGGATTCGGTCGCGTTTCTCCAGTACACATCCGGCTCGACCTCGGCTCCGCGCGGTGTGGCGGTGACGCATGGCAATCTGATGGACAACCAGCGGGTCCTCACGGCGGGATTCGGGCACAGCCCCGACGCGATCGCGGAGTGCGGCGGGGAGCTCTTCGTCAGCTGGCTGCCGGTGTATCACGACATGGGACTCATTGCCCCGGTGCTCAACACCCTCTACCTGGGCGGGACCTCCACCCTCTTCTCCCCGCTGCATTTCCTGCAGCGGCCCGAGCGCTGGCTGACCGCCATTTCGCGGTACCGCCCGCACACCAGCGGGGCGCCCAACTTCGCCTACGAGCTGTGCCTGCGGCATGCCACGCCCGAGCTCATGGACCGTCTCGACCTGGAGCCTTGGCGGGTGGCGTTCAACGGCGCCGAGCCGGTGCGGGCCGCGACGCTGCGGCGGTTCTGCGACACCTTCGCCGCCGCCGGCTTCCGGCGTGAGGCCTTCCTCCCGTGCTACGGACTGGCGGAGGCGACGCTGATGGTGAGCGGCAGCTCGGTGGGCGCGCCGCCGACGCTGGTCAGCAGGTCCGATATCGGTTCGCTCGGTTCGCAACCCGGGACGGCGGACGCGGAACTGGTCAGCTGCGGCCGGCCGGGCCCCGGTATGACGGTGCTGATCGCCGACGCCGAACGCCTGGAGGAGTGCCCCGAAGGCGAGGTCGGCGAGATCTGGGTCGCCGGAGAAAGCGTCGCCCGCGGCTACTGGCGCAACACCCTCGCGACCCGCGAGGTGTTCCGGGCGTCGCTGAAGGACGGCAGGAGCGGTTTTCTGCGGACGGGCGACCTGGGGTTCCTGCGGGACGGGGAGTTGTTCATCACCGGCCGGATCAAGGACCTGATGGTGATCGACGGGCGCAACCACTATCCCCAGGACCTGGAGCTGTCGGCCGAGATGTCCCACCCCGCGCTCCGGCCCGGCTGCACCGCCGCGTTCTCCGTCGAGGACGGGGGGCTGGGCGAGCAGCCGGTCGTCGTCGCGGAGGCGGCGCCGGAGGCCGCGTCGGAATTCGACCGGATCACCGCCCTGATCCGCAGCACGATCGGCGAGGCCCATGGCCTGTCGGTACGGGACGTCGTCCTGGTCAGCCCCGGCACCATCCCCAAGACATCCAGCGGCAAGATCCAGCGCCGCGCCTCCCGGACCGCGTATCTCGAGGGGACGCTGTCCGTCGTCAACGCCTACGTCGGCTCAGCCGTCGGTTCCTCCAACGGCAGCGGCGGTTAGCCGATGTCCGCGAGGAAGTTTCCCAAGGTCTCCGCCGAGGCCGTCCAGGCGTGGCTGGTGCGGGCCGTCGCCGACCGTACCGGGCTCGATCCGCTGCGGGTCGACATCGAGCAGCCGATCGCCGAATTCGGCCTGGGGTCGCACGATCTGGTGGCGCTGGCTGTGGGCCTGTCCGAGCAGGTCGGCCGTCAGCTGGATCCGTCCCTCCTCTACGACCACCCCACCATCTCCTCGGTCGCCGCGGCGCTGTCCGGCGCCGGACCCGCCCGTACGCCCGCCACGTCGCCCGTATCCGTCAGGTCCGGCGCGTCCCCCGTGGACGACATCGCGATCATCTCGATGGCCTGCCGCTTCCCCGGGGGCGCGGACGACCCGGAGGGGCTGTGGCGGCTCCTGGCCGCGAGTGAGGACGTCATCGGCGAGGTCCCCGCGGGCCGTTGGAACACCCAGGCGCTGTACGACCCGGATCCGGAGGCCACCGGCAGGGCGTACACCTTGCGCGGCGGGTTCCTCACCGACATCGACCGCTTCGACGCCTCGTTCTTCGGCATCGCGCCGCGCGAGGCGGCCGCGATGGACCCGCAGCAGCGGCTGCTGCTGCAGACCGGCTGGGAGGCGATCGAGCGGGCCGGGATGGTCCCCAGGGCGCTGAGCGGCAGTTCCACCGGCGTCTACCTGGGCCTGTACGACAGCGGTTACCTGGCCTCGGCCGGGCTCGGCCAGTTGGACGGGCACGTCGGCACGGGCGCGGCGGCGAGCGTAGCCTCCGGCCGGCTCGCCTACGCGCTGGACCTGCGGGGCCCGGCCGTGACGGTCGACACCGCCTGCTCCTCCTCGCTGGTGGCCCTGCACCTGGCCGCGCGGGCGCTGACGGGCGGCGAATGCGACCTCGCCCTGGCCGGCGGCGTCACGCTGATGGTCACCCCGCGCGGCCACGTCGAGTTCAGCAGGCTCCGCGGGCTGTCGCCCACCGGGCGGTGCCGGCCGTTCTCGAACGACGCGGACGGCGTGGTGTGGGCCGAGGGCTGCGGCCTGGTGCTGCTCAAGCGGCTGGCCGACGCGCGACGGGACGGCGACCGGGTCCTCGCGGTCGTCAAGGGCTCGGCGATCAACCAGGACGGCCGCAGCCAGGGGCTGAGCGCCCCCAGCGGCCCGGCGCAGGAGCGGGTCGTACGCGCCGCCCTGGACGCGGCGGGCCTGGAGCCGCACGACGTGGACCACGTGGAGGCGCACGGCACCGGCACCCGGCTCGGCGACCCCATCGAGGGCCGCGCGCTGGCCTCCGTCTTCGGCCCCGGCCGCCCGGCCGACCGGCCGCTGGGCGTGGGGTCCGTGAAGTCGAACATCGGCCATCCGCAGGCCGCGGCGGGGATCGCCGGCGTCATCAAGATGGTGCTGGCCCTGCGGCATGAACTGCTTCCGGCGTCACTGTACGCCGAGCACCCGACCGAGCAGATCGACTGGGCGGGCGGCGGCCTGGAGGTGGCAGGACGTGCGCGGGCGTGGCCGCGCGGCGAGCGGGTGCGCCGAGCCGGGGTGAGCGCGTTCGGGATCAGCGGGACCAACGCGCATGTGGTGATCGAGGAGCCGCCCGAGGAACTGACGCCGTCCGCCGTGCCGTCCCCGCCGTCTCGGCAGGACGACACTGGCGGTGAGCGGCCCGAGGTGACGCTGTTCCCGCTGTCGGCCCGTGGCCTGTCCGCGCTACGCGGACAGGCCGGCCGGCTCCTCGACGCCCTGACGGCGGCCGAACCTGGCCCGCCCCTGTCGGCCGTCGCCGCGACACTGGCGCATCACCGTACGCACTTCGAGCGGCGCGCCGTCGTCGTGGCACGCCACCGCGACGAGCTGCTGAGCGGGTTGCGCGG
Organism: Streptomyces sp. NPDC059679; assembly: GCF_042734105.1. Classification (NCBI taxonomy): domain Bacteria; kingdom Bacillati; phylum Actinomycetota; class Actinomycetes; order Kitasatosporales; family Streptomycetaceae; genus Streptomyces; species Streptomyces sp. NPDC059679. The sequence continues at coordinate 93,644 of NZ_JBHWES010000035.1, read as the reverse complement.
CCTGGCTTCGGGGCAGGCCGACGAGAACCTGGTCGTGGAGGCGCGGGAGACGCTTCCACCGGGGAAGCTGGCCTTTGTGTTCCCCGGCCAGGGCGCGCAGTGGGCCGGAATGGCCCGTGATCTGCTGGCCCGCTCCGCGCTGTTCGCGGACGAGTTCGACCGCTGTGACGCCGCCCTGCGCCCGTACACGGACTGGTCGGTCACGGCCGTCCTGCGCGGCGACGCGCAGGCACCTCCGCTGGAGCGGGTCGATGTCGTCCAGCCGGTGCTGTTCGCCGTCATGGTGTCCCTGGCGGCGCTGTGGCGGGCCCGTGGGGTGCGGCCGGACGCTGTGGTGGGGCACAGCCAGGGCGAGGTCGCGGCGGCCTGTGTCGCCGGGAGCTTGAGTCTGCATGACGCGGCGGCCGTGGTGGCGCTGCGCAGCCGGGTGCTGACCGGTGTGGTGGGGACGGGAGCCATGGCCGTGGTGGCCCTGCCGTCCGAGGAAATCGAGGCCCGCCTCGCGGAGCTGGGCGGGAAAGTGTCCGTCGCGGCCGTCAACAGCGGCAGGTCGACGGTGGTGGCCGGGGACGTGGCGCCGGTGGAGTCGCTGCTGGCCGGCCTGGAGCGGGAGCAGGTGTTCACCCGGCGGCTCAGTGTCGACTACGCGTCGCACAGCGCGCAGGTCGAGCCCGTACGCGAGGCGATCCTGTCCGAACTCGACGGCATCGTCACGTATCCGGCGTCAGTGGCGTGGTATTCGACGGTGTTCGGCGGGCCGGTCGGCGAGGAGTTGGAGGCCGACTACTGGTACCGCAATCTGCGCGAACCGGTCCGCTTCGCCGCCACCGTGGAGCGCATGGTGGCCGACGGTTACCGGTACTTCGTCGAGCTCAGCCCGCATCCGTCGCTGCTCACCGCCCTGCGGACGGTCGCCGAGGACAGCGGAGGCGACCTGGTCGCCGTCGGTTCCCTGCGGCGCGACGAGGACGGGCCCACCTGTCTGGACCGGGCGGCGGCCGAACTGCACGTCCACGGGCGGGAGATCGACTGGTCGCGTCTTGTCCCCGATGGCGCGTGGGCCGAGTTGCCGACGTACGCATGGGATCCGCAGCGCTACTGGACCGAGCCCGACTCCCCGGCCGGCGCCTGGGGCCCGCTCCCCCGCGCCGGACATCCGTTGCTCGGAGTCCAGCTGCAGTCGCCGGACGCGACGCGCTGGACATTCCGCGGCGAGTGGTCCCGCGCCACGGCGGAATGGCTGCCCGACCACATGGTGTTCGGGCAGGTCGTGGTCTCGGGGACCACCCTGGCGGAGCTGTGCCGGGCCGCGCTCGCCCTGGCCCGCCCCGACCGTCCGGCCGACGTGGCCGACCTGCTGCTGCTCGCGCCGCTGACGCTGCCCGCCTCCGGCACGGTGGAGGTGTCCGTCGAGGTCGTGGCCGCGGACCCGCGGGCCGTGCCGGAGGTGTTCGTGCACAGCCGGCCGCGCGGGCCGGAGTCCGGGGCCGAGGGGTGGACGCTGCACGCCACCGCGTCGGCCGGCGAACCCGTCACCGGGGCCTTCGGCCGGCCTCCGGTGTGGCCGGAGGCGGCCGAGCCGTGCTGGGGCCCGGACACTTATGCGCGTCTCGCCGAGGCGGGCCTCGGCTACGGCCCGGCGTTCCAGGGCGTCCGGTCGGCGGTGCGCACCGCCGACGGTGAGCTGCTGGCCCGGCTGTCGCTCCCGTCGCACGCCCGCGATGCGGCGGATCCGTATCCGGTCCATCCGGCTCTGCTGGACGCCGCGTTGCAGGTGGCCGCCGCGTTCGACACCTCCGGCCGGGCGCTGCTCCCGGTCGCCGTCGACCGATGCGAACTGCCGCCTGGAGGGGCGACCGACCTCATCGCGTCGGTGCGGCGCACCGGCGGCACGGGGCCGGACATCACGCTGGACGTGGCGCTGTGGGACCCGGACGGCCTTCCGGTGGGGCGTCTGGAGGGCGTACGGCTGCGCGCCGCCGACCCGGCGGAGCTGCGGGGCGCCGCCGAGAGCGCTCGGCATCTGTACGAGGTGGCATGGACGGCCGTGGCCACCGAGGCCGAGCCGGGCGTGGCGCCGTCGCCGGGCGATGGCTGGGTCCTGCTCGGCGCCCCTTCGGACGAGCAAGTGGCGGCGGCCCTGAGCAGCCTCGACCCGGCCGGGACCGGGCTGCGTGCGGCCGGCACGGTGGACGCGTTGCCGGACGGCACCGACACGCTGATCAGGCTCTGGCCGGCCGCCGGTCCCGAGGCCGAACCTGCCGCCGCTGCCGAGGAGTTGACGGCAGCCGGGCTTGCCGAGCTAAGGGCCCTCCTCGCTCTTCCACGGGACCGCGCGCCGTCACGGGTCGTCTGGGTGACCCGCGGCGCGGTGGCGGCCGACAGCGGCGACGCGGTGCCGGGCCTGGCCCAGTCGGCGCTGTGGGGCCTGGCCCGCGGCGCCCGCGCCGAACACCCGGAGCTCGGACTGCGCCTGATCGACCTCGACGGCCCCGGCCCATGGCCCGCCCTGCCCGCCGCCGTGGCCGAGCCCGACGAGCCGGAACTCGCCCTCCGCGACGGCCGGTTGCTGGCGCCACGCCTCGTACGCACCCGGGCCGGGGGGGCCACCCCTCTCGGCAACCGGCCGGACCCGAAGACAGTGGTGCCCACCGACGGCACGGTGCTGATCACCGGGGGTCTGGGCGCGGTGGGTGGGCATATCGCGCGGTGGCTGGCGAAGAGCGGTGTCCCGCGGCTGGTGCTGACCTCCCGGCGTGGCCCCGACGACCCCCGCCACGCCGAGGCCACCGCGGAGCTGTCCGCGCTCGGCGCCGAGGTCGACGTGGTGGCGTGCGATGTGGCGGACGGGACGGCGCTCGCCAAGGTGCTCGACCGCGCCGGCCGTGCAGGCGGTGGCCGTGAACTGCCGCTGCGCGGCATCGTGCACTGTGCGGGGCTGCTGGCCGACGGGGTGCTCGCCGAGCAGACGCCCGAGCGGTTCGCGGAGGTGCTGCGCCCGAAGGTGGCGGGCGCGGTCAACCTCCACCGGCTCACCGCCGACACACCGCTCGACCTGTTCCTGCTGGTGTCCTCGGCCGCCGGGGTGGTGGGAAACGCCGGGCAGAGCAACTACGCGGCCGCCAACGTCTTTCTCGACCAACTTGCCCACCACAGGCGGGCTTTGGGGCTGCCTGGCGTCTCCGTATCCTTCGGGCCCTGGTCGGGCGCCGGGCTCGCCGCCGAACACGCGGATCTGGAGCGGATGGCCCGGTCGGGTTATCGCGCGCTGAGCCCCGATCAGGCGTGTGAGCTGGTCGAGCTCTCGCTGTCGCGCCGCGCTCCGCATCTGGTCGCCTGGGCCGTGGACCGGTCGCGGCTGCGTGACACCTTCGCCCATGACGGCGGCCCGGCGGCGGCGCTGTGGCGCGCGCTGCTGCCCACGCCACAGGCCGCCCGGGGCGGCGCCGCCCTGGCGGACCGGCTCGCCCGCCTCCCGGAGGCCGAGCGCACCGAACGGGTGCGCTCCCTGATCCGTGCGGAGGCGGCCCGGGTCCTGGGGCTGCGTTCGCCGGACGCCATCCGCCCCGATCAGCCGCTGCGCGAGCTGGGCATGGACTCGCTCATGGCCGTCGAGTTGCGCAACCGGATCGGTGCCCGGCTCGACTCCCGGCTGGCGGCCACCGTGTTGTTCGACCATCCGACGACGGCCCGGCTCGCGGACCATCTGCTGAACACCGTGTTCGCGTCGGCCGACCGTACGGCGAAGCGGCCCGCGCCCGGTGCTCCGGCGGCACGTGCCGGTTCCGACGAGCCGATCGCCGTGGTCTCCATGGCCTGCCGGCTGCCGGGTGGCGTCGCCGGACCCGAGGCGCTGTGGGAGCTGCTGGCCGAGGGCCGCGACGCGGTCGGCCCGTTCCCGGCGGACCGTTGGGACGTCGCGTCGCTGTACGACCCCGACCCGGAGGCCCCGGGCAAGACGTACGCCCGGGAGGGCGGTTTCCTCCAGGACATCGACGCCTTCGACGCGGGCTTCTTCGAGATCACCCCGCGCGAGGCCGCCGCGATGGACCCGCAGCAGCGGCTGCTGCTGGAGACGGCGTGGGAGGCGCTGGAGCGCGCCGGGATCGTACCGGCCGAGCTCGCGGGCAGCACGACCGGCGTGTACGTCGGCATGTTCGGCAGCGACTACCTGGCCGGGTCCCGGCTCGACCAGTTGGACGGCCATGTCGGCACCGGGACGGCGCTCAGCGTGGCCTCGGGCCGGCTCGCCTACGCCCTGGGGCTGCACGGCCCGGCCCTGACCGTGGACACCGCGTGTTCCTCCTCGCTGACCGCGGTGCATCTGGCCGCGCAGGCGCTGCGCTCCGGCGAGTGTGATCTGGCGTTGACCGGCGGGGTGACGCTGATGGTCACGCCGCAGACGTTCGTGGAGTTCAGCCGGTTGCGGGGGCTGTCCCCGACCGGCCGGTGCCGGTCGTTCTCCGACGACGCCGACGGCGCGGTCTGGGCCGAGGGCGCGGGGATGGTGGTGCTCAAGCGGCTGGGCGACGCGCGGCGCGACGGCGACGAAGTGCTCGCCGTGCTGCGCGGCACCGCGGTCAACCAGGACGGCCGCAGTCAGGGCCTCTCCGCGCCCAACGGCCCGGCCCAGGAGCGGGTCGTACGCCGGGCCCTGGAGCTGTCCGGGCTCGCGCCCGCGGACATCGACTACGTGGAGGCGCACGGCACCGGCACCACACTGGGCGACCCGATCGAGGCGGGCGCCCTGTCGGAGGTGTTCGGCGCCTCCCGCCCGCAGGGCCGCCCCCTGTACGTGGGCTCGCTCAAGTCGAACCTCGGCCATCTGCAAGCGGCTTCGGGCATCGCCGGTCTGATCAAGGTGGTGCTCGCGCTGCGCCACCAGACGCTGCCGCGCACCCTGCACGCCACCCGGCCCACCCGCCACGTGGACTGGGACAGCAGCGGGCTGCGGCTGCTGCGCGAACCGGTGGCCTGGCCGTCGGGCGCGCGGATGCGGCGCGCCGGGGTCAGCGCGTTCGGGATCAGCGGCACCAACGCCCACGTGGTCGTGGAGGAAGCGCCACACCAGGCACCGATCCCGCAGGTCTCCCCTCTGCCCCAAGGGGCCTCGGAGCGGCGGTTGTTCGTGGTGTCCGCGCGCAGCGACGCCGCCCTGCGCGGCCAGGCTGCCCGGCTCGCCGAACACCTGGCCGCGCTCCCGGCCGACGGTCTCGCGTCCGCGCTGCCGGACATCGCCCATACGCTGGCCCGCCACCGCAGCCACTTCGAGCGGCGCGCGGCGGTGCCGGCCAGTGGCCGGGGCGAGCTGCTGGCCGGTCTCGACGCGGTGGCGAGGGGAGACGCTCAGGCAGCCGTGTCGCTGTCGCCGTCGGGGGCCGCGCCCGAGGGCAAGGTGGCGTTCGTCTTCCCCGGACACGGCGGACAGTGGCCCGGCATGGGCGTGGAGCTGATGGCCGGCTCGGCGGCGTTCCGGGAGGAGCTGTCCCGCTGCGACGAGGCGATCGCCCGCCACACCGGCTGGTCGGTGCTCGCGGTGCTGCACGGCGAGGAAGGCGCGCCCAGCTCGGAGGGGACGGACGTCCTCCAACCGGTGCTGTTCGCGGTCAACGCCTCGCTGGCCGCAGCCTGGCGCTCCTTGGGAGTCGTCCCCGACGCGGTGGTCGGCCACAGCCTGGGCGAGATCGCCGCGGCGTACGGAGCGGGAGCCCTCACCCTGGACGACGCCGCGGCCGTGGTGGCCCGGCGGGCCCGCGCGATCGTGCCGCTGGCGGGTGCGGGCGGGCTGCTGTCCGTGGAGCGCTCGCGCGAGGAGGTCGAGCGGTTCCTCGCCCCGTACCCGGACCGGCTGTTCGTGGCGGCCGTCAACAGCGGAACGTCCACCGCCGTCTCCGGCGACCCAGGCGCGCTGGCCGAGCTGCGACGGCGGCTCGACGAGGAAGGGGTGCCCGCGCGGCGGCTGCCTGTGGCGTTCGCCTCCCACAGCCCGCTGATGGCTCCGCTGCGCGGGGAACTGCTCGACGCCCTGGACGGTGTCCGGGGCACACGGGCGCGGACCCCGCTGTACTCGACGGTGCTGGCGGAACCCATCGCCGGCGACCGCCTGGACGCCGACTACTGGTACGCGAATCTGCGGGAGCCGGTCCGGTTCGCCGACACGGTGCGGCGCATGCTGGACGACGGCTACCGCTACTTCGTCGAGCTGAGCCCGCATCCGTCGCTGGGCCCGGCGATCGAGTCCGTCGCCGCCGAGGCCGGGGCCGACGCGGTGAGCGTCGGCTCGCTGCGCCGCGACGACGGCGGCCGGGACGGGCTGCTGCGCCGGCTCGGGCGGCTGTACAGCGCGGGGCACACGCCCGACTGGTCGGCCCTCTTCCCGGCGGGCCGCCGCGCCGACCTCCCCACGTACGCCTTCGCCCGGGAGCGCCACTGGCTGTCAGCCGCTCCCGCGCCGACTTCGGGGCCGGGCACCTCGCCGCTGGTCGGCACGCACCTGGAGGCCAGCGACGAACCGGACCGGCACCTCTTCCAGACCGACATCGACCTGCGGGACGACCGGTTCGGCTATCTCTCCGACCACCGGGTGGCCGGGGAGGTGTGGCTGCCCGCCGCGGCCTTCCTGGAGATGGCGCTCGCGGCGGCTTCGGCGCTCCAGGACGGCGGCGGACCGGTGCGGCTGGCCGGGGTCGAGTTCGAGGCGCCGCTGCGGCTGGCGGCCGAGGCGCCCGTACGGCTGCAACTGGTCCTGCGGCCCGAGGAGGACGGCGTACGGAGCTTCACCATCGCCTCGACGGCCCTGAACGAGCGGCGGCCGACCTGGATACGGCACGTCCGCGGGCTCGTCGCCCACACCGACGACGGACCCGGCGCCGCTGATGAACGGTTCGCCGCGCTGCGGGACAGGTGCGCCGAAGCGGTCGACATGGCCGGTGTCCACACCGGTCTCGCCGCCCTGGGCATCGATTACGGCCCGGCCTTCCGGCACTTGGCGGAGGGCCGGCGCTCGGACGTCGCGGCGCTCGGCCGGCTGGCCGAACTGCCCGCCTCCGGGCATCTGCTGCACCCCGCGCTCCTCGACGCCGCCTTCCAGACCGCCGCCCTGCCCGGCGACGCCCCCGCGGGCCGGGCGTTCGTACCCGCCGGGGTCGGACGGCTGCGGTTCACGGGGTTGCGTACCGCTCCGGCCTGGGCGACCTGCTCGCTGCGCGCGGTGGACGGGGACGTCGTGACCCTGGATCTGCGCCTCTGGGACGAGCGGGAACAACTCGTGCTGGACGTCGAGGGGTTCCGGCTGGCCGCGCTGACCGCGCTGTCTCCGCTCGACGGCTCGCTCTTCGAGACGCGGTGGCTGCCCCGGCCCGCCGCGCGGGAGCTGCCCACCCGGGGCAGCTGGCTGATCCTGTCCGACGAGTCGGGCGTGGGCGCCGCGCTCAGCGATCTGCTCGGTCCGGCGGCACATGTGGTGGCCCGCAGGGGCGACACCTTCGCGGCCGAGGCGCCGGGGCGCTACCGGCTCGATCCGCTGAACCCGGAACACCTGGCGCGCCTGCTGGAGGAGGCGTTCCCCGAGGGCCCGCCCGAGCGGGTGGTCCAGCTGTCCGCCCTCGATGCCCCGGCGATCGACTCCGCGACCGATTCGGCCGAGGCCGCCAGCCGGGTGGCCCGGCTGTGCTGTCTGACCACCCTGCACCTGGTACGGGCGCTCACCGAGCGGCCCCGCGGCCGGGCCCCGCGCCTGTTCCTCGTCGTACGGGGCGCCCAGGCCGCCGGGGACAGCGCGGAGGTGACACATCCGCAGCAGGCGCTGGCCTGGGGCTTCGGCCTCGGGGTGGCCCAGGAGTACCCCGAGCTGGCCCCCACGCTGATCGACCTGCCGGCCGACGGCGGCCTCGACGCCCTGTGGACGCAGCTGCGGCACGCCGACGACGAGCGCCTGGTCGCGCTGCGCGCGACGGGCCGCCTGGTGCCACGCCTCGTACGCACCCGCCCGGACGACGCCGGACACGGCGAGATCCGCCCCGACGGCACGTATCTGATCACCGGTGGCCTCGGCGGCCTCGGCCGGGTCGTCGCCGAACGCCTGGTGCGGTGCGGGGCGCGCCGGCTGGCGCTGCTGAGCCGGGGCGCGCCCACCCCGGAGGCGGCGGGCTGGCTCGAGGCGCTGCGGGGGCGCGGCGTGACCGTACGCCACGTCCGGGCGGATGTCGCCGACCGGGAGGGCCTGGCCACCGCGCTGGACGGGCTGCGGCGCGAACTCGGCCCGGTCACCGGCGTCGTCCACACCGCCGGTGTGCTCGACGACGCCACTCTGCCGACTCTGACGGACGAGCGGGTGGAGCGCGTCCTCGCCCCCAAGGTGCTGGGCACGGCCCTGCTCACGGAGCTGGTGCCGGAGGCGGAGCGCCTGGTGCTGTTCTCGTCGGCGGCGGGCCTGCTCGGCTCGGCCGGGCAGAGCGCGTACTGCGCGGCGAACGCCTTCCTGGACGCCTGGGCACACCATCTCGCCCGCGCCGACCGGTCCGCGCTCAGCCTCGACTGGGGTGCCTGGACGGGCGTCGGGCTGGTGGCCGGGTCCGACACCCGGGCCGCGTCGGTGAGCCGGTCGGGTCTGATCGGCTTCTCCCCGCAGGAGGGAGGCGAGCTTTTCGAGCGGCTGCTGCCCACGGCGCGCCGTCAGCTCGCGCCGCTCGCCCTGGACTGGGCGGCGCTCGCGCACGACCCCGACACGGCACGGTCGCGGCCGTTGCTGTCCGACCTGGTCACCGCCCTGGAAGCCGCCCCGGCCGCCGCGCGAGGCGCGGACGGGCTGGTCGAGCGGGTGCTCACGGCCACGACGGCCCGGGAGCGGACCGACCGGCTGGAGACCTATGTACGGGCCAGGGTCGGCGAAGTGGCCGGTCTCGGTGTCACGGACGCCGCGCCCACCACGGCCCTGAAGGAGCTGGGCCTCGACTCCTTGACGATCGTCAGGCTGCGCAACGCCTTCACCCGCGACCTCGGCGTCGAACTGCCCACCTCCGCGGTGTTCTCGGCGGCCGACATCCGCGGCCTCGCGCGGGACCTGGGCGCGGCGCTGGCAGAGCGGGACACCACCCAGAACGCCACCACGGCCACCACCGCCACCGCCACCGCCGGGCCAGGTTCCGCTCTTCCGGCGGCCGAGGCAGAGGTGCCCGAGGCCGATGTGCGGCCCGCGACCCGTGACGTGGTGCGGCTGTTGCGCAGCGCCCGGCGGGACACCCCGAGCGCCGCGCACGCCATCGGCCTCGCGGTCCGGCTCACCGTGCCCACCACCCGGCGGCGGCTGACCGACATCCTCAACCGGCTGGCCGGGCGGCACGCGGCGCTGCGTACGGCGATCCTCACCGGCACCGGCACCGAGGAGGGGCCGCGGCTGCGGGTCGAACGAGCGCCTGCCGGACCCCTGCTGCGCTGGTCGGAGCTCGGCGGCGGCGCGGACGAGGACGGTGGTGAGGATGGTGAGGTGAACGGGCGGCTGCGGAAGTTGCTGGAGCCGCCGTTCGACCTGGCGGCCGCGCCGCTGTGGCGGTTCGAACTGCTCGACCGCGGCGACCAGGGCCAGGTCCTGGTGTTCGGCGCGCACCACGCGGTGAGCGATCTGCAGTCGCTGCTGCTCGTGGCGGCCGAGATCGACCGCGAACTGTCCGGCACCGCGCTGGACGACACCCCACTGGACGACACCGCGCTGGGCGACACCGTCTCCAACCGCGACATCGACCTGCTGCTCCAGGCGCAGGAGGCGCAGCTCACCGACCACCGCGACGACGCGGCGGCCGAGTGGCGCGAGGCGTTCACCGGCAGCGCCCGGCTCGACCTGACCCTCGCACGGCCGCGTCCGCCGGTGCGCTCCTTCCGGGCGGGCAGTGTGACCCTGGCGATCCCCGACCGGCTCATGGAGCGGGTGTCGTCCCGGGCGAGCCGGCTGGCGATCACACCGGCCGCCTTCTGTCTGGGCGTCCTGACCGTGCTGCTGGCCCGCGAGCGGGAGCGCGACCGGTTCGTGCTCGCCGTGCCTGTGGACACCCGTATCCACGTCGACGCGTACGACGCGGTGGGCTTCTTCGGGGTGCCGGTGCCCATCCCGGCCCAGGCCGCCCCCGGCGAGGCGATCGAGGACGTGCTGCGCCGCGCCGACGGCCGCCTGGACCGGGTGCTCACGAAGGGCGCCATGTTCTCCGACGCCCTGTCGGCGCTCGCGGCGCAGGGGCTCCACCGGGAGAACGCGCCGCTGGTCGAGGTGTACTTCAACTACGTACGTTCCTCGGCGGCGCGGCTGGACCACCTGGAGGTCCTGCCGGCCGGGACCGGATACTCCGACCTCGATCTGATGGTCACCATGACGCCGGACTCCGGACGGCTGCGGCTGGACTACAACCTGGACATCATGGACGAGGCCGTCTGCGCCGCGCTCGGCGAGGCGTTCCTGGGGCTGCTCGCCGTAGCGGCCGACGATCCGGCGACCCCGGCCCGTCCCCCGGCTCCCACCCGCCCGGCGGCCCCCACCCGCCCGGTGGCCACGGCCGGTCCCGTGGCCCCGACCCCCGCCCGTCCCGCGACGCCGCGTCCCTCGCTCGCCCTCGCGGCCACCTTCGCCCTCGGCAACCTGCCGCTGCTGTGCGAAACGGCCCTGAACGACGCGAATGACACCGCGTCAACCGGCGGTGGCGGCGGGGTGGCGGTCGCGGAGGCGCCCTACCACCATGTGCTGGCGAGCCTGCGGGATCCCTCCGGGGTCTTCGCCGACCCCTCCACGGCGCTCGGCGTGGTGCTGCTGAGGGCCACCGACCTGGAGCGGTTCGGACCGGTCGGCGACGCGCTGCTCGCCGAGTTGCACACTGCGTATCCGGCCGCGCTGCGGGCCCTGTCCGAACGGACCCGGACGCCGCTGGTCGTCGGGTTCCTCCCGTCCTCGTACGGCGACGACCGTCTGGAGCGGTGGGAGCGCGAGCTGGCCGCCGAGCTCGCGGAGCTGCCCGGTGTCGCGGTGCTGCGCCACGACGACTGGACCCGGCACCACGCGGTCGCGGACCGGTTCGACGACCACACCGACAAGCTGGCGCATCTGCCGTTCACCCCGCCGTTCCAGGCGGCCGTGGCGCTCACCCTGGCCGAGGTGGTCCGGGCCGTGCGCCGTACGCCGCCGAAGGTGATCGCGGTGGACGGCGACGAGACGCTGTGGAGCGGCGTGGCCGGGGAGATCGGCCCGGACCGCGTGGACCTCGGCGGCCCCCGCGAGCTGCTGGCCCGCCGACTGCTCCAGTGGCGCGCCGCCGGGGCCCTGCTGGTCCTGGTCAGCAACAACGACGAGGCCACGGTACGGGCCGTGCTGAACCGCCCGGACAGCCTCCTTCGGGCGGAGCACTTCAGCGTGGTCTCCGCCACGTGGGGCCGTAAGGCGGAGCGCCTGGAGGCCGCGGCGCGCACCCTCAACCTGGGCCTTGACAGCTTCGTGTTCCTCGACGACAACCCGGTCGAGATCGCCGCCATGCGGTCCGCGCTGCCCGAGGTGCTGTCCGTGACCTGCCCGGCGGCCGGGGAGCTGGCGCCCTTCCTGGCCCGGCTGTGGCCGCTGGTCCCCGCCGCGGCCACGGCGGAGGACTCGCTGCGCGCGGAGTTCTACCGCCAGGAGCGGGCCCGTGACGCGGAGCGCGAACGGGCCGGGTTCGCGGAATTCCTCGCCCAGCTGGACCTGGAGGTCGACATCCGGCCGCTGTCCGAACCCGATGTCCAGCGCGCCGAGCAACTCGTACGCCGCACCAATCAGTTCACCCTCCGCGCCCGGTCGGCCGACGGCGGCGATCTGGAGCGGTGGCGCCGGCAGGGCGAGGTGTGGACGGCCGCGGCCCGCGACCGGTTCGGGGACTACGGGCAGATCGGGCTGCTCGCGGTGCGCCGGGAGGGCGACCGGCTCGACGTCCTGGCCTGGATGCTCAGCTGCCGTGCGCTCGGCCGCGGGGTGGAGGAGCGGCTGCTGGGGTGGCTGGCCGACCGCGCCGACGCCCTGGGGTGCGCGACGGTGCGCCTGACGGCGGAGCGGACACCGCGCAACGTACCGGCCCGGCGGCTGCTCGCCGCGCTGGGCGGCGGCGAGCCGGACGATGCGCGGGTGACGGTCGTGACGACACCGGAACACCTGCGGGCGTTCCGGTCCTGGGAGCAGTGAGTTGACGAAGGGACGGACGGACTACGTGAGCGACGCACGCGAGGCCACCCAGCCGCGCCATGCCACGCAAGCCGCGGATTCGCCTCGCGGGCGGAGAAGCGAACGGAAAGACCCGGTGAGTGACGAGGCCATGCGAGTGGGCGCGGCGGACGAGGGGCAGCGGCTGACCGGCGAGTCGATCGAACGGGGCGGCGGCGGGCTCGGCGTGGCCGACCTGCTGGCCCGGGCCCTGCCCGGGGCCTCGGCCCCCTCGCAGGCAACGGCGGGCGACAATCCCGGAGATAAGCTCGAAGATGGGCCAACCGCAGAGATCGGCGCAGACATTGGCGCAAGGGTGGATGCCGACGTGGACCAGCTGGCGGAGGCCATCGCCGCCGCGGCGGCCCGCTATCTGCCCGATGGCCGGATGGGGCCCGACACCGACTTCTTCGACGCCGGGGGCACCTCCGTCGACGCGGTGGAGCTGGTCGCCGCGGTGGCCCGGGAGTCGGGTGTGGAGCTCGCCCTGGACGATGTGTTCGCCGACGCCCGGCCGCGCCGGCTCGCCGAACGCTGGCTCTCCGCCGCCGGGATCCGGACCGTACACGCCCCGCCGACCCCCGTCCTCACGTCCCCCGCCCCCACAACCCCCGTCCGCACGGCCCGCGCCCTGCCCGTGAACACCGCCGACGAGGACCTGGATCTGGTCCTGGCCGACCTCGCCCGCGCCGACGCCCTGCCGTGGACGGGCCCGCCGGAGCCCGCCCCGCCCCGTCGGATCCTGCTGACCGGGGCAACCGGCTTTCTCGGCGGCCATATGCTGCTCGATCTGCTGCGGTACAGCGACGCCCACGTCTACTGCCTGATCCGCGCGGCTGACGAGGAAGAGGCCACATCGCGGCTCGGCGCCGCGCTGGCCGGTTTCGCCCTCCCCTGGTCCTCGGAAATCCGCAGGCGGGTGACGGTGCTGCCGGGCGACCTCCGCCGGCCGCGCCTCGGCCTGTCGGAGGAGCGCTGGGACGCGCTGACTGAGGAGCTGGACTCGGTCGTCAGCGTGGCGGCGGCGGTGGACTTTCTGCGCGGCTACGCGTCGCTGCGGCAGAGCAATGTGATCGGGCCGCTGACGCTGGCCGAACTGGCGGCGACCGGGCGGCCCAAGCCGCTGCACCACATCTCATCGATCGCGGTCTTCAACCAGGTCGGCATCGTCTCCATGGGCGAGGACGATCCGCTCGCCCGTATCGACCGCCTCGTCGCCGGCTACGACAGGTCCAAGTGGGCCGCCGAGACCGCGCTGCGGCGCGCCCGTGACCACGGTCTGGTGGTCACCATGATGCGCCCGGGTGGCATCGGCGGACACACCAAGACGGGCGCATACAACGCCCAGGACCTCAGCAGCGGGCTGATCTCGGCGTTCGGCCGGTTCCGTACCGTGCCCGCCTTCCGTTACCTCAACGCCGCCCCGGTGGACTGGGTGAGCCGGGTGGCGACGGCCGTGATCCGCGAACCCGGCGCCTGGGGCTACAACTACAACCTGACCGGTGTCCCGAACACCCTGGACGACGTGGTGCGGGACATGGGGTTCGGCGGCATGAACGTGACCGTGCAGGAGTGGGACGAGTGGCGGGCCGACGCCCTGGCCCGCCTGGAGGCCGAACCGGTCCCCAAGCTGGACTTCCTGACCAGGGTGTTGCGCAGCCCCGCGGCCCTCAAGCTGTGCGAGGCGACGCTGACGGGGCCGGCCGCCACCGACGAGCGGACCAGCGCGTTCGTCGCCGCGCACGGCCTGCCGACCGCGGCCCGGTACGACACGCAGGCGCAGCTGAAGACGTTCGAGCGGCTGGCGAAGGACGGCCTCGGCCGGCTGCCCGACCGCGAGGACCCGCCGTATCTGTGGTTCCCCGAGACGATCGAGGGGAGCCTGGGCTCGGTCGGCGGGCCCGCGCACAGCAGGTGCACGCTGTCGCTGACCCTGTCCATCGCCAGCATGTACCAGCTGGTGCGGGAGCGCCGGGTCGATGTCCGCGGCGAGCTCTTCTGCGCTCTGCTGCACCCCGATCCGGTCGTGGTGGAGCGGGGCGATCTGTGGGTCCGTCCGCAGGAGGGGATACCCCTGACGCACGGTCCGCGGCATCAACTGCTGCTCTACCGGCTGCGGTTGCGGGACGCCGACGGCGGGCGGTGGTGGCTGGAGGGCCGGAAGTTCGCCCGTGCGCGGCGCGATGTGTGGCGGCAGACTCGGGCGCTGACCGTCGAGATCGGCCGGGAGGGCGAGCCCGCGTGTCTGGCGGGCGAGGTCGTCGTGCCCGCCGACAGCTATGTGCGCGACCAGATCGACGGCATCCGGGTCGACCCACGCCTCTCCAGCCAGGAGAAGCGGGTCGCCAAACTGACGTGGCTGGCCTGGTTCGGCCTGGAGGTGGGCCGGGGCCTGCTCGGCCCGTTCGCCCGAGTGGGGGCGGACCTGCTCGACCTTCGCCGGAACCCGACGCTGACGGAGCGCACCCGATGACCCCGCTGACCCCGAGGATCCCGCGGACCCGCAGGACCGCGCAGACCCCGATGGCCCCGGTGAACCCGCGGACCCCGGTGACCCTCCGGCCGCTGTACGTCCGGCTCGACGGGGCGAGGGTCGAGGAGATCCCGTTCCGGACCAAGGACGGGACCCGGCTCGGCCTGAGCAGGGTCGCCACCGGCTCTTCCCCCGGCCAGGGGCACCGCCCCGCGGTGCTGTTGCTGCACGGCCACACCGCGTCCTCCGACATGTTTGTGCTGCCCGAGACCCGCAACCTGGTCGAGGTCCTGCTGGACGAGGGGTACGAACCGTGGCTGCTGGACTGGCGGGGCAGCTGCCGGCTCCCGTACAACGAGACCGGCCGCCGGTACACCTACGACGATGTCGCCGTGTACGACATCCCCGAGGCGGTGGCGCTGGTCCGGCAGCGGATCGGGGACCGTCCGCTGTTCGTCGTGGCCCACTGCATCGGCGCGCTCTCGCTGTCGATGAGCATGGCGGGCGGTCTGGTGCCCGGGCTCGCCGGGGTGGTGGCGCAGGGGGTGTTTCTGACGCCGAAGCTGGCGGGCCGTACCTCCCTGCGGATGACGCTGGCCGCCGAGTTGCTGAAGTCCCGTGTCGACCACATCCCCGTGGACTTCCGCACGGTGGGCTTCTGGTCGCGGTACACCCCGCTGTTCGCCCTGGCCTCCCGGAAGGCGAGCTGCCCGGATCCGACCTGCCAGATCCTGCACAACTCGGCCTGGGGCACGGGCGCCTCGCTGTTCGTACACGAGCATCTGTCGGCCACCACCCACAACCGGCTGGCGGAGCTGCTGGGTCCGGCGCCGCTGTGGATCCTGCCGCATCTGCGCCGGATCGAGCTGGCGCGCAGCGTGGTGCGCTGGCACCACGGGGACGACCGCTACCGGGCGCTGCCGGAGAACGCGCTGGACCAGGCCGGTCGTATCGACTGCCCGGTGCTGCTGCTCTCCGGCAGCGAGAACGGGCTGTGGCTGGACTCCCAGAAGCTCTGCCACGAGGTGCTGGCCACGCGTCAGCCACGGCTGGATGTGGCGTACGCCGAGGTCCCCGGCTACGGTCACCTCGATACGTTCATCGGCCGGGGCGCCGCCCTCGATGTGTTCGGGCACATCCTCGACTTCCTGGGCAAGCACCGGTGATCCCGTACTCCACAGCCCTGCACCGTCACGCACCACAGCCCGGAGGTCATGACCCATGCCGCAGCTCGAAGTCGGCGGCGCCCGACTGACGTTCGACGACGAGGGTCGCCGCGACGGTGTGCCGCTGGTGTTCATCCACGGCTGGACGGCCAACCGGCACCGCTGGGACCACCAGATGGCGCATTTCGCCCCGCACCGGCGGGTGATCCGGCTCGATCTGCGCGGGCACGGCGAGAGCGACGGCATGCCGCGCACCATCGCGGAGCTGGCGGGCGATGTGTCCGCCCTGCTCGACCGGTTGGAGGTGGACCGCTTCGTCCCGGTCGGCCACTCGATGGGCGGCATGATCGCCCAGACGCTGGCGCTTGACCACCCGGAGCGGATCGAGCGCATGGTGCTGGTGAACTCGATCAGCCGGATGGTCTACAACCGCGGCCGCGGCCTGCTGATGGCGGCCTCGACACTGCTGCCGTTCCGCGTCTTCGTCACGGTCAACATCCAGCGGGCCTTCGGCCCCGGATACCCGCGCGCCGAGGTCCGCGAATACGCCCGCGCCTCCGCGACCACGCCGCGCGAGGTGGTCATGACGTGCTACGACGCGATGCGGGCCTTCGATGTGCTGGACCGGGTCGGTGAGATCCGGACGCCCACGCTGCTGCTGCACGGCTACCACGACATCCAGCTGCCGGTGTCGCAGATGCTGCGGATGGCCAAGGACTACCCGGACGCGGTGGTACGGATCGTCGACGCGGGCCACGAGCTGCCGGTGGAGAACCCCGCCGCGGTCAGCTCGGCGGTCGACTGGTTCCTCACGGCGGGAGGTTCGGGCACCGCGTAGCGGGGGTGCCGATCGCGACACTGCCGCCGGGGGATTCTCCCCGCTCCCAGGGCCGTTCGGAGTGGTGTTCAACCGCGTACGCGCCGCGGTTCAACACGCGGGCGCTACTGCGCCAGCTGCGGGTACAGCACCGCCGGGTCCTCGGCCAGCCCCGCCTTGACGCGCCGGGTGAGGTCGTCGGCCAGCACCTCGTACGCCCCCGACTCGACGCCGTCGAGCGCGGCCGCGGCCACCTGGCCCGCGTCGGCCTTGGGCGCGTCGATGTCCGCCGTCATATCGGTGTCCACGTATCCCACGTGCAGCCCGGTGACCCCGATGCCGCGCGGCTGCAGCTCCAGGCGCAGGGAGTTGGACTGGGACCACAGGGCGGCCTTGGAGGCGCTGTAGGAGCCGGCGTTGCCCAGCCAGGAGAGCACGGAGTGGACGTTGAGGATGTGGCCACCGCCGTTGCGCTCGATGACGGGTACGAAGGCCCGGGCGACCAGCAGCGGCCCGTAGAAGTTGGTCTCGAACTCCCGGCGGACGTCAGCGACCGGGGAGCCGAGGAAGGAGGCCCCGACCGAGGCGCCGGCGTTGTTGATCAGGACGGTGACGTCCTGGGCCTGTTCGGCGGCGGCCGCCACGGAGGCGGGGTCGGTGACCTCGAGCGCCACCGGGACGGCATCGGGGTGTGTCACCGTGCGCGGATCGCGGGCCGTGGCGTAGACCTTGGCGGCACCGCGCGCATAGGCCTCCTCCACGAGCGCCCGGCCGATGCCGCGGCTGCCGCCGGTGACCAGAACAACAGCGTCCTTGATCGCAGTCATGATGTCTCCCACTGTGGTAAACCGATCGGTTTCTCAGGCTGACATCGCCACCGTAAACCGATCGGTTTCCTGACGCAAGGCGGGTTTGAAAACACAACCGAGCAGAAGACGCACCGGTCGGGCGGGCAGGACCCTGAGTGGGGCCGCGCCTTGGCAGGTCAGCGCACACCGGCGGCGTCGAGCAGGGTGACCACGGTCGGCAGGAGCAGCCCGGCCAGGGAGTCGGCCTGGATACCGGCGCGGGCGCTCGCCCCGTCGAAGACCAGGCTCAGCTGCCGGGCGAGCAGATCGGGATCGCTCGCCCCGCCCCGTTCGGCCTCGTCCCGGAAGAACGCCGTCAGACCCTCCTTGATCCGGTGCGCGACCCTGCTCGCGGGGTGATCCACATCCTTCAGCTCGATCTGCACGGCCAGAAAGGGGCAGCCCCGATAGGCCGACTCGGCCGCCTGCTCCTCCGCCTGCTCCTCCGCCTGCTCGAAGAGGCCCAGAATCCGCTCACGCGGCGTACGGGCGTCGTCCGCCCCGGGCAGGAACCGCGCGGCGAAGCCGGCGGCACGCCGCTCCAGGCTCGCCGCCAGCAGTTCGTCCTTGCTCTCGAAAAGCTGGTACATCGAGCGCTTGGACACCCCCGCCGCCTTGCACAGCGCCTCCACGCCGACACCGACGCCGTCCAGATAGGCAAGGGTGGCCGCGGCGTCCAGCAGCCGGTCGCGGGAGCTCGTCTTCGTCGTGTCTGTGGTCATGTGCGACAGGCTAGTGCGGTTTCCGCCACACTGAAACCGATCGGTTTACCAGGGCAGGGTGCCTGCGGCGTCGAAGAAGCCCCCGGTCGGGCCGTCGGGGCCCACCTGCGCCATACGGACGATGATCTCGGCGCCCTCCTCGACGGTCTGGATGCCGGTGTGCCGGTTCAGATCCGTCGCGGTGTAGCCGGGCTCCACCGCGTTGATCCGCATCTGCGGGAACGCCTTCGCGTACTGCACGGTGACCATGTTGACCGCGGTCTTCGACGCCGGATAGGCGACGCCCGGGTAGGCGTACGTCGGGGTATCCGGGGCGGTGACCCTGGTCAGCGAGGCAAGGCCGCTGCTGACGTTCACCACGACCGGGGCGGCGGACCGCGACAGCAGCGGCAGGAACGCATGGGTCACGCGCACCACGCCGAAGACGTTCGTCTCGAAGACCGACCGCATCGCGTCGGCGGTCACCTCCGCGGCACCGGCCACCCCTCCATCCGGCTCCCGCGCCTCGACGCCGGCGTTGTTGACCAGCACATCCAGTCCGCCATCGGCCTCGACGGCCTTCGCCGCGGCCGCGACGGACGCGTCGTCGGTGACGTCGATGAGGACCATCCGCGCGCCGAGCCGCTCGGCGGCCCGGCGTCCGCGCTCGGCGTCCCGGCTGCCGACGTAGACGGTGTGACCTGCTGCGATGAGCCGACGGGCGGTTTCGAAACCGAGCCCCTTGTTGGCTCCGGTGATGAGTGTTGTCGTCATGCCGCCAGGGTCCGGCGGGGCGGGGCGGTCAGCCAGGCGTCCCGTGTTCCTGGGACTGCTGGTACCAGGCAGGGGCGTGGCCCGGCGGTGCACACTGGTGTGCATGGCGACGGCTGAATTCGGGCAGGCAGTGCACCGCCTACGCGACCGGGTGCCGCCCGAGGCGGCCGGACTGCCCACCGGCGGACACCGGCGGGCGCCCGGACTGCGCCGCGAGGAGTTGGCGTTGCTGGCCGGGATCTCCGTCGACTACGTCACCCGCCTCGAACAGGGCCGCGCCTCCAATCCGTCGACTCAGGTCGTCGAGGCCCTGGCCAGGGCCCTGCGGCTGTCGGACACCGAGCGCGCACACCTGTTCCGGCTGGCCGGGCTGGCGCCGCCGGGCCCGGACACGGTCCCCGCGCATATCACCCCGAGCATCCAGCGAGTGCTGGACAGGCTGACCGGGACGCCCGTCGTGGTCCTCGACGCGACCGCGACGATACTGCTGGCCAATCCGCCGTACGCGGCGCTGATGGGCGATCCGTCCGGATGGCGGGGCCACCAGCGCAACGCCGTCTGGCGCCACTTCCTCGGCCCGGGCAGCCGGGTGCGGCACACCCCCGAGACCCTGCGCGAGTTCGAGGCCTCACTGGTCGCCGATCTACGCGCCGCCGCCGACCGCTACCCGGCCGACCAGCGGCTGGGTCGGCTGGTCGGCGAACTGCGCGCACACAGCGAGCGGTTCGCCGCGCTGTGGGACTCCGGCGCCGTCGGCCGCCACGAGGCCGCACGCAAGACCATCGACCATCCACGGGTGGGGCCCCTGACGCTGGACTGCGATGTGCTCACCGTGGCCGGCAGCGAACTGCGCATCAGGGTCTACACGGCCGAACCCGGCACCAAGGACGCCGAACGCCTCGCGCTGCTCACCGTCCTCGGCACCCAGGAACTCATCGGATAGCCCCGCGTCCGTGTTCTGCCGCCACTGGCTGGTCGGCCGCGAACGAGACGACCCACGACAGCGCCGCGTTCCAGTTGACGGCGACCTCGTTGGTCGACCACGACTGGATGTCGTCGAGGTAGCAGAGCTGCGGCGCGGGCCGCCGGGGCGGATCGACGGTGCGGTCGATCAGCAGCCTGTTGGCCTTCGGATCCTCCAGGCCGGCGCTCGGGCCGCCCGCCATCGAACCGGCCGGTGGCTCCGGGAGCGCGGGGTCGATCTGATGGCCGTAGAGGCGGCTGTGCTGGTTGTGGGAGTGGTGTTCGCCGTATCCCGTCACATAGGACTGATTGAGGGCGTTGCGGCCGAAGATGTAGTCAAGACCTTCCAGCACCCCGTCGCGATACCGCCGGTCACCGGTCAGATCGAAGGCGGTCGCGATGACGACGAGCTTGTTGAGCAGCACGCTGTTGGAGCCCTGGACATACTCGCCTGCGCCGAGCGGCATCCCGTACGCCTGGCCGTGCGCCGTATCGAGATACCGGTCCGCGGCGGCCACCACCGAGGCGCGGGCGGCCGTCCGGTCGGCGTCCGGCAGCGGTCTTGGCACGGTCGCCAGGTCGAGCCGGCCGAGCGCGGCGACCTGCTGCCAGCCGAACCCGGACGGCGGAAACGCCTCGCCGGCGGCGTACGGCGAGGCCCGAAGGGCATCGAGAAACGCCTGCTCGTCGGTGGTGAGGAACAGTTCGGCCGCCGCCCAGTAGAACTCGTCGGTGACGTCCGTGTCGTCGTACGGGCCACCGCCGATCGCGTCGGCGCTGTCGGCGAACACCTCCCGGTGGGTCCGGGCCGCCGCCCAGGCGGTACGGGCGGTGGTCAGGCAGCGCTGGGCGAAGTCCTGGTCATAGGGCGCGTACAGCCGGGCGCCCTGCGCGGCGACAGCGGCCAGGTTGAGTGTCGCCGCCGTGGACGGCGGGTGCAGATGGCGCGGTTGCGGGTCCTGGTCCGGGGACAGTGGCAACCCGGTCCAGTCGTCGTCGTGCACCTTGTGGTGCGCCATCCCCGCGCGGGGCTGCCCGGCGGGCACCTGCATGCGCAGCAGGAACTCCAGCTCCCAGCGCGCCTCGTCGAGGATGTCCGGTACGCCGTCCCCGGCCTCGGGGATGCGCAGATCACCGTCGCCGAGCGGACCCAGGCGCCCTGGGGGTGCGGTGAGTGTCCGCTCGTACTGGCTGAGGAGTTGGTAGGTGGCGATCCCGCCGCCCACCACGTACTTGCCCGCGTCGCCGGCGTCGTACCAGCCGCCGCGCACATCCAGCGCATAGTCACCGACACCCGGCAGGCAGGGCACGCTGGTGTCGCCCTGGTTGGGGGCGACACCGAGGTGTCCGGCCGGCCGCCCGTACCCGGGTGCCAGCGCCTCGGTGATGGGGATGCCGCTGCGCTGGACGTAGAAGAAGTGCAGGGCGTCGGAGCACAGTTGGTCATAGAGGGTGGCGGAGATGTCGAACGGGTAGCTGGTCTGCCCGTCGGCGCTCAGCGTGTATCCGGTGCCGGTCCCGGCCACCGCGCCGAAGTCCAGTGTGTGCACCCGCTGTCCGGAGGACGGGTCCACCCCGGCCGGTGTCGAGGTGCCGGACGCCACGGTGGCGCCGGCGCTGTTGTTCAGCTGCCAGGGGATCGGTCCTGGGGCGTCGGTCACGACGGTCGCGTGTTTCGGTCCGTACGGCAGATAGCCGACCTGGTTGACCCGCACCCGTGGGCCGGTGTCCGGTACGTACTGTCGCAGCTGTCGCAGCCCCTGTGCCATATCGCCAGCGTGCGCGGCGTCCGCCGGGCATGCCACCCGGGCGGGCCCCGGTCCTGACCCGCCCACACTGAGACGAAACCGCACAGCGCGGCCGAAAACTTTCGCACCCTTGAGCGGCCGCCCACCCATTGACGTGCAGGGTTCAACTGACCACACTTCGGGCCAGCAGTCCAACATAATCCATCAGACTCCCACAGGATGTTTCATGGCGTCCCGCACAGCCCGAACCTTCCTCCTGCCGCTGCTCGTCCTGTTCACGATGGTGGTGAGCCTCCTGGCCGCATCGCCCAGTCCCGCACGGAACCGCGAAGCGCCATCGGATGCGCAGCCAAGACCCAAGTACGCCGGCTATCTCTTCACCTACTTCACCGGTGAGGGCACCGCCGACGGCGAACAGATACGGATGGCCCTCAGCCGCGGCAACGACCCGCTGCACTGGCGCGAACTGAACGCCGGCAAGCCCGTCCTCACCTCCAGCCTCGGCGAGAAGGGGCTGCGCGACCCGTTCGTCATCCGCTCCCCCAAGGGCGACAAGTTCTATCTGATCGCCACCGATCTGCGGATGTATCAGAACTCCAGCGGCACCTGGGACCAGGTGCAGCGCACCGGCAGCAAGTCGATCATGGTGTGGGAGTCGACCGACCTGGTCCACTGGACCGACCAGCGCCTCGTCAAGGTCTCGCCCGACACGGCCGGCAACACCTGGGCGCCCGAGGCGTACTACGACGAGGATCTCGGCGAGTACGTGGTCTTCTGGGCCTCGAAGCTCTACGCCGACGACGACCCGAACCACACCGGCAACACGTACAACAAGATGCTGTACGCGACGACCAAGGACTTCCGCAGCTTCAGCGCGCCCAAGGTGTGGAACGACCCCGGCTACTCGGTCATCGACTCCACCGTCATCAAGGACAAAGGCACGTACTACCGGTTCACCAAGGACGAGCGCGACCCGTCCTCCGGTACGCCGTGCTCGAAGTTCATCACGGCCGAGAAGTCCACCTCACTGACGGACACCTCGTACGACTTCGTCGCCGACTGCATCGGCAAGGGCGCGATCGACCGCGGCGAGGGGCCGACGATCTTCAAGTCGAACACCGAGGACAAGTGGTATCTGTTCATCGACGAGTTCGGCGGCCGCGGCTACATCCCGTTCGAGACCACCGACCTCGGCTCGGGCAAGTGGACGCCGTCCGAGAACTACCAACTGCCCGCCAGCCCCCGGCACGGCACCGTGCTCCCGGTGACGCAGGAGGAGTACGACCGGCTGCTGAGCGCCTACCCGGCGTCCGCCGGCTCGCTCGCCGACGTCACAGCCAAGGGCCAGAACGGGTACGCGATCGTCACCGAGGCGAGCAACAAAGTCGTGCTGCCGATGGACCCGAAGGCCGATCTCAGCCGTCTCGCGCCCCGCTTCGCGCTCCCGGCCGGCGCCACCCTCAGCCCGGCCTCCGGCACCCGGCGCGACTTCCGCAAGGCCCGGACGTACACGCTGAAGACCGCCGACGGGATGACCCGCACCTGGACCGTCGAGGCCGTGCCGATGCGCAGCCCGGTGCTGCCCGGGCTCAACGCCGACCCGGACATCCAGTACTTCGACGGCCGCTACTGGATCTACCCGACGACCGACGGCTTCCGTAGCTGGAGCGGCACCAAGTTCACGGCGTACTCGTCGAAGGACCTGGTCCACTGGGAGAACCACGGGGTGATCCTGGATCTCGGCCCCGATGTGAGCTGGGCGGACAACAACGCGTGGGCGCCCGCGGTGGCCGAGCGGGACGGCAAGTACTACTTCTACTTCTGCGCCGAACAACAGATCGGCGTCGCGGTGGCCGACTCCCCCGGCGGCCCCTTCACGGACGCGCTGGGCAAACCGCTGGTGGCCAAGGGTCAGTTCGCGGGCCAGATGATCGACCCCGCGGTGTTCACGGACGATGACGGCCAGGCGTATCTGTACTGGGGCAACGGCCAGGCGTACGGGGTGCCGCTGAACGCCGATATGACGTCCTTCGACGCCTCGAAGGTGCGGAAGTTCACCCCGGACAACTTCCGGGAGGGCTCCTTCGTCGTCAAGCGCAAGGGCACGTACTACCTCATGTGGTCCGAGGACGACACCCGCAGCGAGGACTACCACGTCGCCTACGCCACCGGTACGACACCGCTCGGCCCGTGGACCAAGCGGGGCACGATCCTCTCCAAGCGCGCCGAGTACGGGATCAAGGGCACGGGCCACCACTCGGTGGTGAACGTCCCCGGTACGGACGACTGGTACATCGCCTACCACCGGTTCGCCGTCAACGGCCCCGGGAAGGCGGGTGGCGACGGCACACACCGCGAGACCACCATCGACCGCATGGAGTTCGCGGCCGACGAAACGATCAAGCCGGTGGTGCCGACCCTGGAGTCCATCGCCCCGGTCCACCGGCGCTGACCGGGGGTTGCGGACACACGGACGGATCTGACGGGCTGGGGCCGCGCGGCCCCGGCCCGTCAGCGTGCAGACGGTCGGCTCTCGCGCTCGGCAGTCAGGATGGCTGGACTTCGTCGAAGAGGGCGAGGGCTTCGGCGGGGTCCGGGCTCACAAGGCGCTCCAGACCGGCCGTCGTCATCTCCGCCCACCTGCCGGCCCGTGCCCACATCCGTTCCTCGAAGGCGCGGACGGCGTCGTCCAGATCTCCAGGGCCGGTGGCGATGGACTCGGCGAGTTCGGCGCCTTCCAGCATCGCGAGGTTCGCGCCCGCCCCCAACGGGGGCATCAGATGGGCGGCGTCGCCCAGCAGCGTCACCCCGGAGACGTGGGTCCAGGTGAGGGACACGGGCAGGACGTAGAGGGGGCGGTGGGCGAAAGCGGTGCCGCGGCGGAGGAGGTCGAGGACGGGAGCGGCCCAGCCGTCGAACAGAGCCAGCAGGCTCGATCGCACGGCCTCGACGTCGGCCAGGTCCAGGTTCGTGTGCCAGTCCAGCGGCGCGCGGAACTGGGCGTACACCTTGACGTGGCCGCCGCTGTTGCGCTGGGCGACGACAGCTCGGTTCACTCCGTACACAGCCACGGAACCGTCGCCGATCAACCGGGCGAGGTCGGGGTGGCGGGTGTCGACGTCGTCCAGGGAGGTCTCGACCGAGGTGACGCCGGTGTAGTGCGGCGTCACCGACGAGACTGCCGGGCGGACCCGGGACCAGGCGCCGTCCGCGCCGACCACGAGGTCGAACGTCTCCTGTCGCCCGTCCGCGAAATGGACCAGTACGCCATCCCGGGTCCCCGGCACCACCCGCGTCACGCCCCGCCCCCACTGGACGTCGAGAGGGCCGAGCAGAAGGTCACGGAGTTGCCCGCGGTCGATCTCGGGATTGGCCCGCTCATCTGGACGGGGTCGCCAGTCGCGCAGGACCGTCCCGTCCGCGTCCAGGATGCGCATGGCCTGCCCCTCGGGACGAGACAGCGCCTGGAATTCCGCCAGCAGCCCCGCCTTGTCCAGCGCGCGCTGGCCCAGCCCTTCGTGCAGGTCAAGCGTGCCGCCCGGGGGGCGGGCGTCGGGGGCGGGATCGCGTTCGAGGACGGTGACGGGGTAATCATGGCGGTGCAGAACGCGGGCGAAGGCAAGGCCGGCAGGGCCGCTCCCGACCACGGCGATTCGATGTCTCATATCGATACACCGTATTGGCCCGGGACGGTGCATCGCAACAGTACGATGTGTCCATGACTGTGTGGGACCGGCCGGAGCCGCCGACTCGCCCCGTGCCGCTCGACCGGGAGCGGATCGTCGCCGCCGCCATCGCGCTGGCCGACGAGGGCGGGCTGGAGGCGGCGTCGTTGCGCAAGGTCGCCGCCCGGCTGAACGCCGGCCCGATGCGGCTGTACGGATACATCTCCACCAAGGAGGAGCTGTTCGACCTCATGGTGGACGAGGTCTACGCCGAGATCCTCCCCGAGGAGCAGCCCGGTGACTGGCGGGAGGCGCTGCGTGTCCTCGCCCACCGCACCAGGCAGGCCGCTCTCCGCCACCAATGGCTGGCCGACCTGCTCGGCGGCCGCCCGGCCATGGGCCCGAACGGTCTAGCCGTGGCCGAGGCCACGCTGGCAGCCCTCGACGGCCTCGCCGACATCGACACCGTCATGCGCGCCGTGGGGACTGTCAGCGCCTACTTCACCGGCGCGATCAGGCGCGAGATCGCGGACCTGCGGGCCGAGCGCGCCACGGGCCTGTCCAGGCGCGACTGGCAGCGCGCCTCCGGCCCGCATATGACGAGCATGCTGGCCACGGGCCGCTTCCCGACGCTGGCCAAGGCCGTGTACGACGGCACGGACGTGGACGCCGAGGCATCCTTCGCGACCGGCCTGGACTGGATCCTCGACGCCGTGGCCGCCAAACTCACCCGACCCCCGGCGTGACGCTCAGGTCTAGAAGCCGTTGGACTTCATCGACGACGCGTCGTTCGACGGAGTCGTGTGCGCATTGACGCTCCACCATATCGCCGACCGGCCGCGTCTCCTCGGCGAGCTACGACGCGTCCTGCGTCCGGGCGGATGGCTGCTGGTGTCGACGACCCACCCGACGGCTGACTGGCACCGCCGGATTCACGCTCGAAAGACTCATCGAGCCTCGTCCGACGCCTGTCCTGCGAGAACTCGACGAAACGGCCTACGACAAGCTCCACCAGGCTCCGTGCTTCCTTGCTGTCAGGCTCCTGCGGCCCTGACAGCACCGTTCCGGCTCGGCCCCGGCCTTGATGGGGCCGGGCAGGTGCTGGGACCCTGCTCCCGTGTGGCTTCGACACCTCCGTCCAAGGTCCCGGCCGGTGCCGGTGGTTCTCACCGTGACGCTCTGTCTGTCCGTGATCGTCGCCGTGGGAGTGGTCTTCGCCGCCAGCCGTGCGGCTCCGGACCGTACGGGGCCCTCGGCCGACCGCTATGTCGAGATCACAGCCGTTTCTCCGGCCGTCGTCCCGGCGGCCGGGCCGGACGCCTCGACGGGATCCTTCACAGAGGACTGCGGGCGCAACGAGAACGGGCACCACAACGCCGACAATGTCGTCGTGGCCCCGGGCGTGGTGGGCGGCGCTCACCACACCCACGACTACGTGGGCAATGTGTCGACCGACGCCCTGTCGACCAACGAGAGCCTGGCCCGGGCCGGAACCACCTGTGCGGGCGGCGACCGCTCGACGTACTACTGGCCGGTGATCCGGCGGCTGGATCGCGACGGCGCCGATGCCCACGCCGTGGGCGGAGGGGCGGACGGCAACACCGGCGCCATCGTAAAACCGTCGTCGGTCCGGGTGGAGTTCCGCGGCAACCCGGTGAGCAAGGTGGTCGCCATGCCCCGGTTCCTGCGGCTGGTCACGGGGGACGCGGTCGCGGCGACCGCGGGCGGCGATGCGCGGATACGGGCCCAGTGGGGCTGTTCCGGCCACCCCGGGCGGTTCACGACGGCGTACACGAGGTGTCCCCAAGGCAGCGGGCCCACCCGTACCTTCGACCTCCCCAGCTGCTGGAACGGACTTGCCACCGACAGCCCCGACCACCGCGCCCATGTGGTGTTCCCCGCCGTCAACGGCGTCTGCCCGCAGGCCACCTTCCCGGTGCCGCAGCTGCGGATCACCGTCGCGTACGACCTCACCCACGGCACCCGCTACGCCGTGGACTCCTTCCCGGAGCAAGGGCGCGATCCGAGGACCGACCACGCTCTCGTCATCAATGTGATGACGGACCGCCGGATGGCGGCGGTGGTGCGCTGTATCAACGACGGCCGTCACTGCCGGTCCGCGTGACACAGGCCACATTGAACCGGGGCCGTACGGGATCCGTGTTCAGCGCGTCAGTGCAGGAGAGGACGGGAGTGGGTGGATGGCGGCGGCACTATGGTCCCGCACTCGCAAGAAGCAACAGAGAACGAGTGACGAGGCACTGATCCGGGCTCTCTACGAGGAACACGGCAGGGCGCTGCTCGCCTATGCGCAGCGGTTGACCGGCGACCACAGCGCCGCGGAGGACGTGGTCCAGGAGACGCTGATCCGGGCCTGGAAGCACCCGGACGCGCTGGTCAACGGCAAGGGCTCGGTGCGCGGCTGGCTGCTCACCGTTGCCCGCAACATCGTCACCGACCGGTACCGGGCCAAGGCGGCACGCCCGACCGAGGTCGCCGAGTCCGCGGCCACCACGCCCGTGGCGCAGGACCATGCGGACGCCGTGGTGAATTCGATGCTCGTGATGGAAGCGCTCGATCAGCTTTCCCCGGACCACCGGGACGTGCTGAGAGAAATTTATTTCCAGGGAAGAAGCGTCGCCGAAGCGGCGGAAAGTCTCGGGATTCCACCCGGAACCGTGAAGTCGCGATCACACTATGCCTTGAAGGCACTGCGTGAAATGTACAGGGACAAACCGACGACGGCGAAGCTCGTCGCGCTGAAGGGGGTGGCGGTATGAGCATTCAGCAGCATGACAACAGCGAACTGCTCGGCGCCTACGTTCTCGGCGCGCTGGATGAGCGGGAGGTGCGGGCCATCGACGAACATGTGGCGTCGTGCCGGAGATGCCGCGACGAACTGGACGGGCTGCGGGAGATGGAGTCCGCGCTGGGTGAGGTGCCCCCCGAGGCATTTCTCGACGGTCCGCCGGACGGCGGGGATCTGCTGCTGCAGCGCACCCTGCGGCAGGCCCGCGGCGACCGCGCGGGCATGGAGCGCGGACAGCGGGTCGTCCTGGCCGCCGTCGCGACGGTCGCGGCGGCGGCCGTACTGGGCGGCGGTGTGCTGATCGGCCGGCACACCGGCGGGCGGCCGACGGAGATCGCGGAGCGCCCGCCGACCTCGACCTCGGCTCCGGCCACTCCCCCGGCCGGTACGAAGGTGGCCTCGGTGACCAGCGCCGAGACGGGCAGCCGGATGACGGTACGGGTGACCCCGGCGGCCGACTGGGTCCGGATCAACGCCTCGGTCAATGGCATCCCGGCGGGTGAGCGCTGCCGCTTGGTGGTGGTGTCCGACGACGGCAGCCGCGAAGTGGCCGGAAGCTGGCTCGTCTCGGGCGAGAAGAAGGGGGCCGACCTCGACGGCTCGGCGGCCGTACCGGCCGACCAGATCACCAAGGTCGTGGTGGAGAACGACAAGGGCAAGGAGTACGTGTCGGTCAACCTCTGACGAACGACCAGCCCCGCACCCCAGCACACTCCCGTCACCACGCCCCGGCCGGAACCGCCCCTGTCCATGCGTCCCGGCCGGGGCGAGGGCGCATGGGGCCGACTCGCGCCGAGCGCGTCGGCCAGCGAGAATGCTGGGGAACGGGAGGACTCTCGATGCCTGAGACACGTCCGATTCTCGTGACCGGGGCCGCAGGCAGTGTCGGAGCCGTCGGCCGCACCGTGGTGGAACTTCTCCGCGCGAAAGAACTCCCCGTGCGCGCTTTTGTCCGCCGAGCGGACGAGCGAGCGCGAGCGCTGCGCGCCACGGGCGCGGACGTCTTCGTCGGCGATCTCACGAACCCCGGGGACGTGGGCCGAGCCATGGCGGACTGCCGGCGGGTCTATTTCGGCATGGGCGTTTCCGCGCAGTATCTGGAGGCCGCGATCAACACCGCGGCCATCGCGCGCGACCGCGGACACCTGGACGTGTTCGTCAACATGTCACAGATGACCGTGGCCCAGATGAGCGCCACGAGCACATCGGAATCGGCCCAGCAGCATCAGCACTGGCTGGTCGAACAGGTCCTCAACTGGTCGGGCCTGCCGGTGACCCATATCCGGCCCACCGTGTTCATGGAGAACCCGCTCTTCCAGATCTTCGCGTACGCCTCGATCAAGAAGAGCGACACGATCCGGCTGCCGTTCGGCTCCGGGAAGACCTCGCCCATCGCCGCCCGGGACGTGGCGGAGGTCGTCGCGACGGTCCTGATGGATCCGGCTCCGCACCTCGGGAACACGTATCACCTCACCGGCGGCGCCTCCCGCGATATGACGGCCATGGCCGCGGAGTTCTCCGCCGCGCTCGGGCGAAAGATCACATACGTCGATGTGCCCCATGACCAGTGGCTTCAGCAGGAGCTGGCCACCCAGGGCCTCCCCGAGCATGTGCTCAATCACCTCTCCACGATGGCGCGGCTCCACGCCGAGAACCGCTACGACCGCGCCACGGACGATGTCAGCACGATCCTCGGCCGGCAACCGACGAGCGTGGAGGGCTTTGTGAAGCGGCGAGCGCGTGGACCCGGCCGTCGACCCGGACCCTGCTGAATCCGTCGGTGCTCAACTGGCGGACGATATCGGCGTGTTCGCCCTTGACGGGAAAGTCGCCAATGTGAGCAATTACTCCGGGACCGGTCCCGCCCGAGCCCCTATAGGCTCATAATTCGTGATGAACCGCAACGGGGGTGTCCGCTTATGCCCTTACCTCACGGTGGATTCGACGGGTTCCCGGACGATTCCAGAGCCGAAGTCTTCGTACGTGAGTTCCTGACCGCGGTGGCTCCGGCGAACCGAAAGAACCTGGCGACGAAGCCGCCACTTTTCATCCTGCGGGTCCCGGGCGATGCGGCCCAGTGCGAGGCCGCCGTGCACCGGGTGCTGGAGGCGCTGCGCCGGTCGATCGACGACAGCGGCAGGCTTGTGCCGTACGCACATCTGACCGCCGGCCCGGACACCGAACTGCTCTCCGAGCGCGCGGGCGCCTGTCTTCAGGTCCCCCCGCACATGGTGCCGGACCGCTTCCCGCACTTCCAGGTGGTCCGGGACCTGGTGACCTACCTCAGGGAACATCCGGCGCGCTGGCCCGGACCGCGCGCCAGGGAGCTGCGGGAACACGTCTGCGATCAGCAACAGGCCGAACACCGCGGCCTGCTGGGGAGGCTCCCGGCGAGCGACCCCCCGGCGGACACCATCCGGGGGTGGCTGCTGCGCGTCGGCTGGCTGTCGGTCGCCCGGAGACTCCCGCGCAGACTGTGGTCCTGGTGGACATCGGCGAAGGTGATGCGCGCCTGGCTGGCGGACCTGCCGGTGGCCGCGGGCG
Organism: Streptomyces sp. NPDC059679; assembly: GCF_042734105.1. Lineage (NCBI taxonomy): Bacteria > Bacillati > Actinomycetota > Actinomycetes > Kitasatosporales > Streptomycetaceae > Streptomyces > Streptomyces sp. NPDC059679. The sequence goes on along the minus strand of NZ_JBHWES010000035.1, from coordinate 62,934 downwards.
GCCGGACGCTGTTCGCGGTGCTGGACCAGGTGGCCGCCGTCCAGGCGGTGCGGCTGAGGACCAATCCCCGCCACGACGAAGCCCTCCAGGAACTGGAGGAGCTGCTGGTGCGGGCCCTGCTGGAGGATCTGCGCACCCCGCCCGTCGGCGGTGTCCTGCCCAGGCGGCGGCGCCGCACCGCGCGGCCGGTGCTCCTGGTGGAGTTGGAGCCGACCGGGGCACAGGGCGCCCGTGGCGCCGAGCGCTTCCTGCGCGCGCTGCACCGGATGCGGGACACCGCGGCGCAGCCGGGGCCGCTGGTCATCGCCGTCGGGCAGCCGTCCCCGGCGCTCCTCGCCGAGCTCGGCGACCCGCCGGAGAGCAACTTCACCCAGGCCGGGCTCCAGCTGGGCCACAAGGACGGCCCGCCGGTCCTCGTGACCTTCAGCGAGGCCGCGCTCGCGGGCCCGGGGCTGCCCGTGGGTCCGGTGGCGCCCAGGACCTTCCGGCTGAGCTGGCGGACCACCACGTCCATCGTGGCGGTTTTCGTGGCGCTGGCACTGGTCGGCACGGTCCTGATCGTGAGCCGCGCACTGCCGGACCCCGAGGATCGCTCCTGCGTCGGCGGCAGCCGGTCCGTCGCCGAGTCCGCCCGCGCCACACCGGTCCGCATGACCCCGAAGGCCTGGTACGACGCGGCGCGCAGGGCGATCGACACCGAGAACAGGCGCGCCGAGCGGTTCGCCGGCCAGGGGCGGACCGTACGGACCGTGGTGGCCTTCGGGTCCAGCAGACCGCGGGACGAGACGGACGCCCTGTTCGACGGGACGATCCCGGAGCTGCGCGGTATCGCCCTGTGGCAGCGAAGGCTGAACGACGAGGCGGTCTCGGACGACTCGCTGGTGCCGCTGCGCGTGGAGGTGCGCACCACGGGTGAGAACTTCCAGGAGGCCGAACAGGCGGCCCGGAGGCTCGTCGACGAAACCCGCCACGAGGACGCGGCGGGGCGCAAGGACCGTAAAAGGGACTATAAGAAGGTCGTCGGCGTTCTCGGGTACGCGCAGAGCCGGGACACGACCAAGGCCGCGCTCCGGGTGCTCGGCGCGGCCGGAATCCCCGCGGTCGGGACCACTGCCACCGCCGACGAGATGCTGGACGGCCCGGCGAGCCTGAACTACTGGCCCTCCGCCCCGTCCAACTCCACCGAGGCGCGCATCGAGGCCGACTTCGCCGGCCAGCAGAACATCGTGGCGGCACGCGGCGAGAAGCAGAACATCTGCTCCCCGGCGAAACGGGCGCTGGTGATCGAAAGCTCGGCGGACCTCTACAGCAAGAGCCTCGCGGACAAGTTCCGCGCCGAATTCCCGGGCCCCACCTCGGTGTTCAACTTCGACCAGGACGGCGACTTCCGGTTCGCCCCGGCAGGTTCGACCAGCGTGCACAGCGCCGTCGAACTCGCCAACCAACTGTGCCGGGCGCTGCGGACGGATCCGGACTCGGTCGTGTACTGGTCGGCGCGGGCGCGCGATTTCACCGCCTTCATCAACGCCATGGACCTCCGGGGCACCTGCGTCGACCACGACATCACGGTCCTCGGCGGCAACGACCTGACCAATGTGGCGATGACCGGCGAGCTCAGTGACAAGAGCTGGCTGCGGCTGTACTACTCGGCCCACCGCATGCCGCTCACCGACCCGCGCACCAGCGCCAGGAGCCGGCAGTTCGCCAAGGAATACGACCACTTCGTCCGGGCCACCACGGAGGGAGACGACCCCTGGCGGCAGGACGGACACTCCGCGGTGTCCTACGACGCCGTCCACATGCTGTCGCAGGCGATCGACCAGGCCCGGCTGCGCGACCCGGACGTCGAGCGGGAGTCCGTCCTCATCGCCCTCGGCGCCGGTGTCACCTTCGACGGAGCCACCGGATACGTCTCCTACGACCAGGGCAGCAACGCGCCACCCCGGGACAAGACCCTGGTCCTGCTGCGACAAGTGGCGCAGCAACCGGAAGCGGTGGTGGCCTGCGGGGCGTACCGGCCGGACACCTCCAGCCGTACGACCGGCGCACCGTGCGCACGCTGACCCGCCTGGTCGCGGCCTCACGGCCCGCTGCCGAAACCGGTGGCCCGGCGCGCCGACGGCAGCGAACCCGGTGTCCGTCCGATCAGCTTCCGCGACGTCCGGGTCAGATGCGCCTGGTCGGCGAAGCCCGCATACGCCGCGGCCGGCGAGGCGCCGGGCAGGGCGGCGACCGCGTCCCGCGGCCGTGCCCACTGCCGCAGTACGGCCAGCGATGTCCCCACGGCCTCGCGGACCAGTGCGCGCAGCCGCGGGGCCGACAGGCCCACCTCGGCGGCGACGGCGCCCCGAGGGGCGCCGTCGCCGGGGTGCATGATCTCCGCCAGGGCGTGCGCCACGCGCGTATCGAGCGCGGGTGGCCTGCCGGTCAGGGCGACGAGCTCGTCGTACGCCGCGTCCGGGTGCGCCGCGGCGGCCGGACAACAGGCGCCGACCGGCCCCAGCGCCTCGGCCTGCTGGTGCCGGCCCCGGGCAGCCGTGCGGCCGGGGCGTGGGCCGTCGCGGTCGCGGAGGCGGCCCGGGGCGGGTCGTAAATCGGCGCTTGCATGATCATGCGGGGTCATGCATACTTCTGCCGTGTCCAAAGTTCTCACCTCCCTGCCTGTCGGCGAGCGCGTCGGGATCGCCTTCTCCGGTGGCCTCGACACCTCGGTAGCCGTCGCGTGGATGCGCGACAAGGGTGCGGTGCCCTGCACCTACACCGCTGACATCGGCCAGTACGACGAGCCCGACATCGCGTCGGTGCCCGGCCGCGCCACGGCCTACGGCGCGGAGGTCGCCCGGCTGGTCGACTGCCGGGCGGCCCTCGTGGAGGAGGGTCTCGCGGCCCTCGCCTGCGGGGCGTTCCACATCCGGTCCGGTGGCCGCAGCTACTTCAACACCACCCCGCTCGGGCGGGCCGTCACCGGCACCCTGCTGGTGCGCGCGATGCTCGAGGACGATGTCCAGATCTGGGGCGACGGCTCCACCTTCAAGGGCAACGACATCGAGCGGTTCTACCGCTACGGTCTGCTGGCCAACCCCTCCCTGCGGATCTACAAGCCGTGGCTGGACGCCGACTTCGTCAGCGAGCTCGGCGGCCGCAAGGAGATGTCGGAGTGGCTGGTCGCCCACGGCCTGCCCTACCGGGACAGCACGGAGAAGGCCTACTCCACCGACGCGAACATCTGGGGCGCGACGCACGAGGCCAAGGCGCTCGAGCACCTTGACACCGGCATCGAGCTCGTCGAGCCGATCATGGGCGTGCGGTTCTGGGACCCGACCATCGACATAGCGGCCGAGGACGTCACGATCGGCTTCGAGCAGGGCCGGCCGGTGACGATCAACGGCAAGGAGTTCGCCTCCGCCGTCGATCTGGTGCTGGAGGCCAACGCCATCGGCGGCCGGCACGGCCTGGGCATGTCCGACCAGATCGAGAACCGCGTCATCGAGGCCAAGAGCCGCGGCATCTACGAGGCGCCGGGCATGGCGCTGCTGCACGCGGCGTACGAGCGGCTGGTCAACGCGATCCACAACGAGGACACCGTCGCCACCTACCACACCGAGGGCCGGCGGCTCGGCAGGCTGATGTACGAGGGCCGCTGGCTGGACCCGCAGGCGCTGATGGTGCGCGAGTCGCTGCAGCGCTGGGTCGGCGCGGCGATCACCGGCGAGGTGACCCTGCGGCTGCGGCGCGGTGAGGACTACTCCATCCTGGACACCTCCGGGCCGGCGTTCAGCTACCACCCGGACAAGCTCTCCATGGAGCGGACCGAGGACTCCGCCTTCGGTCCTGTGGACCGGATCGGCCAGCTGACCATGCGCAACCTCGACATCGCGGACTCCCGCGCCAAGCTCGAGCAGTACGCGGGGCTCGGGATGGTGGGCAACTCCCACCCGGCGCTGATCGGCGCCGCGCAGGCGGCCTCGACCGGGCTGATCGGCGCGATGCCGAAGGGCGCGTCCGAGGCGATCGCCTCCTCCGACGGCCAGGTCTCCAGCGACGACCAGCTGCTCGACCGCGCCGCGATGGAGTTCGGCGCCGACTAACGGCCCCGGAACACTCACGCGCAGCGGCGGCCCTCGCCCGGTTCCGATCCGGACGAGGGCCGCCGCGTTCCGTATGGCGGGGCGCTACTCGTTGTGCAGCACCTCCGCGATCGTCAGCCGCGCCGCGCGCCGCGCCGGGATCAGGGCGCCCAGCACCCCGATCACCAGCCCCGCCAGGGCCAGGCCGGCCAGGGTCGGGAGGTGCCAGACGTCGGTCATGTACGAGGGCAGGGCGATGTCCACCGCGTCCGCCATCCGCGGCTCCACCAGGTCGTAAACCGCGATGCCCAACGGGACGCCGAGCAGCGAGCCGAGCGCGCCCAGCACTCCCATCGACGTCACCATCATCGCCGTCACCTGTCGTGGCGTCATGCCGATGGACTTGAGCATGCCCAGGTCGCGGCGGCGGTCGTGGGTGTTGAGGACGACCGTGTTGAAGACGCCGAGCGAGGCGACCACGACCAGCATCAGGGTGAGCGCCGTCGCAGAGCCGACGATGGTCTGCTCGCCGGTGTTCGGGCCGTTCGGTGTGGGGGTGGTCCCGGAGTCCGCGGCCCTGGCGGCGCGCGCATAAGCGTACGGGTCCGCTCCGTCGCGGAGTTTGACGTGGTACGCAATGGGTTTCTCCTGGGGGGACAGGGCCGTGATCGTCGCCCAGTCGCCCACGACCAGCCGGCCGTCGCTCTCCATGTACTCGCCCACGACGGTCACCGCCTCCCTGTGGTCGCTCTTCTCCAGGGTGAGGTGATCGCCGATCCGCATGCCGTGCTGGCGCAGGAAGGCGGAACCAGCCACGATCTCACCCGCCCCCCGCGTCCACCGGCCCTCGGTGAGCACGCTGTCCAGCCGGAGCAGGTCGCCCCGGCGGGCCTCCAGCATGAGGTTCTGCGCGGCGCCGCCCATGCGGACCTCGATGTCCGCCCTGGCGGTGACCTCACTCGCGCCCGGCAGCGAACGCAGCAGGGACTGGAGTTCCCGGTCGCCGTGCTCGGGCTGGGTCTCCTTGCCGTGCTTGGAACTGCTCGCGTACACCGTGACGTCGTAGGAGCCCTGCCCCGCCTCCCCGAACCGGGTCATCATCGTGGCCAGGCCGGTCGCGAAGGTCACCGTGGTCACCCCGAGGAGCACGGCGGCGAGCGTGAGGGCGCTGCGGCCGGGACGGGCGAAGGGCAGGCCCACCCCCAGGCTCAGCGACCGCGGCAGCCTGCTGCCCGCCAGCCGGCGCTGGACGCCGAGCGCCCGTCCGGCGCGCGGGGCACTGCCCGCGCTGATCGCCCGCGCCGCGGAGAGCCGGTGCGCGCGCACCGCCGGGGCGAGGGCGGCGAGGGCGCAGACGACAGGCATGCCGATCAGGGCGAGCGCGTTCACCCAGGGCGCGATGCCCACGTTGTGGTTGAACACCCCCGAGTCGGGCCCCATGAACACGAACTGGAACAACGGACGTGACACCAGGTTGCCGACGACGGTGCCGAGTGCGCAGCCGATGACGGCGGGGACGGAGACCATGGCGAGGTAGACGGCGACCACCTGGCCCGGGGTGAAGCCCAGGGCCTTGAGGATCCCGATGTGCCGGAAGCCGGAGATCACGGCGCCACTGACCACGTTGGCGACGATGAGCACCGCCACCACGACACCGAGGACGCCGAAGGCCAGCAGATAGCTCGCGTAGGACCGGGCCGGGGCGCCTGTCCGGTGCTTGAGGGCGAGGTACGACTCGGAAGCGGTCAGGGCGTTCTTCGGCAGCCCTTCGGTCACCGTGGCCAGTTGGGCGCGCAGCCGGGCGTCCGACGACGCGTCCGTGAAGCGGAAGAGCATCTGCGTGGTGGTCGGGTGCAGGGCCTCGATCTGGGCGGGCGCGACCCAGGCGTCCGCCGTGTGGCTGAGTTCGAAGCCGAACCCGACGATGGTGAGCGTCGGCCCCGAGGGCACCCGGATCCGCTTGCCCAGGTCGCGTGCGGTCCAGTCCGACTGCCGGTTCAGGACGACCTCGCCCGGCCGGGTGGGCCAGTGGCCCGCCCAGAGGTCCACCCGGTCCACCGGGCCCCCCGGCCCGGGGCGGCCCACGACGGTGACCTGGCCGCCGAGGCCGTAGCTCTCCGGACCCCTCGGCATGTCGACCGTCGCCTGGGCGAACGGGCCGGCGGCGGCCTCGACTCCGGACCGCCGCGCCGCCCGCGCCAGCTGTGCCTCCGAGACCTTCGCGGGATCGAACGCGGCGGCCATATGCGGGCCGCGCTGCCTGGCGAAGGTCTTCTCGAAGGGGGCCGATGCCGAGTCGACCAGGCCGAGCGCGATCACCATCGCCCCGGTGGAGACCAGCGTGACCAGCAGGATGACGATCGTCTGGAGCCTACGCCGCCGTACGGCCGCACGCGCCGCCCGCCACACGGCCCTCATGCGGAGGCCTCCAGGGTGTGTTCGCCGGTCACCCGGCCGTCGGCGAGGAGGACCAGCCGGCTGGCGCAGCGCCGCGCCAGGTGCTCGTCGTGCGTCACCATGATCAGCGTCTGGCCGATCTGGTTGAGGTCCAGCAGCAGATCCATCACCTGCTCGCCGGACCGGCTGTCCAGGGCGCCGGTCGGCTCGTCGGCCAACAGCAGGGCGGGGCGGTTCATCAGCGCCCGGGCCACCGCGACCCGCTGCCGCTCGCCGCCGCTGAGCACCGCGGGGTAGGCCCGGGCGCGGTCCTCGATGCCCAGCTCCTCGAAGAGTTCCAGCGCGCGCCGGCGGGCCTGCCGGGCGGGGGTGCCGGTCAGCTGCGCGGCCAGGGCGACGTTGTCGAGCGCCGACAGGTCGTCGACGAGGTTGAAGAACTGGAAGACCATGCCGATGCGGCGCCGCCGGTACAGGGCGAGACCCTTCTCGCTCAGCTCCCCCACGTTCTCGCCGTGCACGGTGACCGTGCCGTCCGTCGGACGGTCCAAACCGGCGATCATGTTGAGCAGGGTGGACTTTCCGCACCCCGACGGCCCCATCACCGCGACCGCCTCCCCGGCCCGGATCTCCAGGGACACGCCGTCCAGCGCCGTCGTCTCCCCGTATTCCTTGCGTACGCCGTCGAGCCGTACGACGACCTCTGCGCTGCTGTGCTCAGTGAACATGCACAGGACGCTAACCGGGGAGCCCGGCCCGAACATCCCTCCCCGGATGGCACCTTCGCGCCCGTCTCATCCCCGGGATGCAGGGCCTGCATCCGCAGGCTGATGCGGATCCCGGGGCGGTCTGCCACAGTGGCCCCGTGTGGGAGTGGGAGACAAAGGCGCTGGTGGCGGCAGTAGGGGTGGTGTCGGTCGCCGCCCTGTGGCTGGCGGTGGCGCTGGTGCGTACGCGGCGCCGGTGGCAGACGGCCGTGGGAGAGCGCGGCTGGCTGCTGGAGCGGGAGCGGGAGAGCGCCGCGCGCGCCGCGATCGAGGCCGAGCGGGACCGTATCGCCCGGGAGTTGCACGACATCGTCAGCCATAACGTCAGCCTCATGGTGGTCCAGGCCGGGGCCGCCCGCGAGGTGCTGGGCACCATGCCGGACGAGGCCACGGCGGCCCTGCGGGCCGTCGAGGACGCGGGGCGTGGCGCGATGACCGATCTGCGGCATCTGCTGGGGCTGTTGGCGCCGTCGCCGAGCGGCGAGGACACCGACCAGGGGCCGGGCACGGCCGGCGGCGGCGCGGCGGAGCTGACACCGCAGCCGGGCCTTGACCGGCTTGGCCCGCTCGTCGACCGGATCTCCTTCGCCGGGCTGCCCGTCGAGGTGCGCGTCTCGGGCGAACCGCGCCCGCTGCCCCAGGGGGTCGATGTGACCGCCTACCGCATCATCCAGGAGGCGCTGACCAACGCGCTCAGACACGGCGACGGCGCCGGCAAGGCCGAGGTGACCGTGCGCTACGCCGACCACGCGCTGCGCGTGGAGGTGCTCAACACCGGCCCCAGCGTGCTGACCGGCGGTGCGCCGGCACAGCCGACACCGCGGCAGCGGGAGGGCACCGGCCGCGGACTGCTGGGCCTGCGGGAACGGGTCGCGGTGTACGGCGGAGACCTGGACGCCCGGCGCCGCCTCGGCGGCGGCTACCGGGTCCGGGCGCGTATCCCCCTGGACCGGCCATGACGGCGGCGGCGCCCGGGCGCGAGCGGGCTCCGCGCGTGCTCATCGCCGACGACCAGACACTGATCAGGACCGGCTTCCGGCTGATCCTCACCGCGCGCGGCATCGAGGTGGTGGGCGAGGCGGCCGACGGCGCGGAAGCGGTGGCGGCGGCGCGCGAACTGCGGCCGGACGTGGTGCTGATGGACATCCGTATGCCGACCATGGACGGCCTGGAGGCCACCCGCCGCATCCTGCGCCAGACCCCGGACTGCCGGGTGCTGATGCTGACCACTTTCGACCTGGACCACTATGTGTATACGGCGCTGTCCGTCGGGGCCAGCGGGTTTCTGCTCAAGGACGTCACCCCGGAACACCTGGCGGCGGCCGTACGGCTGGTGGACACGGGCGATGCCCTGCTGGCCCCGTCCATCACCCGGCGGCTGGTGGAGCGCTTCGCCTCACCGTCCGCCCCCGTCCCCGCCCAGCACGCCGACCTCGCGGCCCTCACACCCCGTGAGCTGGAGGTCCTTGGCTTGCTTGGCCGTGGCCTGTCCAACGCGGAGCTGGCCGCCGAGCTGACCCTGAGCGAGGCCACGGTGAAGTCCCATGTGGCCCGGATCTTCGCCAAGCTGGCCCTCCGCGACCGCGCCCAGGCCGTCGTGCTCGCGTACGAGACGGGGCTGGTCAGAGCGGGTGATCCGGGCGCGGGCGGCTCCCCGGCCCGGTGAAGGGACCGGTGAAGGGCCCGGTCACCGGTGGATCAGCGACCGGAAGCCGGCGCGCACATCGGCCTTGGACGCCTTGACGTACACCTTCGACGGCGGGCCGAGGTCGGTGGGCCCGTAGGTGGTGTACGAGAGCTTCCTGGGACAGCTCGTTCCGCCGATCTCCACCGAGCGGTCGGCCACGAGCTTTCCGGTCCGCAGCTCGTAGACCTTCACCGGAATCGCGATCTTGTGGAATGTCACATCCGTGGGGAAGTTGGGGAAGGACTTGTTCTCGTACGGACACGTCCGGACGGACGTCCCGTAGTCCTCGTCGTCCGCGCAGACCACCAGCACCGCGTGGGCGGCGTCGGTGGTCCGCCACTCGCCCGGGAGCTTGTTCGTGTACGCATCGTTCCCGTAGAACAGCGCGCGGTTGGTTCCCTTGCCGTAGGGGGCGGCGCCGCTGTACTTGGCCGGTCGGGAGCAGTAGGCGGGTTGTGTGTCCGTCGACCCGTCGAGCAGGTCGCGGACGTGTCCCAGTTCGATGGTCAGCGTGGCCCGCCTGACCCCGCCGCGGGCCTTGGCCGCGAGTCCGTCGCCCGGGTACTGGTCGAGGAGTTGCCGATAGCGGTCGCGCGCCTTCTTCCAGTCCTTGCCCGCCATGAGGTCGTCACCGCATCCGACCAGCGCCGCGGGCGCGGTCCGCTTCGCGGTGTCCGCGGACCGGTCAAGCGCGTTGTGGGTGGGCCGGCGATGGCGGAGCCAGTCGGTGACCGTGACGGTGCGGCAGGGGTTCTCGGTGGGCAGACCGCCGAGGAACCCGTCCAGGACCGCGTCGACCGTCTTCCCGTTGCCGGGCTGCGCGAGGACCGAGGAGAGCGTGTCGAAGCCCGTCTTCAGGGCGCCGGTGTCCCCGGTCAGCCCGGTGGTCAGGTCCGCCTTGGCGGCCCGTAGCTGATGGCACGCCTTGACGGTCTTGTCGCCGCGGGCGGCCGGCGGCGCGTCGGCTATACGGTGGCCGATCCACACCTCGCCCTGCGCGGCCAACACCCCCGCGCAGTCGCCGCGTTCCCGGGCCTCGGTCACGCTCCGCTCGATCCTGGAGGCGTCGAACCGCAGGAACCCCGCGGCCAGCAGCACCGGAGCCGTGACGCCGAGCGCCACCAGACGCCGCGTACGTACGGCCGGGCCGACCCGCACACCAGGCCCGCCGCGGCCCCGCGCCAGGAACCACCCGTGCGCGATGCCGGCCACCCACCAGACGACCACCACGATCTCGCACCACGGCCGGGCGACCGAGACCAGGACGGAGACGAGGACGACGGTCACCACCGCGGCGGCGACGGCGAGCCCGCGCCGCCCCAGCAGCAGGTAGCCGACGCCGAGCAGGGACGCGTTGCCGAGGGCGCCGGTCAGCGGGTCGTATGCCCCGCCCCCGGGTGGCGCGGGCTCCGGCACGGCGGCGTACGTCGGGTCAGCCATCTCCTGGTCTCTTCCTCTCGCGAAACGTGCGAGCCCCACATGGCGGGCGACCGCATCGTGCGCCCCCGCGCCCGGGACCGGTCCCGGCGGACGCGGATCCCGGCCCGTGCACCGTGGGCCGTGGATTCGGCCGCGGTCGACTCACCACTTAGATTGATCGTGAAGGGGGCAGCGATCGGATCTCGGAGGGTGAGTTGTCACAGGGTCCCGTGCGGTTCGCGCTCCTGGGGCCGGTCAGGGCCTGGCGTGGGGAGAGCGAACTCGACCTGGGGCGCCCTCAGCGCAGGGCGCTGCTGGCACTGCTGCTGGCGGGGGCCGGGCGGACGGTCTCGATGGACGGCCTGGTCGACGCCCTGTGGGGCGAGGACCCGCCGGACAGCGCCGCCAATGTGATCCACCGGCATGTGGGCGCGGTGCGCCGGCTGCTGGAGCCGGGGCTGCCCACGCGGGCGGCGGGCCGTTGGCTGCTGCGCGGTGCGGGTGGCTACCGTCTGGAGGTCGACAACGACTCCCTGGACCTGCTGCGCTTCCGGAGCCTGCGGGAGAGGGCCCGGCGGGCCGCGGCGGAGGGCGCAGCCGGGCGGGCCGTGGCGCTGAGCGTCGAGGGGCTGGCTCTGTGGCAGGGGCCCGCCGCCTCCGGGATCGCCGCCGAGGTGCGCGGCCACCCGCTGCTCGCGGCGCTGGACCGGGAACACCTGGCGGCCGTCAAGGAGTCGGCCGATCTGGCCCTGGGCGCCGACGCGGCCGACCTGGTGCTGCCGGCGCTGCGGGCGGCCGCCGCCGCGAGCCCGCTGGACGAGCCGCTGCTGTCCCGGCTGGTGCTCGCCCTGGCGGCGGCCGGGCACCGGTCCGAGGCACTTGAGGTGTACGAGGGGGCCCGCATACGCCTCACCGACGAACTGGGCATATCGCCCGGCGCGGAGCTGCTGGCGGCTCAGGCGGTGGCGGCCGGGCGTAAGCCCCGGGAGGCGGCGCCTGCGGCAGGCGGGCCCGCCCCTGACGGGCCGTCCGGGCGCACCGGCTACACCGCGCCCAGCCCCGCCCAGCTCCCGCCCGACCTGCCGGTGTTCACCGGCCGCAGAACGGAAATGGCGGAGGTGCTGGCCCGGTTACCAGGGGCGGGGCAGGACACCTCCACGGTGCTGATCAGCGCCATCGGCGGGATGGCCGGGATCGGCAAGACCACCCTGGCCGTGCACTGGGCCCATCAGGTCGCCGACCGTTTCCCCGACGGACAGCTCTACGTCAACCTGCGCGGATTCGACCCGACGGGGCCCGCCATGACCCCCGGGGAGGCCGTACGCGGCTTTCTCGACGCCCTGGGTGTGCCGCCGCAGCACATCCCGAACGGCCTGGACGCCCAGACCGCGCTCTACCGCAGCCTGCTGGCCGGCCGCCGGGTCCTGGTGCTGCTGGACAACGCCGCGGGCACGGACCAGGTACGGCCGCTGCTGCCCGGCTCGCCCGGCTGTCTCACGATCGTCACCAGCCGCAACCAGATGCAGGGGCTGCTGGCGGCGTACGGCGCCCATACGCTGAGCCTGCGGCCGCTCGATGTGGACGAGGCCCGTGAGTTCCTGGCCCGCCGGCTCGGGGACGGCCGGGTGTCGGATGCCCCGGGAGCCGTCGCGGAGATCGCCGAACGGTGCGCCGGGCTGCCGCTCGCCCTGGCCTGCGTCGCCGCCCGCGTGGCGCTGAGTCCCGACGTTCCGCTGTCGGTCGTGGCCGACGAGTTGCGGGAGACCCGGGAAAGCCTCGAGGGGTTCGCGGGCGGTGAGGTGTCCACCGATGTCGGCGCGGTGTTCTCCTGGTCCTGCCGCGCCATCTCCCCCGCCGCCGCCCGGTTGTTCCGGGTGCTCGGCCTGCAGGCCGGACCGGACATCTCCGCCACGGCGGCGGCCAGTCTGGTCGGCCTTCCGCTGCGCGAGACATGGCCGTTGCTGACCGAGCTCACCCAGGTGCAGCTGATCGGCGAACACACTCCGGGCCGGTACGTCCTGCACGACCTGCTGCGCGCCTACTCCCGGGAGCTGGCGCGGGCCCAGGATTCGCAGGACGAGCGCCGGGCGGCCCTCCACCGGCTGCTCGACCACTACGCGCACGCCGCCCACGCCGCGGATCTGCTGCTCGCCCCGCACCTGGACCCGATCCCTCCCGCGCCGCCGCGGCCCGGGGTGACCCTCGAGACCTTCTCCTCCGCCGAGCGGGCACTCGACTGGCTCACCGCCGAGTACCCGGCGCTGCTGCTGGCGGTGGACGTCGCGGTGCGAGGCGGATTCGACACCCGAGCCTGCCAGTTGGCCTGGGCCCTGGAGGCATTCTTCGACCGCCGGGGCCACTGGCACGACTGGGCCACGGTCCAGCGCGCCGCCCTGGGAGCCGCCCTGCGGACGGGCCTGCCCGCCATGGAGGCCCGCGCCCTGCGGGCCCTCGCCCGCGTCGAGGGCCGCCTCGGCCGGCACGACGAGACCCGTACGCATCTCGAACGCGCCCTGTGCCTCTTCACGGAGCTCGGCGACGACATCGCGCGGGGCAACACCCACCGCAGTCTCGGCTGGACCGCCGAGCAACTGGGCGATCTCCGCGGGGCGCTGCGCCACAACCAGCAGGCGCTGGAGCTGTTGCGGTCGAGGAAGGACCGGCCCGCGTGGGCGAGCGTCCTGGCCTCGGTGGCCTGGTACCACGCCCTCCTCGGCGAGTACGACCTCGCGTTCAGCCACTGCCGCACGGCGCTGCCGGTGCTGCGGGAGTACGGAGACCGCTACGGCGAGGCCGCGGCCTGGCACAGCATCGGCTACATCCATCAGCAGGTCGGCCGCCATACGCGCGCCCTCGGCGGGTACGGCAACGCCCTCGAGCTGTACCAGGAGCTGGGCGTGCCCTATATGGAGGCCCAGACGCTGACCGACCTCGGGGACGTGCACAGCGCGCTGGGCGACTCCGAAGCCGCCCGGGCCGCCTGGCAGGAGGCATTGTCGCTGCTCAACGAGCTGGAACACCCCGACGCAGGGAAGGTGAGCGCGCGCCTGGCCCCGGGTGGCGAGGCGCACCGGGGGTGACCGGACGCATCACCGGCTGAGGCGCTGTCGCCCCTGTACTATTTGCCGCCGTATTCACGCGCTGAGGGTATGAGAGGAGCGAGGGTGTCGCGGGAATCTGTACGGTTCGCGGTGCTGGGGCCCATACGGGCCTGGCGGGCCGGGGCAGAGCTGGATCTGGGACGCCCCCAACAGCGCGTACTGCTGGGCCTGTTGCTCGCGCGGGCGGGGCGACCCGTCGGGCTGGGCGAGATCGTGGACGCCCTGTGGGGCGAGGACCCGCCCGGCAGCGCCGTCAACGTCGTCCGCCGGCACATCGGAATCCTGCGCCGCACCCTGGAGCCCGGGCTGCCGCTGAGGGCGCCCGGTCACTGGCTGCTGCGTGAGGCGGCCGGCTACCGGATCGCAGTCGACGCGGACTCGCTGGACCTCCTCCGCTTCCGCCGGCTGCGCGAGCAGGCCGACGAGGCCGCCGACCGGTCCCCCGGGCGGGCCGTGACGCTGCTCACCGAGGCGCTGGCGCTCTGGAGGGGACCGGCCGGCGCCGATGTGTCCGTCGAGATACGGGCGCGCGCCTTTCTCGACGTACTCGACCGGGAGCACCTCGCGGCGGTGAAGGAGCTGGCGGACGCGGCGCTGCGCACCGGGATGACGGCCCCGGTCCTGGACGAGCTCCGGAAGGCGGCCCTGGCCAGCCCGCTGGACGAACCCCTGCTGGCCAGGCTGGTGCGCGCCCTGGCGGCCACCGGCCAGCGGGCCGAGGCGCTGGAGACCCACCGCGCCGCCGTCACCCGGCTCGCGGACGAACTGGGCCTGGCCCCGGGGCGGGAGCTGTCCGACGCCCATGGGGCGGTGCTGCGCGAGTCCCGTCCGGCGACGCGCTCTGCCGCGGGCTCCGGGGCCGCGCTCGGCGGGGAGCCGGCGGACGGCGGGCTGCTGTCGGCGAACTCGCTGTCGGCCATCCCTCTGCCGGGGGTCGGGTATTCCGAACCGCGGCCCGCCCAGCTGCCCCAGGACCTGCCGGCGTTCTCCGGTCGGCGCGCCCAGTTGGCGAAGCTGTCCGCGCTGCTGCCGGAGGAGGGCCGGCCGCTCGACACGGCAGTCATCAGTGTGATCGAGGGGATGGCCGGGGTCGGCAAGACCACGCTGGCCGTGCACTGGGCCCACCAGGTGGCAGACCGCTTCCCGGACGGCCAGTTCTACGTCGACCTGCGCGGATTCGACCCCACCGGCACGGCCCTCGACCCCGGGGAGGCCGTACGCGACTTTCTGTGCGCGCTCGGGGTGCCGCGGCACCGCGTGCCGCACGGCCTGGACGCCCAAACCGCGCTGTACCGAAGCCTGCTGGCCGGGCGGCGCTTCCTCGTTCTGCTGGACAACGCACTGGACACCGAGCAGGTGCGGCCGCTGCTGCCCGGGGCGCCCGGCTGTCTGGTGATCGTCACCAGCCGGGACACGCTGACCGGGCTGGTCGCCGACCACGGCGCGCATCCGCTGAACCTGTGCTGGCTCGACGCCGAGGAGGGGCGCGAGTTGCTGGCCGCCCGGCTCGGGGCCGCCCGGGTCGCGGCCGAGCCCCAGGCGGCGGCCGAGATCGTCGAGCTGTGCGCCGGGCTGCCGCTGGCCCTGTCATGCGTCGCCGCCCGGCTGGCCGCACACCCCGGCTTCCGGCTGTCCGCCCTGGCCGCCGAGCTGCGCGATGCCCACGACCGGCTGGACGCCATCGCCCGAGGGTCCGCCGAGGTCAGCACGGTCTTCTCCTGGTCGTATCGCGCGCTGTCGGCGGGCGCCGCCCGGCTCTTCCGGCTGCTCGCCGGCCACCCCGGCCCCGACCTCTCGGCGTCCGCGGTGGCCGAACTCGCCGCACTCGACGGGCTCGCCGGGCTCGACGCTCAGGAAAGCGCTCGGCTGCTCGCCGAGCTCACCCGGGCCCACCTGGTCGCCGAGCTGAGCCCCGGCCGGTACTCCGTCCACGACCTGCTGCGCTCCTATGCCGTGGGGCTCGGCGAGGAGCCGGAGCAGCGGACGTCACCTGGCGTTCACCTTCCGGATGGGGACGCCAACGGCGGTCACTGAAGTGACACTTTTTTGTACTTCCTGCGCTTGTATGGTCACTCACGAAGAGAACAAGGCCCTCATCCCGGCGACAAAAGCCGAGGTTGGGGGCCATTCGTCGGGTGCCGGTGGAGGCGCAAGTGAGAATCGGCCGCACCGCGGAACCGCGGGAGGAGACCCCCGGAACCGTCGCCGAGTATGAGGGCGCGCGGTACTGGAGGTCCGTCGGTCTGGACATCGCCGTCGTGGACGCCGCACCGCGGATGTCCCTCGGCGACGGCCGGTCGGATCCGGCGACAGCCGTATCGGTCCTGTCCGATCAGTCGCCGGGCCGCGGCGCCCGGCTGGGCGCATACGACCCGGGCGACTATCACCTCGTCGGGCTGCGGGGCGGTGGCAGTGGCTCCCCTCGGTGCGGTGGGTCCGGCGGGCCTGCTGGGCCCACCGCGCCGAAGACGCTGCTGCGCCCCGGGGACATCCTCTTCTACGACGCCGAGCTCCCCCACCTCCTGGAGATGCCCGCCGGTGCCCGGCTGAAGATCTTCCTGCTGCCGCGGCAGTCGCTCGGCGTCGGCAAACACGATCTGCACCGGGTCACGGCGGCCCCCGTCCGCAGTGCGTCGCTGCTCGGCTCCCTGGTGTCGCCGTTCCTGTCCGAGCTGGCCGAGATGGTGACCTCCGCCGCCCCCGCGGTCGGCGAGACCGTCGCCCGCAACGCGCTGGATCTCCTGGCCACCCTGGTCATGGAGCAACACGCCCCGCCGCCCGCCGATATGGCGGACGCGCGCCGGGCGATGCTGCTGAAGATCCAGCGCTTCATCACCCACCACCTCCCCGACCCCGACCTCTCACCGGAGGCCATCGCCCGCGCCCACCACATCTCGGTGCGCTATCTGCACAAGCTCTTCCGGGACGAGGGCACCACGGTCGGGCGCTGGATACGGGGCCGCCGGCTGGAGGAGTGCCAGCGCGAACTGGTCCTGGCCCGGGGGCGCCAGACCATCGCGGGGGTGGCCCGCCGCTGGGGGTTCATCAGCCCGACCCACTTCAGCCGGGTGTTCCGGGCCACGTACGGGATGTCCCCCAGCGAATGGCAGGGCGCCGCGAGCTGACCGGCGGCGCTCAGCTCGTCGGCGGAGCCCAGTGCGCGTCGGCGGTCGAGACGCGGTGGGTGATCAGCGCGGTGACCAGGAGCAGCAGCAGCGCCAGTCCGAGGGCTGCCGCGAGATGGGTGTGCAGCACCAGCAGGGCGCCGATCAGGGCCCCGAGGAACATCGCCAGTACGGACAGGATCCGCCGGCCCGGCCGGGGTGCCGTGCCGCCCGCCGGGGTGGAGTCGGCGGCGAGCCCGGTCAGGGTGAGGGTGAGAACGGTGGTGGTCATATCGGGGACGCCGAGGCGCCGGGCCACGGCGTTCTGCAGACCCATGGCCAGGCCGAGCAGCACGATCAGGGCGTACTCGACCCCTGTGGTGACCCGGCCGTCGGCCGCGGCCGCGGTGGCCGCCGCCGCGCCGAACAGGACTGTCTGAACACCCGTGGCGACGGCCAGCAGCCGTCCGCGATGTGCCACCAGCCGAGTCGCGAGCCGGCCTCCCGCCAGGGCGCCGGTCAGGAACACGGCCAGTGAGACGAGGGACGCCGAGGCCGACAGCCCCGGGGCGCCGGTCAGGGCGAAGCCGAGGAAGACCACATTGCCCGTCATGTTGGCGACGAAGACATGCCCGAGTCCCAGGTAGCTCACCGCGTCGACGATGCCGGTGACCAGCGTCAGGGTCAGCATCAGCGGCGGCAGCGGGCCGTGCCGGTCCGCGCGGGGCGGTACCAGGGTGCGGGCCGCGTCAGTCAGCAGTGCGCGCATCGGCGGTCATCCTCTCCTCGGTGGTCGGATCCTCGGTGGTCGAGCGGTGCAGGACAAGGCGGGTGAGCAGGCCGCTGGCCAGGCCGAGGGCGATCGCCGCCGACGACAGCCACACCGGCCAGTCCAGGCCGATCGCATGGTCGGCGGACCATCGGCCGGAGCCCGTGAAGGACAGCGCCGCGCAGACGACGACCAGCACCAGGGGGTACTCGTAGCCGTCGTTCTGCACCCACAGTCCGTGCTGCCACTTGACCGTGATCGCGACGGTCATCACGCCGATGGCGACCATGGCCGCCATCGGCGTGAGCGCCCCGAGGGCCAGGAACAGGCCCGAACCGATCTGGCCGGCGCCCGCGGCGAGCGCGGTGAGGGCACCACCGCGAAAGCCGTCGTGCCGGAACTCCTCGATTCCCCCCGCCAGACCATGGCCGCCGAGGCGGAAGCTCACCTTCTGCACTCCGTGGCCGGCGATGAGCAGGCCCACCACCACCCGGAGGATCAGCAGTCCGGTGTCCATCGTGTTTGGTTCCCGTTCCTGTTCCTGGTCCTGGCCCTATGACCGGTGTCGGGGGTCGGGGTCAGCCGGCCGCGTGGGGGTCGATCATGGACTGCGCGTAGAAGACACCGAGGCCGTAGGCGCCGGCGTGCTCCTTCACGACCTCCGTGACGGGGCCGTAGGTCTCCGTTCTCGCCCAGTCGCGCTGCAGCTCCAGCAGCACCTGCACCCAGGTCACCGGCACCGCGCCGGCCTGGATCATCCGCTGGAGCGCGTGTTCGTGGGCCTGGGGGGTGACACCGCCCGAGGCGTCGGAGACGACATAGACCTCATAGCCCTGGGCGATCATGGACAGTACGGGCAGCACCAGGCAGACCTCGGTCCACAGCCCGGCGATGACCACCTTGGTGCGGCCGGTGGCCTTCACCGCCTCGACGAGCGCCGGGTCCTCCCAGGCGTTCATCGAGGTACGGTCGATGATCTCGGCGTCCGGGAAGACCTCCGCCAGCTGCGGCAGGATCGGGCCGGAGAAGGACTCGGCGGCCACGGTGGTCAGGACCGTCGGCACATCGAAGACCTTGGCGGCCTTGGCCAGGCCGACGGTGGCATTGATGATCGCGGTGCGGTCGCCGCTGCCGGTGCCGAAGAACATCTGCGGCTGGTGGTCCACGAACAGCACCACGGCGTTGTCCGGGGTGAGCAGGTCGGGGCTCGGTACGGCGCTGACCTCGTTGATGTCGACCATCGTGGTTTCCCTTCTCGATTCTGGGCAGTTCTGGGCAGTTATCGGTTGGACGGGGTGAGACACCGTCATTGAACGGGGTGAGGCACCGTCAGAGGACGAAGCAGGGGTCGTACGGCTCGGGGCGGCCCCCGTCGGCAAGCCCCCGCTGGACGCGCCACTGCCAGTGGAGTTCCGACTCCGCGGCGGCCTCCCCCAGCAGCTCCGCCTGACGGGCACCGGAGCCACCGGCTCCCCCGGTGGCCCAGTGGCCGCCGAAGTGCGCCACCGGGCTCCACTCGGGGCTGACGGCCGGGATCTCCTCCGCCATCTCCTCGTACTCCGCCACGGCGTGGACGACCCGGCCGCCGACGACGGTCAGCAGCGACTCGATATGCGGGATGTCCCCCTCCCGCACGGTGAAGTAGTCGTCGGACAGGATCGCGAGGTCGCCGAAGAAGCCCTCCCGCAGGATGCCCTTGATGTGCTCCTCGCCGGTCAGCGCGGCACCGGCCCGGGTGTACATGGTCAGAGCGGTCTCCCGGTCGACCCGGTTCTGCGGCGGCCGCAGGGCCATTCCGCCCAGCGTCCGGCCGGAGATCAGCCAGTGCAGCGCGACCCAGGGGTTGTAGGAGGACACCCGGGTGGCGTCGGTGCCGGCGCCGACGGTCAGCCCGCGCGCCAGCATGGCCCGCACCGGCGGGGCCTCCGCGGCGGCGCCGAGGCCGTACCGGCGCGCGAACACCTCGCCCTGGAACGACATCCGGTTCTGTACGGACATCGCCCCGCCGAGGGCCGCGACGCGGTCGAGGCTGTCCGGGGACACGGTCTCCGCATGGTCGAACAGCCATCTGTTCCCGGCCGGGAACAGCCCTTCCGCGGCAAGCTTCTCGAACACCGCCAGGTCGCGCCTGATGGTCTCGTCGTAGGTGGCGTGCAGCCGGAAACCCCAGCCGTGCCCCATGAGGAGCCGTACCGCCTTTTCGAACCCGGTCTCGTAGTCGCCGCTCAGTTCCGGGCGGGGCTCGGCGAAGTTCTCGAAGTCGGCGGCGGCCCAGGTCAGGTTCTCGCCCGCGCCGTTCAGCCGCAGCCACTCGTCCCCGTCCTCGGGGCGGACCATCTCGATCCAGCGGGCGAGGTCGTCGAGCTCCTGGCCGGCGGTCTGCGGAAACAGGTGGTAGGCGATACGCAGCGTCAGCTGCCCGTCCCTGGCCAGCTCGGTGACCGTGCCGTAGTTGTCGGGGAAGTTCTGGAAACCTCCGGCGGCGTCGATCGCGGACGTCAGCCCGAAGCGGTTCAGCTCGCGCAGAAAGTGCTGGGTGGAGGTCTTCTTGTCCTCCCCCTCCAGTGTGGGGGCCTTGGCGAGCGTGGAGTAGAGGATCAGGGCGCTGGGGGCGGCCACCAGCATCCCGTTGGGCTCGCCGTTCCTGCCCCGTACGATCTGGCCGCCGCGGGGGTCGGGGGTGTCCTTGGTGTAGCCGACGGCGCGCAGCGCCGCCCGGTTCAGGATCGCCGACTGGTACAGATGCAGGACGAAGACCGGGGTGTCCGGTGCGGCGGCGTTGAGCTCGGCGGGGGTGGGCAGCCGCCGTTCGGCGAACTGCTCGGCCGACCACCCTCCCACCACCCGCACCCACTGCCCCTTGGGGGTGCGGGCCGCCTGCTCCCGCAGCATCGCCAGGGCCTGACGCAGCGTGGGCACACCGTCCCAGCGCAGTTCGAGGACATAGTTGAGGCCTCCCCGGATCACATGCAGATGGGCGTCGTTGAGCCCAGGGATCACGCGTCGGCCGAGCGCGTCGACCACGGTGGTGGCCGGGCCGACGAAGGGCGCGACCTCCGCGTCGTCCCCGACGGCCGTGACGAGGCCGTCGCGGATGGCCAGGGCGCCGGCGTGCGGGCGCCCGCTGTCCCCAGTGTAGATCTTGGCATTGCGGACGATCAGGTCCGCGGCATCGTCGGCGGCGTGCGGAACCAAGCCGCCGACCGGCATCGTAGGCACCTCGGCAGACTCCAAATAACGACATCGGGAATGCCCAGGACATTAGGGTTCGTCGGCACCCCCGTATTGCCCGGCAGCGCACTGCTTCCGGCCCGACAGCGCACGGCGCCGCGCCGCGTCCCACGAATGGCGCTGCGGGGAAAGACCCGGTGCGCTGACGGGCAAGAGTTTTCCGCCGGCCGACCTAAGGTGGCCAGAGCAACCGGGAGATCCACCCCTTCATCCCGGCATTCCCATTCGTATCCCCGCACCATTCGGGAGCCCCACATGTCCGACGCCATCGTGCCGGTCCAGCCCGTCCTGGAGCCGGCCGCGGCCGCCTTCGCCGAAGCCACCGCCAAGCCGCCGTTCCTCTTCGACCTGCCCCCGGCGGAGGGCCGAGCGGCGGTCGACGAGGTGCAGTCCGGCGAGATCGACAAGCCGGAGGTGGACGAGGAGTGGATCACCGTGGCCGGTGGTCCGACGGGCAGTGTCCGGGCCCGGATCGTCAAGCCGGCGGGTGCCACCGGGGAACTGCCGGTGATCCTGTACATCCACGGTGCCGGTTGGGTGTTCGGCAACGCCCACACCCATGACCGCCTGGTGCGTGAACTCGCCGTCGGCGCGGGCGCGGCCGTGGTCTTCCCCGAGTACGACCTGTCGCCGGAGGCCCGGTACCCGGTGGCCATCGAGCAGAACTACGCGGTCGCCCAGTGGGTGGTCCGGGAGGGCGCGTCCAAGGGTCTTGACGGCACCCGTCTGGCCGTGGCCGGGGACTCGGTCGGCGGCAACATGACCGCGGCGCTGACCCTGATGGCCAAGGAGCGCGGCGATGTGCCGCTGGTCCAGCAGGTGCTGTTCTACCCGGTCACCGACGCGAACTTCGACACCGGTTCGTACCACCAGTTCGCCACCGGATACTTCCTGCGCCGGGACGGCATGCAGTGGTTCTGGGACCAGTACACCACCGACGAGGCGCAGCGGGCCGAGATCACCGCCTCCCCGCTCCGCGCCACCACGGAGCAGCTCACCGGTCTGCCTCCGGCCCTGGTCATCACCGGCGAGGCGGACGTCCTCCGGGACGAGGGCGAGGCGTACGCCAACAAGCTCCGCGAGGCCGGTGTCGCGGTCACCGCCGTGCGTTTCCAGGGCATCATCCACGACTTCGTCATGCTCAACGCCCTGCGTGAGACCCATGCGGCCGAGGCCGCCATCAAGCTGGCCGCGGACACGCTGGGCGCCGCGCTCAACGAGCGCTGATAAGGAGATCTGATATGACCTCATCTACCACTCCGACCGTTCTTCTGGTCCACGGCGCGTTCGCCGACGCGGGCAGCTGGTCCGGCGTCATCCGCGAGCTGCAGAGCCACGGCGTGTCCGTGGTCGCGCCGCCCAACCCGCTGCGGGGACTCGCGTCCGACGCCGCTTACGTCGCCTCCGTCGCCGCCCAGATCGACGGCCCCGTCATCCTGGTCGGCCACTCCTACGGCGGTGCGATCATCACCGTCGCCGGGGCCACCGAGAACGTGGTCGGGCTGGTGTTCGTCGCCGCGTACGTCCCGGAGGAGGGGGAGAGCCTCGGCGAGCTGCAGGGGCGCTTCCCGGCGCCGCCGCTGGCGGACAACCTGCGCCCCGCGACCTTCCCGGTCGAGGGCGCCGAGCCCGCGGTGGAGTTCACCATCGTGCCCGAGTCCTTCCCGTCGGTGTTCGCCGCCGACGTGCCCGAGGAGGTCACCCGGGTCCTGGCGGTCGCGCAGCGCCCGCTCGCCGCGGCGGCCTTCGACGAGCCGGCCCGGGCCACCGCCTGGCGGACCAAGCCCTCGTGGGCGCTGGTGGCCGACGCGGACCAGGCCATCAACCCCGAGGTGCAGCGCTTCGCGGCGAAGCGGGCGGGGGCGAACGTCGTCGAGGTCGAAGGGGCCTCGCACGCCGTCGCGGTGTCCCAGCCGAAGGCCGTCGCGGACCTCATCCTCGACGCCGTCCGCGCGACGAGCTGACGCCGCTGGCTCGGACCTCGATACGCACGCGAGCCCGGCCGGGGCACTCCCCGGCCGGGCTTGCGGCTGTACGGCGTTGGCTGTTGTGAGGTCCGGGCCAAAGAGCGCGGCTTGGCCGGCGGCGGGTGGCCGCGGCGGCTCAGGCGGCGGCCGGCCGACCGCCGCGGGTCACCGTGACGACCGCGGCCAGCACCGCCAGGACGATCCCCGTGGCCAGGGCCGGCGCCGGGGAGAACACGGTCAGCAGAACGAGGGCGGCGGCGACGAGGAAGGGCACCGACTCGCCGGCACACTGCTGGTGGGGCCGCAGATGCAGCGCCCATACGGTGAGCAGGAAGACGGCCGCCGGGACGGCCACCATGGCACCGGCGACCTCCGGGGGCACGTCCGTGCGGTGGGTGACCTGGTCGGCGCTCACCCCCAGCCCCGCCCCGATGGCCGCCGCCGAACCGAAGATCAGGTAGTGGCCGTACGCCCACCCGAATCGTCTGCCGGGGGCCTGGTGCGTGGTGGCGAGCAGGGTGTGCGCGGGGCGGGCGAAGTACACCCACCACATGGCGAAGACCATGAGCAGCCCGCCCGCCGCCACCGCGTACAGCGCCCCGGTGGGGTGTTCGTCGAAGGCGGTGCGGACCGCGGCCGTGGCGGAGGCGACGGACTCGCCGAGCACGATCAGCGTGAACAGCTCGTAGCGCTCGGCGATGTGGTGCGGATGCCAGGGGGTCATCCCGGCCGACTGCGCCCACACCGGCACGGCCACCTCCGCCACCACCAGCACCGCGATACCCGGCGCATGCACCGCGTCCGGCACGAACAGCAGCGCGATCCAGCCGATCTGACAGGCCACCACTCCGCAGGCGAAGCGCAGGGTGGTCCGGCGCCTTTCGGGGTCGGCCCGCGAGGCGCGCAGCCACAGCCCGGCCAGCGCGGTGCGCATCACGACGTACCCCAGGACGATGACGCTGAGGTCGTCCCCCTCGAACGCCCGCCGCACACCGGCCGCGAGGATCAGCGATCCGGTGATCTGGACGAACACCGTCAGCCGGTACGGGGTGTCCTGCGGGTCGTAGGCGGAGGCGAACCACGTGAAGTTCATCCACGCCCACCACACGCTGAAGAAGACGATCAGGTAGTGCAGGACGCCCGACGCATAGTGGCCGCTGGTGACCGCGTGGTGGAGGCTGAAGGATGCCTGGCTCACGGCGACCACGAAGCACAGGTCGAAGAGCAGTTCCAGTGATGTCGCCACGCGGTGCTTCTCGCGCGGGTCACGAGCCCGCATGGACGGTCCGGTGGACGGTGGGATTCGCATAGATCATGTTCCTGAGTCGCTCGACGGGCACCTCCGCGATGACGGCGACCCAGGTCGTACAGTACTTCGCCGCCCGCAGGCCCCGCCAAGGCGGCCCCGGTCAGGACGCCGCGCTCGGTCATCTCCCTCACAGATGACAGTTGTCCCGGATCATCGCCGCGACAGGGGAAGCATCCGACGCCTGCCGAGCGCTTGCACCCATGCGAGCGCCGAAGCAGTCGCTCCACCACCGCGAAGCCCCGTCCGAGAAGGTGTCCGAGCCCATGATCACCACACGGCTCCGTTCCCCCCGCCCGACCACTCCCCGTTCCTCCCGCCCGACCGCTCCCCGTTCCTCCCGCCCGACCACTCCCCCGGTGGCCGCGCCCGCGCGGGCCGGCTCCGGTGTTCCGGGGTGGCTGGTCGCGCTGCTCGCCGTCGGCACCGGCCTGACGGCCGCCAACCTCTACTACGCCCAGCCCCTGCTGGCCTCGCTGAGCGATGTCTTCCACATCGACACCGCCACCGCGGGCGGGCTGATCACGCTCACCCAGATCGGCTATGTGGTGGGCATGCTCTTCCTGGTCCCGCTCGGCGACCGGTTCGAGAAGCGCCGGCTCGTCACCGTCCTGCTGGCGGTCACCACGGTCGCCCTGCTCGTCGCCGGTACGGCGGCCAGCTTCCCGGTACTGCTGATCGCATCCCTGGTCAGCGGGGCCACCTCGGTCGTGGCCCAGATCCTGGTCCCGTTCGCCGCGAGCCTGGCCCCCGACCACGCCCGGGGCCGGATCGTGGGCCGGGTGATGAGCGGACTGCTCACCGGAATCCTGCTCTCCCGCACGCTCAGCAGCCTGGTCTCCGATGTGGCCGGGTGGCGGGTGGTCTACCTGGGCTCGGCGGTCCTGATGGCGCTGCTGGCCGTGGCCCTGTACCGGGCCCTGCCCGAGCACGCCCCGACCACCGGCGCCCCGTACCACCATGTGCTCCGCTCCACCATCCGGCTGGTGCGCACCCACCCCGCGCTGCTGCGCCGGGGGCTGTACCAGGCCGCGATGTTCGGTGCGTTCAGCGCCTTCTGGACCACCGTCTCGTATCAGCTCACCGGCCCGGAGTTCCACTACTCCGCGATCGGTGTGGGAGTCTTCGCCCTGGTCGGCGCCGCGGGTGCGGCCGTGGCACCGCTGGCCGGACACTGGGCCGACCGCGGGCTGGCGCGGCCGATGTCCGGTGCCGCCTTCGCCGTCGCGGCGCTCGCCTCCGCGGTCGCCGGCTTCGGCCAGCACAGCGTCGTCCTGATCGCGCTGGCCGCGATCCTGCTCGACATGGCCGTGCAGACCACCCTCATCCTCGGCCAGCACACCATCTACCGGCTGGACCCGGCCGCCCGCGCCCGCCTCAACAGCGCCTTCATCGCCATCTTCTTCGCCGGGGGCGCGCTCGGATCGCAGCTCGGTTCCCTCGCCTACCGCGCGGGTGGCTGGACCGCGGTGGCCGCGCTCGGGGCCGCCCTGCCCGTCCTGGCCTTGCTCTACTGGACCACGGAGCACTGGACCGCGGAGCACCGGAGGGCCCGGCGCGCCGCCCACTGATGGCGCACACCGGCCGTACGCGAGCGCCGACACCCGGGGACGGGGTCGGCGCTCGGGTCATACAGCCGCGGGCGTGATGTGGCGCAGCAGCGCGGCGGTCGCCGGTGGAGTCTCCCCCCGGGGCCGCACCACCATGACGTGCCAGCGCGGTGGGTTCCGGACGAATCGGCGCAGCGCCAGATCGGGGAAGCGAGCGGCGATCGACTCCGGTATGACGCACACCCCGAGGTCGTGCCGGACCAGTTCGGACGCCGCGACGATGTCGTTGACCTCGAAGGCCGGGACGCGCTCGACCACGGCGGCCCGGAAGGCCCGGTCCACCGCGGAGCGGATCGCCCAGCCGGGCGTGAAGTCGATGAACGGCATCCGGGCGACCTCGGCGAAGGTGACCTGGTCGTCCTGGGCGAAGCCGCGTACCGGCGAGGCCGCGAGCACCATCTCCTCGCGCACCAGCGGCCGGACCAGCAACCCCCGCTGCTGCTGGCGGTCCAGGGCCACCACGGCCAGGTCCACCGAGCCGTCGCGCAGCGCCTCCCGGATATCGGCCACCGGCCCCTGCCGGAGCCGGACCACCACCCGTGGGTGTTCCGCCCGCAGCCGGGCCAGCGCGCGGTGCAGCCCGACCCAGACGCCCTGCATCGTGCCGACCGTGACCTGCCCGCGCAGCTCGCCCCGCGCCACGTCGACCGCCGCCCGTGCCTGCTCCGCCGCCCGCAGCGCCGCGCGGGCGGCGGGCACGAACGCCTCACCGGCCGGGGTGAGGGCGACCCGGTGCGTGGTGCGGTCGAAGAGCCGGGTCCCCATCTCCTTCTCCAGCGCGCGGACCGTACCGGACACAGCCGACTGCACCACATGCAGCCGCCGCGCCGCCGCGGTGAACCCGCCTTCCTCGGCGACCGCGACGACCACCTCCATCTGCCGCAGATCCATCTCCACTCCCCGAGGGACGAGCCGTTGCGGCCATCTCCTGACGAGATCAGCGCACTCACCGATCATCGCATGCCAGGATCAGCCGCGCCCCGTCGCCAGTGCGCTGTGGGGCAAGGCCGCGTGCACCCGTCGGCATACCGCGCCCGTCCGGCGGGTTAGGTTGACCTGGGGCATGAGCCCCGTACCGCCTTCGCCGAACGGAACACGATGACAGAGCCTGCCGCCGCGCCCGTGGTCAGCCGAGAGGACCACAAGCACCGCTACGAGATCCTGGTCGGCGGGCAGCTCGCCGGCTTCACGGAGTACCGCGACCGCGGCGAGCAGCGCGTCTTCTTCCACACCGAGATCGACGACGCCTTCGCCGGGCAGGGCCTCGCCTCGTTCCTCGTCCAGCACGCGCTGACCGATGTGCGCGACAGCGGGCTGCGCGCCGTACCCATCTGCCCCTACGTGGCGAAGTTCCTGAAGAAGCACACCGAGTTCGACGACATCGCCGACCCCGTCACCCAGGACGACCTGCGGTGGCTCCGTACGGCGCTGCGCTGACCGGCGGGTGCAGTAGCAGGACGGAGGGCACCTGGTCCGGGCGGGCGAAGCGCAGCAGCTGGTGTCCCACCCCCGAGAGGCCCGTCAGCAGGCCCGGTGTCTCGCTGCGGGTCGGCGAACCGCACACCCAGCCGCGCTCCGCGGCGGTGTCGAGCTTCTGTCCCAGCAGCCGCATCAGCCCACCGGGCTCCGATCTGCCGCTCCGCTCGGCCAGCAGGACGAGTTCGAGGTTGCCGAGGTCGCCATGGCACATGCTGTCGCTGCCCCGGCCCATGAGCCGGTGCGGGCTGGTCTCGCCGGTGTCGCTGATGCCGTCGAGCCGCAGGGCAGCCATCGCCTGGGCGGCCAGCTCCTCCTCCCGGCCGGCGGTCCCGGGCCTGCCGATCAGGTCGAGCCGGGACATGGCGATGCCGGCGCCACCGTGGCACCACAGCGACCGGAAGGGTGACACGGCCTCGGCGCGGAAGTCGGGCCAGTTCCCCGCCTCGGCGTCGTACACCTCCGTCTCGTACGCCAGCCCGCCGGCCATCGCCTCGGCGCAGCCCTCGTCGGGCGCGAGGGGGTGCAGCCGGGCGAGGGCGGTCACGATGCCCGCCGTTCCATGGGCGAGGCCGGTGAGCGGCCGGGTGCTGTCGATCTGGTGGTGTTCCCAGCTCAGAGCGGTCCCGGTGGCACCGGGGACGGCGCCGGTTACCAGGTGGCGGGCGGTGGCGCGGGCGAGGGCCGCCGCTCGGCCGTCGGGGTCGCCTCCGGCGTCGATCAGGGTGAGCAGGGCCAGGGCGCAGCCCGCCGAACCGGCCACGACGTCGAACGCCTTGGTGCCGCCCAGGGCCCGTTCCACGGCGGACAGCGCGGGCTCGCGTACAGCCGCCAGATGCGGTGTGCCGCCCAGCAGCCGGTCGAGGTGCGCCAGGAAGTACACCGGCCCCATCCAGCCGCCGAACGCGCCGATGTCCGTGTCCTCGCCACCGTGGGCGTCTTTCGCGGCGAGGGCCCGCGGCGGGGAGGTGACCCGGCGGACCACCTCGTCGGCGATGTCCGACGCCATTTGCGTGAAACGCCGGTGGCCGCTGATCCGGCCCAGCCGGGAGAGGAAGAGGCCGATGCCGGACAGTCCCGAGTAGAGGTCCTGGCCGAGCGGGGCGAGGTCCCAGACCCCGTGCGCCACCGGCTGCGGTGCGACCCAGCCGATCCGCCCGTCCCGGACGATGGCGAGGTGTCGTACCCGGTCACCGATCGCGGTGGCGGCGGCGACGAGTTCTTCGGTGTCGGCGCTGCGGGCCATCGGCCCGGCCGGGCCGGGGACCGTGGCGGGCCGCTCCTCCAGCAGGCTCATATCGACGCTGCCGACGAACGACCCGGCGATGATCCGCTCCTGGAAATCCCGGTCCTCGGGGCCCATGGCCTCGATACGGCCGCGCACCGCGCCGAGCGCGGGTTCGGCGAAGAACCCGGGCACCGTCCGCCCGTCGTCGAGCAGCAGCTTCCGCGACCCTGGCAACGCCTCGAACAGCGGGATGTCCCCGCGCAGCACCGCGTCCATCTCGGCGCGTACGACCGCCTCACCCGCGGCCCCCGCGTACCGCCCCGCGCACAGCCGTGCCGTGCTGCGCTCCCGTTCCAGCGCGTCCCGCAGAAAGTCCGGGTGGGTGCTCTCGGCGAGCACCTTGGCGTAGACGAAGCTCGCCCGGGGCAGGAAGCGCACCGGTGTGCCGGCGAAGCCGGACACCAGGCCGCCGGGCGCCAGGAGTTCCGCGCGCCGGGCGCTGATCCAGTCGTAGCCGAAGCGGAAACCCGCCAGCACGTCGGGGGTGTGGTCCGCGGGGTCAGCGGGTGTGCCGTCGGGCAGCCGCGGCCGGTTCTCCCCGCCGGGGGTGGTCACGTGTTCCCACACGATGTGCACCTCGTCGGTGCCCGGGTTCTTCTCGACGGGCACCGGCACGACCGACGGCTGGTCCCGGGCCCCGTTCAGCCCGCTGTAGTCCGCTGCGGGCGCGCCCGCCGCGGCCCGGTCCAGCACCACCTTGGTGGGCAGCAGCGCGGTGGCCCGCACCGACTCGCGCAGCGCGACGAGGGCCGGCTCCTCCGGCTGCTCCTTCCCGCCGCTGTCTCCCCCGCCGCCGTCTCCCGCGCGCTCGGGGGCACGGGGGTGCAGCAGTGCTTCGAGGTCGACGAGGACCGGGTGTTCGCCGGCGGCGATGATGTTCTCGTGGTGGAAGTCGGTGCCACCCAGCGCGTGCACCAGGGCCAGCAGCGCGCCGGTGCGCCAGTAGAAGCCGGCCACGTCCCGTGTCGTCGCACAGGGCCGGGCCGTCACGCACTCCGCCCAGCCGTGGTCCGCGCGGGTCAGGGTGCGCGGGGTGCGCAGGGCGTACGGGCTGTCCTCGTTGAAGCGGTGCAGAACGCGGGCGAACTGCTCGTCCACGGCGAGCGACCGGGGTTTGTAGAACACCGATGGCGCGTCGTGGAAGTCGACCCGGCACACCGAGCTGCCCCGGCGGTGGACATCGCCGTGGCCGAAGCGCACCGCCGCCACGCCCCCAGGACGGGTGCCGGACAGCAGGGCGTCGCACAACTCGCCGAGGTCGTCGCGCAGATGCCGGGCGAAGCGCGTACGGCTCGCCACCCAGCTGTCGAGCAGTTCGGCCACGCACCGGGCCAGCACCGGGTACTCGGCCCACAGGCGGTGCTGGACCCGGGGACTGGTGAGCGAGTCGACGAAGAGGCGGTAACGCTCCTCGCCGGTCCTTCCGGACGCGAGTCGGCCCTCGACACGCGCCACGTTGATCTCCAGGATCATGGTGGGCTTGAGCACCATGGCCAGCCGGTCGGCCGGCACGCTCGCCGACAGGGCCTCGCACAGCCCGTCCAGCTCCGCGGGGAACGGGCCGAGGCGGCGCAGGGCCGTGCGCAGCCGGTCCTGCGCCTGCCGGACCAGGGGTTCGGCGACCCGCAGCAGCCCCGGCAGCGGCTCCGTACCGGGCGGGGCGGGGGTCGGGCGGGCGGAGCGCACCCGCCGCGCCCACGCCGGGCGGCCGGGCAGCCGGGCGGCGAGCGCCGTGGGGTCCTCGCCGAGCAGCCGGTGCAGCACCGGCGCTGTCACCCCGACCGGGCGGAGTCCGTCGATGAAGCGCTCGTCGGGGCCGCGAAAGGGCGCGAGCGCCCGCCAGCCGGCGAGCCGGGCCGTGGCAAGAGTCGGGTCGGCGGGGGCGGGTGGCGCGGAGGACGGGGTGACGCGTTCCCGTAGATGGCATCCCGCGGCCCAGAAGTCGGGTGCCAGGTCCGAGGCCAGATCCATCGGATGTCCTTTCGTGGCGGGACGCGCCGACTGGATACGCGTACGCCCCCTCGTACGCGTCCACGAGGCGGACCGGCGCCGGCCCCGGGGGGGCGGGCCGGGGCCGGCCGCGGGGGTGCGGGGGCGGCCCCGTACGGGGGGGACCGGCGGCTGGTGGGGGATGGGGCCGGGTCAAGCCCCGCC
>NZ_JBHWES010000035.1:0-32584 GCF_042734105.1 Streptomyces sp. NPDC059679 | reverse complement strand
CGCGGGGCCGGGGGGCCGCCCGGGGGGGGCGGGCCGGGCGCGGCCCTCGGTGGGGGGGTGCCCGCCGCTACGGGCGGTCACCGCGGGATGGTGCGGATGCTGCCTCGGTCAGCCGCAGCACTGGAAGAACGGCTGCGTGGAGAGCGTCACGGCGGCCACGGAGGTGCCCTCGTCGGCGAGGTCGGCGGTCAGGTCCACCACGCCCGCCGGGTGGCCCGGGTCGACCGCGAGGCCCTCGCGGTACGTGGCGTCCTTCCAGGCGGTCACGGTGCTGTTCATAAGAGTCTCCCCTTTATGAAATCGGTGTACAGGGCGTGCGGCACCCGGCCCACAGCCGCGTTCCGCGGAAACACCGGGACGTTAACGCGCACCGCTACGGAATCCCTACCTCCGCGCTATTTCGGTATCGCAAGTGGAACTGACCCCAATTGCCGCGATACGCGGAGTTGGGAAGCTTGGCGGGCAGCACGTCCGGAAGCGTGGCGCGAAGATGCGCGCGCAGTAACGCGTGCATGGCGTAAGCCCACTCCTGCGGCCGCGCGGCCGGTACGGGGCGCAGCAGATTGCGGTCCGTCAACTCGTCGAGAAGCGCGGCCGCGACCGTACCGGAACAGCCGAGGAGCGGCCCGGCCGTACCGGGCGTCAGCCGCTCCACGTCCAGTGCGGCCAGGGCCGAAAGGGCGCGCCTGCTGTCCTCGGTGAGCCGGCCGCACGCCGCGTCAAAGGCGTCGGCCAGGCTGCGTCCCGGCAGGCTCAGCCGACTTGCCGGATTCCGGGCGCCGGTGAGGGCGGCGGCGACCTGCTCCAGGGACCAGTGGGGACGGGCCGCCAGCACATTGCCGACCGCGCGCAGGGCGGCCGGCAGCCCGCCGCACACCGCAAGCACCTCGTCGAGCCACCGACCCTGTCCCTCGAAGCGACCGGGGCACAGCCCGGAGGACAGCAGCGCTCGGGACTCGTCGGCGCCCAGCACATCGAGCGGCACCCGCACGGCGCCGTCGACGGCGAGATGGGACACCTGCGTCGTGACGCACACCGCGGAGCCGCCCCCGGTGGGGATGATCGCCCGCAGGTCGTCCGCCTCCGTGACGTTGTCGATGAGCACCAGGACACGGCGGGTGGCGACGAGGCTCCGGTAGACGTCCTGCCGCAGGGCCCAGGAGCCGGGCTGCTCCTCCTCCGGTACGCCCAGGCCGTGCAGCAGCCGTCCCAGGACGCCCCGCAGACCCTCCTCGGTGCGCGGAAAGGCCGACCCGTCGATGTACAGCAGGCCGTCCGGGAAGCTCTCGCGCGCCAGGTGCGCGGCGTGGACCGCCAGCGCGCTCTTGCCCACTCCGGTCATGCCGCTGACGATGACGGCGCGCGCCGCGGTGCCCTGCGGCGCGGCGGAGCCGGCCGTGAGCGCTTCGACGACGATCCGCCGCTCACGGCCGCGCCCGATGAAGTCGGGTATGTCCGGCGGCAGTTGGTTCACGAAGGGGCCCACGGGGCCGCTGCGGTCCGGCCGGGCCCGCCCCTGCCGCTGCCGCCGGTCGGGCGCGCCGCGGTCCATCGAGAGCAGCTGGTGATAGAGGCGCTGGAGGTCTTCGGCGGGATCGGTGCCCAGCTCGGCGGCGAGCCGCCGCTGGAGGCCGAGGTAGGCGTTCAGCGCGTCGCTGCGCCGCCCGCTGCGGTCGAGGGCGAGCATCAGGTGATGGTGGAAGCGCTCGTGGGTGGGGTGGGCCGCGACGAGATCGACCAGTTCGGGTACCAGCTCGGCGGCGTCCCGTGTCTCCAGGTCGGCCCCGATCCGGTGTTCCAGGGCGAAGAGGCGCAGCTCCTCCAGCCGGCCGGCCTCGCGGTCGAACGGCTCGCCTTCCAGGTGCTGGAACGCCGACGGGCCGCGCCATCTGCCCAGGCAGGTCCGCAGTACGGCGGTGGCCTCGCCGTGCCGCCCGGCCGCCCGCAGCGCGATGGCCCGGCTGACCTCCGCCTCGAAGACCTGGGCGTCGATCGCCCCCGGGGGCGGTGTCAGGGAATAGCCGGACGGGACCGTTTTGATGGTCTCCGTGCCGAGGATGTGTCTGAGTGAGGAGATACGGCTGTGGATTTGCGCCAACGCGGTCCGCGGTGGCCTGCGCGGCCAGAGCGTGTCCACGATCTGCGGCACCGGAACAGTGCTGCCGGAACGAGCGAGCAGTAACGCGAGCAGTATGTGCTGCTTCGGGCCGCCAATGGCGACGGGCCGGTCGAGTGACAGCACCTGAAGCGGACCCAATACGCTGAAACGCAAACCAGTGCTCCTTACAGGATGAGCCCAATGACCGCCATTTTGCTGGGGTTTCCCGAAGAAGCAAAGCCATTACGTTGGCGCATTAGCCGGATGCGCTGTGCGGAGAATTTCAACAAAAGCCGACGGGAAGTGCCGCAGGACCCGACCGCACGAACCGGTACTGGCGCCCGCCGCGCTCCCGTCCTAGTCTCCTCCCGCACCATCGAGCACGTCTTACGGGGGGAACCGTGGCCGGCCAGGACACAACCGCACAGGGCACACCCAACACGCCGCCGGCGCGGCCGGACGAACGCCCGGCGCCGCCCGCCCGGTCCAGGGGCGCCGCCATCCTCGGCTGGGTTGTCACCATCGCCCTCAACGTCGTGGCTCCGATCATCACGTACAACGCGCTCCACGATCACGGCTGGAGCGAATTCGCCGCGCTTTTGGCCAGCGGCGCCTGGCCGGTGCTCGACAGCGCCGTCCACCTCGCATGGCGCCGCCATCTGGACGAATTCGCCATCGTCACCCTGGTGTTCCTTGTGATCACGGCCGTGGTGTCGCTGGTCGGCGCCCACTCGACCCGCGCGCTGCTGGTCAAGGACTCCGGCGTGACGGGTCTGTTCGGACTGCTGTGCCTGGTGACGCTGCTGGCGCCGCGCCCGCTGATGTTCTACTTCGGGCGCAAGTTCGCCACCGACGGCACCGAGGCGAGCACCGCGTGGTGGAACGGTCTGTGGCAGTTCGACGGGTTCCGCAGGACCATGATGACGATGACGGCGGTGTGGGGCGTGGCCTACCTGCTGGAAGCCGGGGTCCGGGTCGCGCTGGCCTACACGCTGTCCACCGACACCATGGTGGTCGTCAGCCCGGTCCTGATCTACAGCGTGCTCGGCGCCCTCGCCCTGTGGACGGGCTGGTACGCCAAGCGGTCGCAGCGCGAGGGCGAGGAGCGCGCCGCGGCGGCCGAGGCGACGGCCGCCGCTCACGCCTGACCGGACCCGGGGGGTTACGTAAACGGGGCCGGGTTCAGCGTACGCAGCCGGGTTCAGCGGATGTCCGTACGCGACCCGGCTCAGCAGATGCTCTGGGTGCTGTTCACCAGCCGGTTGTTGCGGAACTCGGTGTTCTCACCGCAGGGGTTCTCCCGGATCGTCGAGTTGGTCACGGTGAGGTTCTGGACGGTGATGTCCCGGTTGTTGGCGAACTCCGTGCGGCGGCGAGCCGGATCTCGCCGCCGCCCGTGACGGTGCCGCTCTGTGCGGCGAGATTCAGGTTGTAGCAGTTCTCGATGAGGACCGCGTTGTTGCCGGTGTCGGAGATGGTCACCCTGTCGATGACCGCGCCCCCGCTCTCGGAGACACAGAACACTCCGCGCCCACCGCCGCGCGCGATGACCTCGCCCACCCGGATGTTGGTGGGGTAACCGCTGCCGACCCGGCCATTGCGGTTGGCCATGCGGAACGCCGCATAGCCGGTGCCGGCGCCCGCGTTGTCCGCGTCGACCTTGGTGACGGTGGCGTTGATGGTCTGGTTGAGCAGCAGGCCCGACTCCCCCACGTTGCGCGCGGTCACCGTGCCGATGGTGATGCCGTCGACACCGTAGGTCTCCACCGCGTGGCTTGAGGCTCCGGAGACATAGACGTTGTCGATCCTGACGTTCTTCGTCCACTGGCTGGTGTCGCCGCGGTTGTCGATCCTGACGCCGAGCCCCGCCGACAGGCGCATATCGATCTGGCCGAGCACCACGTTCTGGACGTTGCGCATGAAGATCCCGTACAGCGGGCTGCCGGTGACCTTGAGGTTCTGGATCTCGATGTCCCGGGCGCCACGGGCGTAGACCGGCGCCTGGTCCCCGGAGCCGCTGCCGGTGACATTGATCGTGCCGCAGACGTCCAGCGTCGTGTAACTGGGCAGTGAAACACGGGAGTTGGCACTGACGGAGCCGGAGCCGCGGACGACGACGCGCTCCTTTGACGTACGCCCGGCCGTCAGGCCGTTGATCGCCGCCTGCATCGCGGAGCGCATATCGGTGCCGGTGTACACGACGCTGCTTCCGTGGCGCGCGGTCCAGGTGCTGCCGCTCAGCACGGCCTCCGCCTGGTACGAGCCGTCACCGCAGGCCGCGATCCGCGGCGTGGCCCGGTCGGGGGCCGGCTCCGCGGGGCCCGGGATCGCCACGGCGCCGGCCGACGGACTCAGCCCGACGGCTGACGCGAGGAGGGCCACGGCGCCGGTCATGGCTGTCCGTGTACGGCGGACCACATGAGCGCGCGGGAAGGAGGGCGGTACCGGTCTACGGCGGCGTCCCATCTCGTCATCTCCTGTGTGGGGGTCGGCTTTCCGCCCTGAGCCCGCCCATCGCTGGAGTGACGCCTTCTCACACACCGTTCGGCGGCAGGGCGGAGCAAGCGCTTTCTGGAGTGTGGCCGCGAGTCTGGCAGCGCCCGGTCCAAGCGTCAAGGCGCGGCGCACCGGTGAACCGCGGACGGGCGCACGGACGGCACCACAGGCGGGCGCCGAAGATGCGTCAGAAGTGTTGACCCCGGCCTGAAAACGTTTTAACTTCCCCTCACTCCATACCCACAGCCGAGGAGGCTCCGTGGCAGCGCTGCTACGCGAGCGCCCTGGGAAATCGACGGTGAGCCGCCCCTCCCGTCACCCGTCAGGCGCTTCAATCAAGCGAAAAGGTTTTCAAAGACGCCGCAGCCGGACGCTGTTCCTGCTGATGGTGCCCGGGCTCGCGTACTTTCTGGTGTTCCACTACGGCGCGCTGGTCGGCAACGTCATCGCCTTCAAGGAGTACGTGCCCTTCGACGGTATCTGGGGCAGCCCCTGGACCGGCCTCGGCAACTTCCAGCGGATGCTGGAAGACGGCGCTTTCTGGGACGCGGTGTTCAACACCCTCTGGATCGCGGTCCTCCAGCTGGTCTTCTACTTCCCCGTCCCGCTCGCCCTCGCGCTGCTGCTGCACAGCCTCACCTGGTCCACCGTGCGCCGCTTTGTGCAATCGGTGGTGTATCTGCCGCACTTCGTCTCATGGGTGATCGTCGTGGCCCTGTTCCAGCAGCTCCTGGGGGACACGGGCATGCTGAACGGCTATCTCGGCGACGCCGGTCTGCACACCGTGGACATCATCGGCAACCCGGACGCCTTCAAACCGCTGGTGGTGGCGCAGGTGATCTGGAAGGACGCCGGCTGGGGCACCATCATCTTCCTGGCCGCGCTGTCCCAGGTCGACGAGCAGCAGTACGAGGCCGCCGCGATCGACGGCGCGGGGCCCTGGCGACGCTTCTGGCATGTCACGCTGCCCGCGATCCGGCCGGTGATCGTGCTGCTGCTGATCATGCGGCTGGGCGACATCCTCTCCGTCGGCTTCGAGCAGATGCTGCTCCAGCGCGACGCGGTCGGCCCGCAGGCCGCCGAGATCATCGACACCTTCGTCTACTACCAGGGCATCGTCGGCGGTGACTACGGGTTCGCGGCGGCCGCGGGCCTGTTCAAGGGCCTGGTCGGCGCCCTGCTCGTCTACGCGGCCAACAAGGTCGCCCACCGGCTCGGGGAACAGGGGGTCTACAAGTGAGCGCCCATGTGCGGCCCGGCTGGATGGAGAGGCCCAGGCCCGTCACCCAGGCCGCCAAAGCCGTGGCCCTCGTCGCGGTCGTGCTGCTGGTCTGTGTGCCGTTCCTCGTGATCGTGTCGACCTCGCTGGCCTCCCAGCGCGAGGTGGTGGCCAACGGCGGCTGGGTGCTGTGGCCCGAGAACCCGACCCTCCAGGCCTACCGGGACATTCTCGACGGCGGCATCGTCACCCACGCACTCGGCGTCAGCGCGGGCGTCACCCTCGTCGGCACCCTGCTCAGCCTCGTCTGCACGGTCACCCTCGCCTACGCCCTGTCCCGCCCCGGCGTGTTCGGCGGCAGGCCCGTACTCCTGCTCGTCCTGTTCACCTTCCTCTTCCCGCCCGGCATGATCCCGAACTTCCTGCTCGTCAAGGAGCTCGGACTGCTCGACTCCTACGCCTCGCTGATCCTCCCGGTGCTGATCAGCGTGTTCAACCTCGTCGTCCTGCGCGGCTTCTTCCAGGCCATCCCCGGGGAACTGTACGAGGCGGCCCGCCTGGACGGCGCCGGAGACCTGCGGGTCCTGTGGTCGGTCGTGCTGCCCCTGTCGAAGGCCGCGCTGGCCGTCGTCGGGCTGTTCTACGCCGTGGCCTACTGGAACTCCTGGTTCTACGCCTCGCTCTACCTCGAGAGCGACCACTGGCCACTCCAACAGGTGCTGCGGACCTACGTCGTGACCGGGTCGGGGCTCACGGACACCACCACCGGTGAGGCCACGGTGAACGCGCCGCAGACGATCCAGATGGCAATCCTGGTCATCGCCACCGTGCCGATCCTGGTCGTCTACCCCTTCCTCCAGAAGTACTTCACCAAGGGCGTACTCACCGGCGCCATCAAGAGCTGAGAGCCGGCGAGAGCTGAGAGCCGGCAAGCGCTGAGAGCCGGCCAGAGCCGAGAACCACCAGCAAGAGCCGCATCCAGAAAGGTCATTCGCCCATGCCCAGCATGTCCCGACGCACTCTGCTGCGTTCCATGGCCACCGGTGGCGCCGCGGTCTGCGTCCCCGGTCTGCTGACCGCCTGCTCCACCGGTTCGGACGACGGCGACGTCAGCAACGCGGGCAAGAAGCTCGCCGCGTGGCCCGCCTACCAGCCGGCCCCGGGCGCCAAGCCGGACCTCGCCGCCACCGAGGCGGGGGTCCAGGCCGGCTACACCGCCTACCCCTCCGACCTGGCCACCTCGGTCGCGCGCACCCCGGGCGACGGCTCTACGGTCAAGGTCATGTCCATCACCTTCGGCACACCGCCCAAGGGGCGCGGGCAGAACCAGTACTGGCGGGCCATCGAGAAGGCCCTCGGTGTCGAGATCGAGTACACCATCATCTCGCAGGCCGACTACCAGAAGAAGATGGCCACGGTGATGGCCGGCGACCCCGATTCGCTGCCGGACATCATCAACGTCTTCTCCGGGTTCGTCCTGCCCCGCGAGGCGCAGTTCGTGCAGCGCAGGGCCGAGGACCTGACGCCCTTCCTGTCGGGCGAGGCCATCAAGAAATACCCCAACCTGGCGGGTATCCCCACCCACGCCTGGCGTGACATGGGCCGCATCGGGGGCCGTCTCTACGGCATCCCCCTCGAACGTCCGCTTCCCGGCTCCACGCTGTGGCTCAACCAGGGCATGTTCACCGACGCCGGTATGAAACAGGGCTGGACCGCCCAGGACTTCGCCGACGTCGCCAAGAAGGCCACCCACGGCAAAACGTACGCGCTGGGCGCCGCCACCGGCTCGCTGTTCGGCAACGGGGTGCACTCCGCCGCCCACAACGCCCCGCAGGGCTGGGCCGTGGACAAGAAGGGCACCTTCCACCCGAACTACACCGACGAACGCTACAAGGCGGCGATCGCCTTCCAGGCGCGGCTGCGCAAGAACGGCTCCTACCACCCCGACGCCACCTCGCTGTCGCAGGTGGACCTGTCCACGCTGTTCCTCAACGGCACGGTGGGCTCCCAGCAGAACGGCTTCGGCGCCTACCAGACCCTCTACCCCGACTCCGAGGGCCTGCTCACCCCCGCCCCCGCCACCCCCTACAGCGTGGACGGCACCCCCGGCGGGATCGTCGCCGCCCGCCGCTCCTTCGGCTACACCATCGTGAAGAAGGCCAAGAAGGAACGCGTCGAACTGCTGCTGCGCCTGCTCGACTATCTGGCCGCCCCCTTCGGCACCAAGGAGTGGGAACTGATCCACTACGGCGTGGAGGGCGTGCACTTCACCCGCGACAAGGACGGCGCGCCCAAGACCACCAAGCTCGGTCAGGTGGAGAACGTCAGCAACCTCCCCTTCAGGTATCTGGCCGAAGGACCCCAGGTGCTCTTCGTGCCGGGCAGGCCGGAGGCCGTACGCGCCCTGCACGCCTGGCAGCAGAAGGTGGTCCCGGTCGCCATCCGCAACGCGTCGTACGGGCTCCAGTCCCGCACCGAAACCGCCCAGGGCGCCACGCTCAGGGCGCTGATGGACGACACCATCACGGGGGTCATCGCCGGCCGGGTCCCGATGTCCGAATACGACGACGCCGTCAAGCGGTGGCGCTCCCGCGGTGGCGACAGGCTCGCCGAGGAGTACGCCAAGGAGCACGCCGCCAACAGCTGAGCGGGCACCGACGACCAGGTGGCCACGAAAGGCACGAGAGGCACGGGGGGCACGAGGAGATGGGAGACGGCATGGCGGCGACGGGGCGGGGGCGGATCACGATCCGCGATGTGGCGGGGCGGGCGGGCGTGTCCGCGGCCACCGTCTCCCGTGTGCTCAGCGGAAAGTATCCGGTGCCGCCGGCCACCCGTACCCGAGTGCTCCGTGCCGCGCGCGCCCTGGACTACGTCGCCAACCCCCATGCCCGCGCCCTGGTCGGCGGCGGCCGCAAGATGGTCGCCGTCGTCGTGCGCCAGGTCACCAATCCGTTCTACGCGCAGGTCGCCGAGGGCGTCGAGGCGGAGGCGACGGCCCACGGCCTGCTGTGCCTGGTCGGCAGCACCGGCGGCGATCCGCAGCGGGAGATGGAGTTCGTCCAGCTGATGCGGGAGGAGGGTGCCGGCGTGGTCATCCTGGCGGGCGGTGTCGTCGAGGACGACGCCTACCGGGAACGGGTGGCCCACTACGCCCACGCCCTGGACGCCGCCGGCTCCCGGCTGGTGCTGTGCGGCCGTCCCTCGCCCGACCCCGGCCTGCCGGCGCTCGTCATCGTCTTCGACAACGAGGCCGGCGCCAGAGCCATCACCAGCTATCTGATCTCGACGGGACACCGGCGGATCGTGTTCCTGGGCGGACTGCCCGGCAACACGGCCCTGGACGCCCGCGTCCTGGGCTACCGGGCCGCGCTCGCCGCACACGGCCTGCCGGCCGAGTCCGCGCATATCGTCGACTGCGGCCTGGGCCGCGCCGCCGGACACCGCGCCATGGCCGAACTCCTCAAGAAGACACGCGAGTTCACCGCGGTCTTCGCCGGGGACGACATGGTCGCCGCGGGCGCCCTGCGCGCCATCTCCGACGCGGGCCTGCGCGTCCCCGACGACATCTCCCTCGTCGGCTACAACGACATCCCTCTCGCCCAGGATTTCAGCCCCCCGCTCACCACCGTCCACACCCCCGCCGAGGAACTGGGGCGGGCCGCCGTACGCCTGGCCCTGCGCGATCCCGAGGAGACCGCGGAGACCCGGCATGTGCTCGGCACCCACATCGTCGTACGCGACAGCGTGAGCCCGCCCCCGTCCGCACGCGCACAGTGACATACGGAGGACCCGACCCGGCATGACCGCGCCGCATCGCATCGTCGACACCGACCACCTGCCGCCCCCCGACCCCCGACGGTCGCCGTATACGGGCTATACCCGGGCCCACTGGGAGGCCACCGCCGACCACCTGCTGACCGCGCTCGTCCCGTACGCCTCACCCGGCCTGGCCCAGTACCGGCTCCCCGGCCCGGCGAGCTACGCCGGCGCCTGGTCGGACGGGCTCGAGGGTTACGCCCGCTCCTTCCTGCTCGCCGCCTTCCGTATCGCCGGGGCCGGTGGAGCCGACACCCCCGGGAGCACCGTGGTCCAGGCGCTCATCGAGCGCTACGCCACCGGCCTCGCCACCGGCACCGACCCCCGCCACCCCGAGCGGTGGCCGCCCATCACCGACCGCGGCCAGCCCATGGTGGAGGCCGCGTCCATCGCGATCGCCCTGCACGAGACGCGCCCGTGGCTGTGGGACCGACTGCCCGACCCCGTACGCCGGCGGACCGCCGCATGGCTCGGCGGTTTCGTGGGGGCCACCGCCAACGACTCCAACTGGCGTCTCTTCCAGGTCATCACCGAAGAGTTCCTCGCCTCCATCGACGCGCCCCACAGCCGCGCGGAGATCGACGCGGGCCTGGCGCGCCTGGACGACTGGTACCGGGGCGGCGGCTGGTACACGGACGGCGACGGGCGGAAATTCGACTACTACAACGCCTGGGCGCTGCATCTGTACCCCGTTCTGTGGGCGCGCATCGCCGGGCGCCGCGCCGACGCCGCCCTGGTCACCGAACACCGGGCCCGACTGCACACCTTCCTGGACACCCACCAGTACTTCTTCGGCTCCGACGGCGCACCCGTGCACCAGGGCCGCTCCCTCACCTACCGCTATGCCGCCACCGCGCCCCTGTGGGCGGGCGCCCTCACCGACGCCACCCCGCTGCCACCCGGCCGCACCCGCCGACTTGCCTCCGGCGCCCTGAAACACTTCGCCGACCACGGCGCACCCGATGCCAACGGCCTGCTGAGCCTGGGCTGGTACCGCCCCTTCCGCCCGGTCACCCAGCCCTACTCGGGCCCCGCCTCCCCTTATTGGGCGAGCAAGGCATTCCTCGGTCTGCTGCTCCCCGCCGACCACCCGGTGTGGACGGCGGCCGAGGAACCCGGCCCCGTGGAGACCGCCGACCACCACCTGGCCCTGCCCGCCCCGGGCTGGCTGCTGCACTCCACCGCGGCCGACGGGATCGTACGCCTGGTCAACCACGGCAGCGACCGGCTGCCACCCCCGCCCGCCACCCCGCAGGACAGCCCGCACTACACCCGGCTCGCCTACTCCACCGCCACCGCGCCGGAGACCCCGCCCGGCGACGAACCGCCCGGCCCGGACAACCACATCGCGCTGCTGACCCCCTCGGGCCCGTCCCGCCGGGGCCGTATCCACCCGCTGTACGCCGAAGGCCGTCGCGCCGCCTCATGGCACACCCCGCTCGTCCCGGAGGCCGAGGAACACACGGGCTCCGCCTCGCGTATCGCCACGGCCGGCCTCGTGCACGGCCCGTGGGAGGTGCGGGTGCACCATGTCCAGGCCCCGCCCGGTGCCTCCGTACGCGAAGGCGGCTGGGCGGTGGCCTGCGACACCGGCCCGCCCACCGCGGACGCCGGCCCCGGCTGGGCACTGGCCCGCCGCCACGACGGCCTGACCAGCGCGCTCGTGGGCCTGCTCGGCTGGGACGGCGAGGACGGGCCGCCGCGCGGAACGGTGGCGCAGGCGCGGGACCACAACGCCTACGGCCGCCACTCGGCGACCCCCCTGCTCACCCTGGACCGGCACCCCGGCGGCACCCGGTTGCTGGTGACGCTGGTCCTGCTCACGGCCGACCCCGGCGTGTGCCGTGACATCGATGCCGTGCGTTCGGGCGCCCGCGCCGGTGTGACACCGGACGGCTCCGTGGAGATCCGCTTCCCGGACGGGGTGGTCGAACACGTACGAGCGGACGCCCTCGCGACATCCGAGGGTCGTTAGCCGGTCGCGCAGGAACTGCCGCTCAGCGTGAAGGCGGTCGGCGCGGAGTTGGTGCTGCCCCTGTTGGCGGTGAAGCCGACGGTGACCGAGCCGCCGACGGGGATGGTGGAGGTGTAGGCGGCGGGCGTGACGGTCACCGCGGCACCGGACTGCTGCGGCGTGCCGCCCCACATGTTGCTGATGGTCTGGCCGTCGGCGAAGGAGAACCCAAGAGTCCAGCCGCTGATGGCGGCGGATCCGGTGTTACGGATGGAGATCTCGCCCTGGAAGCCGCTGCCCCAGTCGCCCACGACGCGGTAGCCGACCGAGCAGCCCGCCCCGGAGCCGCCGCCCGCCTCGGTGGTGACGCCGACCGTGGCCGAGCGGGCCGAGCGGTTGCCGGCCGCGTCCCGGGCGTAGACAGCGAAGGTGTAGGAGGTGGCGGCGGTCAGGCCGGTGATGCTCGCGCTGGCGCCGGTCGAGGTGGCGACCCTCGTCTCGGTGCCGCCGCTGACGCGGACGATGTCATAGCCGGCGACGCCGACGTTGTCGGTGGCGGCGGGCCAGGTGAGCGTGGCGGAGGTGGCCGTCACGGCCGAGGCGATGGGGGTGCCGGGGGCGGTCGGGGCCTGGGTGTCGCCGCCGGAGCCACCGCTGTAGACGGTGGCCTCGCGGGAGGTCTCGGCGATGCCGTTGGGGCCGTTGAAGACGCGCTTGCCCCAGTCGGTGAGCTTGTTGGGGTCGAAGTTGGTGGTCATGTCCAGGATCGGATCGGTGTTTCCGCTCCAGGACCAGGCCAGATAACCGAGCTTCAGCTGCTGCGCGGCGGCCATCATGGTGTTCTCGTCAGGGTCGCCGTACTGGTCGGGGGGTCCGCCGAACTCGCCGATGAGGATGGGCAGGCGGGCGCTGACGAAGGTGTTGAGATAGTCGGTGATCTCCTGCGCCGTGTCGTAGACGCTGTACATGTGGATCGAGAAGATCAGGTTGCCGGTGGTGTCGGCCTTGTAGACGCTCTGCGCGTTGTCGCGCATGACGTTCTGCCAGTCCTGGCCCCAGTTGGGGGCGTCGACCATGATCGTGTGCTGGAATCCGGCGCCGCGCAGCTTCTGGATGGCGGCGGTGGTGGGTGCGGTCCAGCCGGCGGGGTTGGTGTTGCCCCAGGGCTCATTGCCGATGTTGATGACGATGTAGTTCTCTTCGCCGGTGAGCACGCTCTTGAGGCCGATCCAGTAGTCGGCCGCCTGATCGAGCGAGGCGGCCGCGGATTCCTCGCCGTAGCCGGTGGTGTCATGCACCTCCAGTACGCAGATCAGCCGGTTGGCCTTGCACTGGGCGACGACGGCGGCAACGTCTTCGGGGCTGTTCTTGGTCCAGCGGTGGCCGTTGGAGAGCACGACGCGGACGGTGTTGGCGCCGAGCGCCTTGATGTCGGCCAGCGACTGGGTCTCGCCCGGGTACCAGGTGTGGGCGTGGTTGACGCCGCGCATGATGAAATCGTTGCCGTTGCCCTCCAACAGGCGCCCGCCGCTGATGTGGAGACCGGTGGCCGCCGCGGCGCTCGACTCGGCGGGGGCGGCGGCCTGGGCGGTCGGGCCGAGGCCCAGGATCCCGAGGAGTACGGCCAGCAGGACGGCCGGCGGTCTCGTTCGTCTCATCGCGACTCCAAGGAGTGAGCACATGACGGTTGACGCGGGCGAGGAACTGGGAGCGCTCCCATCAATGCATCGCGCCCGAGACGCGTCAAGGTCTCCGACGGGAGCCGGGCCGTCGGAGCGGACCATCCGCCACACCACAACAGGACATTGAACTCCCTTGAGGACGCGAGGGATTGTTCGCTTTTAATCGCCATATACGACACCGCTTTGGTGTTTACTTAGCGAGAAGGACTGGTTCTACGCCGCATTGACCAGCGCGCGGATGACCAGTCGCAGGCGTGC
Organism: Streptomyces sp. NPDC059679; assembly: GCF_042734105.1. Classification (NCBI taxonomy): domain Bacteria; kingdom Bacillati; phylum Actinomycetota; class Actinomycetes; order Kitasatosporales; family Streptomycetaceae; genus Streptomyces; species Streptomyces sp. NPDC059679. The sequence continues at coordinate 19,058 of NZ_JBHWES010000035.1, read as the reverse complement.
CCGCTACGGGCACAGGCCAACGGGGGGAGCAACCGGATATGACCACACCCACACCCGTCCTCACGGCGCTCGCGATCTACGAAGCCGGCAAGAAGGCGTACGAGGCTTACCAGGGCATCGTCGCGTTCGTCAGCCTCGGCAGGGAGGACCCCACTCCCGAAGAGGAGATCCTGGCCAAACTGGACGTGCTGCACCAGGATTTCGTCGCCCTCCAGGGGCGGTTCGACGAAGTACTCGAAGCCGTCAAGCAGGCGGTCAGGGTCGAGCAGCAGGCGTATGTCCTGGGCCTGCAGCGCGACTTGGACGGCCTGCGCGGACGGGCCCGCACGGCCACGGACGAGCTCAGCAGCTGGGTCGCCGACGGGCGCAAGGACCCGCTGCTGCGGGCCGCCGCCGACGACAACTCACGGATCGCCGCGAATACGCTGCTGGAAGGCGACTCCTTCTTCTACCGGCCGGATCCCAACTCCACCGAAAGCGTCTTCGACCACCGGCTGGCGTACATCGCGTATGTCTATGCGCTGACCGTCCGGTTCGGTGTGATCGCCGGGCTCAATCCGCAGTACCGCGAGGACCGGCTGGCCCGCGAGGAGCTGGCCCGGCACGCGGCGCGGCTCGACTGGGTGTTCCTCCACGCGGACCAGGCCATCGAACCGTATACCGCCGGCACTCTGGACCCCGCCGGAAGCTACTTCATCGGCTACCAGTGCGTGGACCGCATCACCGGCTTCGACACGGGGCACGACGACACCGGGTGGCGTCCGGGAGGGCAGGCCGAGTTCGACGACGCCAGGGCCTACTACACCGACCAGCTCCGCGCCGATATGCGGGTCAAGGTCGGTCTGGCCAAACTCATGGCCTTCCACGACACCGTGGCCTACTGGGCCAAGGACCCGCGCACACCCGCATGGTCCCCCTGGATCCCGGTGGAGGTGCCGGACGCCATGAAATCTCTGACTGGCGCGTCGGACCGGCCGGGACGCACCGTGCTGGTGTGGCGGGATCCGGACAAGGCACAGCTGCGCACGACGTCCTACGACTCCACCGCGACCGCACCGGCCTGGAAGCCGTCGGTGGCCATCAGCGCGGAGAACACGGTGCCGGAGGAGTCCAGGCCCCGCGCCCTGTCCTCGGGGCCGGGCCTGGTCACGGTCCTCATGCAGGGCGAGGACAACAGCATCTACGCCACGCGCACCGACCCCCGGCAGCCGACCGGATGGCCGGCCGCTCCGGTCAAGGTGAGTGGCGACTCCACCACTATCTCGTTCGTCGAGGCCGTCGCCACACCGGGCTCGGTTGTCGTGGTGTGGCTCGACCATGGGACCCTCACGCTGATGGCCGCGTTCCAGGACGCCACGGGAGCGTGGGGCGCACCACAGCCGGCCACCCCGGCAGGCGCCATGTCACTGGTCTCGGACCTCACGGTGGCCTGTCCGTCGCCCGGAGTGGTGATGGCGATCTGGGCCAGAGACGACCGGACGGTCCACAGCGTCACCTACGACTCCCATGCGACCACCCCCGCCTGGAGCGCACCCGCGCAGATCGCCGAGTTCCCCGGATCCGACCTTCCGTCGACCATTCACGCCGCGGGCATCGGCGACGGAAAGGCCGACGTGGTCTGGCTGGGCAAGTTCGGGGCCGTGTGGAACATCCACTACGACGGAGGCTGGAGCGCACCGGCCGAGATCACCCCACAGCGCCTCACCAAGCATGGCTACCCCTGGACAATCGTCCCGGCGGTGACCGGGGACCGGCGGCTCAACGTCTTCTGGGAGGGCCGGGACAACCGCGTTCAGACCATCTACCGGGATCCTCAGCAGCCCAACTGGTCGGCTCCGCTGCGGCTCGGACAGCCCTGGTGGTCATACGCCGAGTTCACCGCGGTGCCGATGGCGGCGGGGAGCGTATCGCTCTACCGGGTCGACTTCGGCAGCGAGATCGGTGACGTGCCCAAACTGCTGACCTCCTTCTACGACACGGCCACACCGAGCGCATCGGCCCGTATCGCGGATGCGCGGGCCCTGATGACGAGGGCGCAGACGCTGTGGAACCTCCCCGGCCCGCTGCGCGAGGAGGCCATCGCCCGGGCGGCCGACGGACTCGCCATCGCCCGTGAGGTCGTGGCGCAGGACCCCGACTACCGTGCGACGCTCGCGTCATGGCTGGTGTTCCCCGTGGGCACCTATCTGCTGGCCGCCGGTCACTATGACGAGGCCGTCGCCCGTATGCAGGAGGCGCTGGGCCTGTACGACGCGTTGCTCCAGGAGCAGCCCGACTCCGACGACCTCGCGTACAAGAAGGCCGTGACGCTCGTCAATCTGGCACAGGCCCTGTGGGCGAAGCCCGACCATGAACAGGGTGCCCGGCGTGCCGTCGAGGCGACCGATCTGCTCCGCAGGCTCACCGCCAAGAAGCCCGGCTACCGGGCCGGGCTCGCGTCGTGGCTGGTGTTCCCCGCGGGCACCTATCTGCTGGGCACGCGCCGCTACGACGAGGCGATCGCCCGTGAGCAGGAGGCGCTGGGGCTGTACGACACACTGCTCCAGGAGCAGCCCGGCTCCGATGAGCTCACGTACAAAAAAGCCTGGACGCTGGTCAATCTGGCGCAGGCCCTGTGGGGCAAGCCCGACCACATCCAGGGCGCCCAGTGCGCCGTCCAGGCGACCGATCTGCTCCGCAAGCTCGCCGCCGAGGACCCCAAGTACCGTCCCGGTCTCGGCGACTGGCTGATGTGGCCGACGATTCCGTATCTGCGCCAGTCGGGCCAGCGGGACCAGGCGCTTACGCGGGCGCAGGAGGCCGTGGACATCTTCACCGCGCTCAATGCCACCGATCCCGCGACCTATGGGCCGAAGCTGGCGGAGGCGAGGAAACTTCTCGCCGATATCCAGGCCGGCTAGAAGACCCGCTGGCCAGAAGGCCCGCTGGGACCGGCCGCGCGCCGGTCCCAGCGGTACGCCACCACCACCCCGGGCGAACCTGGGGACTCCGCCACCGCAGAGGTGGATCTGCTGTGATAATCCTTCTCACAGTCAACGGGGAGCAGGGGAGCGGGCGGTGGTGCTGGAGCCGTGGAGGCCCGGAAGATGAACCTGGCGCAGCTGCATTACACCTCGGCACCGCTGGGGCACGATGGATCCGGAGTCCGGTTCACCGCGGTCAGCGCCGCGGTGCCGGCGTCGCTGCTCGGGGAGGTCGAGCAGCTGATCGGATACGAGCCGCCAGCTGACGCGCCCCCGCGTCCCTCCGGTTCCGAACGTGCCTCGTCTCCGGAGACGTTCAGCTACAGCCGACTCTCCGACGGCAGCGGGCTTCTGGCCCGTACGGTCCATACGGGGGCCGACCACAGCGCGCGCCGGGGCACCTTCCATGGCCATGCCGTGTATCTGCCCACGGGTGCGTCGCTGCCGGGCGGCGCGCTGCCCATCACCGCCTGGGACTCCCCGCAGTGGGCCGCTCGCGCGCCGGAGGGCGGGGTCCCGGAGCCCCTGGAGGCGCTGACCGCCTCGGGGCGCCTGAACCGGGACGGCCTGGTCGCCTTCGCGGGCTCCCGGGCTCCGTGGCTCGCGCGCTTCTTCTCGGATCTGCGCGGGCTGAGCGAGGACGAGTCCGCGCCGCGGATCATCCTGGTGGAGCGGGACAGCGCCGATGTGGCCCGGTGGATCGCCCTGGCCTGCGCCGCGTTGCCGCGCGACTTCGGCCACCGGCTGACGTTCACCACCTATGCGCCGCGGCCGGAGCTCTCCCGGCAGCAGATCATCGGCGTACGGCCGGAAGACGGCCGGGAACCGGCCGACCACGGCCACCGCTACCGCGTATACGACGTGGCCGGCCGGAGGACCGGGGAGCCGGTGTCCGACGCCTGGGCGGAGGTGGCCGCGGGCATCTGGCTGGGCGGGCGGCCCGAGTTGTTCAAGGAGGCCGACGCGCTGCCGGGTGGCCCCTTCGCCCCTGGTGCGCTCGCCGTCGCCGCGCTGTGCGCGGGGCTCGACCTCGGCACCACCGGCCGCACCGAGGCGGCGGACTGGGCGCGCCACCACCCGGAAGCTTTGGGCGACGAGCGGCTGCACCGGCTGCTGGCGGCGCTGTGCGTGCCGGACGGGGGCCGGTCCGATGCCGAAAAGGCGGCCCTGACAGGGCTGTTCACCTGTCTGGACGGCAGGGTGCCGACCACTGTCAGCACACCGCTCGCCGCGCTGGTGCTGGCCGAGGCCGTCCGCGCGCCCGTGGCCGGCCCGGGCCTCGAAGCCCTGCGGCCCGACGCGCTCACCGAGGAGGTCCGGCTGCGCCTCGCGGGCGAGCTCGCTGCCGATCTGCGCGTCGGCGTATCCGACACCGAACCGGGCATCGCCCGGCCCTTGGAGCTGCTGCGTATCGCCGATCTGCTGGGCGTGGACTGCTCGGATCTGCTGCCCAAGGTGGCACATGGGCTCGCCCATGCGCTGCTGGCCGATCCGGAGGCGACACACACCCCCGCGGTGCGCCTGGCGCTGGACGAGCACTTCGCGTTGCGCACCGCGCTGCTCGGCGAGCTCGACACCCTGGCCGCGGGCGATCCGCTCGCCGCGGCCCGGCTGCTGGCCCTGGTGCCGCTGCGGTTCGCGGAGAGCAAGGCCCTCCCCCATCTGCGGATGTGCGCCGAGGCGCCGCGGCTGACGGCGGGCGGAGGCGACCGCGCCACGGTGCTGAACGCCGTGTTGCGCTCCGGCGGAGTCTCGGTGTTCGCCGATCCGCTCGTGCTGCGCACCGCGGTCGGGCTGGTGTGGGAGGGCGGCACACCGACCGCCCACGAGGCCCGGCTGATGCTCGGCGAGATCGGATCCGACGCCCACCGCGCGGCCGGCACCTCGGCCACGCTGCTCAAGGCCGCGCTCGAAGGGCCCGCGGACGATACCGACGTACCCGATCTCGCCCATGACCTGCTGCGCTGTTTCGCCGAGGTGCTGACGCCGCGCGACCGCGCGTCGCTACTGCTCCTGGAGTTCGCCCGCGATCTGCGGAGCCGTCACGCCGAGCCCGGCTGGGCCGAGCGGGCGCTGTCGCTTCGGGCCACGGCGGAGCCGGTGGAGCCGACGGTCCTGGAGCATGCCTTCGGCGCGCTCGCGGACCGTGTGCTGTCCGAGGACGCCCCGGACGGAGAGCTGTACGCGCTGATCCACAGCGAGGACCCGGCCCTCGTCGCCGCCTACGGCCGGGCCGCGGGGTCCGAGCGGGTACAGGACCGGCTCCGCGCCGAGCCCTCGTATGTGGCCGAGTGCTTCACCGCCTGGAGCTCCCATCCCCAGGCGGGTGGCGCCTGGCAGGAGACGCGGACGGCGCTGCTGGACTCGGTGCTCCGTCCGGTGGTGCGGACGCTGCCCGCCGCGGACATCGCCTCCGTCGAGCGCTGTCTGGAGCGTACGAGCGTCCGCTGGGCCGATGAGTTCCGGGCGTGGAGCCGTCCCGGCGCGTTCGGCCGGATCGGTCGGCGCCTGGCCGGCCGGCGGCGCAAGGGCGCGCCGGAAGGGCAGTGAATTTAGACCAGTTTTAGACTCCCGTGTCACCCTGCTGCCGCAGGTCCTTTTCGCGTGCTACGCCGCGCTTTGGGCCTGCCGAGCCGAAATTCGAGCAAGGGGACAGGGCGTTGGAATTATCACGCAGATCACTCATCCAGCAGAGCGGCAAAGCGGCGGTCGGGGCCGGTGCCCTGTGGCTGGGCGGCCCCTTGGCCGGCCTCGCCACCGAGACGGCCGCGGCCCAGGATAAGGCGGCTGAGGGCGACACCCGGCAGATCACCGTCGGCCAGGCCACCAACGCGTCCGCCGCCCTCTCCCCCGACGGCCGCACCATCGTCATGGACCTGCTCAACCTGCTGTGGACCCTCCCGGCGCAAGGCGGCGAGGCCACCCGGCTGACCGATATCGACCAGGAGGCGACCGAACCCGACTTCTCGCCCGACGGCCGCCACCTGGTCTACCAGTCCTACGCCGACGGCAACTTCCACCTCTGGCTCGCCCAGGCGGACGGCTCCGAGGCCCGGCGGCTCACCGAGGGCGACATCGACCACCACGAGCCCCGCTTCTCGCCGGACGGCAAACGGATCGCGTACGCGGCCGAGACGGACGGGCACTACGCCATCTACGTCCTCGACCTCGACACCGGCGAGAGCAAACGCTGGACATCCGGTACGGACGCCACCGTCCAGGAGGCGCAGCCCTTCTGGCGTCCCGACGGCAAGGCGATCGTCTTCACCAGCGGCAAGGGTGACGCCCCGCAGTCCGTGGTCCAGGTCGACGCCGACGGCAAGCGCACCACGCTCGTCACCGTCACCGAGGGGCGGGTGGCGGGGCCGTCCCTGTCCCCCGACGGCACCAAGCTGGCGTACGTCCACCTCACCTCCTCGTCCGCCGGCCTCGTCGTCGACGGGAAGGTCGTCTCCGGCGACGGTGAGGAGGTCTTCCCGTTCGCCGCGCGCTGGCCCTCCGACGGCGAGGTGTTCTACACGGCCGACGGAAAGATCCGACGGAGGCCGGTCACCGGTGGCCCGGTCAAGGACATCCCCTTCACCGTCCGTCTCACCGTGCCGCGCGTCCCCGAGCGGCCCGCCCCCCGGGACTTCGACTCCACCGCGCCGCGCGAGGTCAAGGGCATCGTCGGCCCGAGTCTGTCGCCCGACGGCAAACAGGTCGCCTTCGCCGCGCTCGGCGACATCTGGGTCGGCCGCATCGGTTCCACGCCCAAGGCCGTGGTGTCCGACGGAAACATCAACAGCGACCCCGCCTGGCACCCCGACGGTTCCACCCTGGTGTATGTCAGCGACCGGGGCGGCCATGCGGCCGATCTGTGGCTCCACGACCTCGACAGCGGCGAGAACCGAAGGCTGACGGACCTTCAGGGGATGCTGTCCGGGCCCGTCTTCGCGCCCGACGGCAAGACGGTCGCGTTCTCCTTCTGGTCCAGCGTCGTGCAGACCGTGGACGTCGCCTCCGGCGCCGTACGCACGGTCACCCCCGTCGGGGCCAACAGGCCCACCTTCTCCGCAGACGGCACCAAGCTGTCATGCGCCGCGCTGGTGCCCGCCACGCCCCGCTACCGCGAGGGCTCCAACCGCATTCTGACCATCGACCTGGCCGGCGGCGAGACCCACTACGACGAACCGGTGCCGGGAAAGTCCCTCGCGAACCGCATCGACGCCGGGCCCGTCCACTCGCCCGACGGTACGTACACCGCGTATGTGCTCGGCGGTACGGTGCACCTCAGCACCCTCGACTCCGCCGGGCGGCCGACCGGCACCGCCCGCCGGCTCAACGACGAGACCGCCGACTGCCCCAGCTGGAGCGCCGACGGGCAGTCGCTGCTCTATCTCTCCAACGGCCGGCTGCGCCTCGCCGATGTGCGCACCGGCCGCGCCACCGCCGTCCCCACCAAGCTGACCTGGCGCCAGGCCAAACAGTCCGGCCGCACGGTGGTGCAGGTGGGGGCGCTCTGGGACGGCACGGCCGAGACGCTGCGGCACGACGTGGACATCGTCATCAAGGACAACCGCATCGAGCAGGTCGTGGCGCGCGGCGCCGTGACCGGAAACCGCACCGTCGACGCCCGCGAGCTGACCGCGATGCCCGGCATGATCGCCCTCCACGAACACGGGCCCTGGCAGCGGGCCGAAACCGTCCGGCTGTGGCTGTCGTTCGGGGTCACCACACTGCGCTCGCCCGGCGGCGCGCACTACGCATCGGTCGAGGCCAAGGAGGCCATCGACTCCGGACGCCGGATCGGGCCACGCCTCTTCGCGGCCGGTGACGCCCTCGAAGGCACCCGCACCTACTACGGCGTCGGCCGCCCCACCACCAGCCAGGAGGAGGTGGCGCGGGAGGTGGCCAAGGCGGAGGCGCTGGGCCACGACCTGATGAAGACCTATGTGCGGCTGCCGTATGCGCTCCAGCGCGTCACCGTACAGGGAAGCCACCGCCTCGGCCTGCCCCTGACCTCCCACTATCTGTTCGGCCCGCTGTGCTTCGGCGCCGACGGCGTCGAACACATCGGCGGCACCAGCCGCTACGGCCGCCGCCAGAAGGAGACCCATCTCGGCCACACCTACCAGGACGTGACCGAACCGCTCGTCGCCTCCGGCATGGTGTTCACCCCGACGCTGGGGCTGTCGGGCGCGGGCCTGTCCGCCACCCGCGCCGCGCTGTTCCGGTACGCCCAGTGGGCGGTCGGCGACCGGCGGCTGACATCGCTGATGAGCGCGGCCGAGTACGAGGACTTCCGCAAGGGCGTGGCCGACGCGCAGCAGAACGAGCCGACCGACGAGTTGGCCTTCACCGCCCGGGAAGGGGCGACACTGCACGGGCTGCTGGAGCGGGGGGCATGCGTGGGCGTCGGCACCGACAGCCCGCTCGTGCCCCCGGCCATCTACTACCACCTGAATGTGCAGACCATGGTGCGCTACGGCGCCAGCCCGTACCAGGCGCTGCGCTCGGCCACCGTGACGGGCGCGCGGGCCCTGGGCATGAGCGCCCACCTGGGCACGGTCGAGCCGGGGAAGCTGGCCGACCTGGTGCTGGTGGAGGGCGACCCGCTCAAGGACATCACAGCGGCCGCGGCGGTGCGGCAGGTGGTGGTCGGTGGCGTGGTGCACACGGTGGACGAGTTGGTGGCCGAGAGGCCGGGCGCGGCTCGTAACGCCTCCGCCAAGGCCACGCCGAGGGCCGAGGACGTGCCCCAGGGCCCGGCCCGCGAGCGGTACTGGTGGCACCGCGAGGAGCACACACCCGGCCCCTGCTGCTGAGCCGCGTGTGCGGCGTGCGCGATCGACACCTGGTGTCCACGCACGCCGCACCCCCGCTCTCCGGCCCCCTCCCGGCTGAAATGGCCGTCGGTGAGAGATTCGCTTAACCTGCGAAATATGGCCGTTCACCATCGCTACGCCACCGTACGGGGGCAGCGGCTGTTCTACCGGGAGGCCGGACCGGCCGACGCCCCGAGCCTGGTGCTGCTGCACGGCTACCCGACCAGCTCGTTCATGTTCCGCCATCTCATCCCGGCCCTCGCCGACCGCTACCGCGTCATCGCCCCCGACCACCTCGGATTCGGCCTGTCCGACGCTCCTGGAGTCGACGCCTTCGACTACACCTTCGACGCGCTGACGGAGTTGACCGCCGGTCTGCTCGCCCAACTCGGCGTCGACCGGTACGCGCTCTACGTCCAGGACTACGGCGCGCCCATCGGCTGGCGACTCGCGCTCGACAACCCCGACGCCGTCACCGCGATCGTCACCCAGAACGGCAACGGCTACGAGGCCGGCTTCGTCGAGGAATTCTGGACCCCTGTCTGGGCCTACGCCAAGGATCCGAATCCGCAGACCGAGGCCGCGCTCCGGCCAGCGCTCGGCCTCGATGCCATCAAGTGGCAGTATCTGCACGGCGTCCCGGACCCCAGCCTGGTCAGCCCCGACGCCTGGCACCACGATGCCGCGCTCGTCCAGCGCCCGGGGAACGACCTGGTCCAGCTCAAGCTGTTCCGCGACTACATCACCAACCTCGACGTCTACCCGCGGTTGCACGCCTACCTCAGGGCCGGCCGGGTCCCGCTGCTCGCCGTCTGGGGCCGCAACGACGAGATCTTCGGGCCGGCCGGAGCGACGGCCTTCAGAGACGATGTGCCCGACGCCGAGGTCCACCTCGTGGACGGCGGCCACTTCCTGCTCGAAAGCCATCTCGAGACGGTCGCCGACCACGTCCGGGCCTTCCTCGGCAGAGTACCCGGACGGTGACGGTGGGGTCGGCAGGGCTCTTCAGTGTTCCGGGTCCTGCTGCTCGGGGTCCTGCTGCTCGGGGTCCTGCTGGAGCATGGCGAGGGTCAGGACGTTGCCGCCGATGCCCCAGCCGCCGTCGGTGACCTCCTCGACCAGGACCAGGGTGGTGGCGCGGGCACGTTCCCCGTAGATCTCGACGTACAGCTCGGTGGTGCGGGTGACGATCGTCGCCTTCTGCTTCTCGTCGAGGGATCCGGCAGGGACCTTGAAGTTCGCGAACGGCATGGTGGCTCTCTTTCGGGTTGTTCGGGTTGTTCGGGTTGTTCGGGTTGTTCGGGTTGTGATGACGTAGCTGGCGTACGGGGGTGAAACGTTCGTACGGGGCGACGTGGCCGTCAGATGATGCCGCCGTTGGCGCGGACGACCTGGCCGTTGACCCAGTGGCCGGCCGGTGAGGCGAGGAAGGCGACGACTTCGGCGATGTCGGTGGCGGTGCCGAGGCGTTCCAGCGGGGGCTGGGCGGCCAGCCGGGCGACGGTCTCCTCGTCCTTGCCGTCGAAGAACAGCTCGGTGGCGGTGGGGCCGGGGGCGACGGTGTTGACCGTGATGTCCCGGCCGCGCAGCTCGCGCGCCAGGACCATGGTCAGTGCCTCGACCGCGCCCTTGCTGGCGCTGTAGGCGCCGTAGCGGGGGAAGGCCAGGCCCACCACGGAGGTGGAGAAGGTGATGAGCGCACCGCCGCCGCGGATCCTCCGGGCGGACTGCTGGGCGACGACGAAGGTGCCGCGGATGTTGGTGCGGTGCAGCGCGTCCAGTTCCGCCAGGTCCAGCTCGGCGATCGGGGCCAGATACGTGCGGCCTGCCGAGTGGACGACGACGTCGATGCCGCCGTACTCGGCCTCCGCGGTGTCGAAGAGCTCGGCCACCTGCCGCTCGTCGGCGACGTCGGCCTGGACGGCGACCGCCCTGCCTCCGGCGGCGCCGGCCTCCTTGACGGCGGCCTCGGCCTGATCGCGGTTGCCCGCATAGCCGACCACGACGGCGTATCCGTCGGCGGCCAGCCGGGTCACCGTCCCGCGGCCGATGCCACGGGAACCGCCCGTGACGATGGCGACGCGGTTCGTCGGGGTTTCTTGGGTGGGCATGCAGACTCCTGCAACGTGATGACGGGGGATGGAACGGGGGATGGAACGTCGGATGGTTCGTGGCGCAAGGCGCAGGGGTGCCGATGCCGGTGTCCCGTGTCAGCGGGCCGACGAGCCGGCGGCGCCCTGCCGTTGTGCTCCAGCGTGGCCCGGCGTTCCGGGGCCAGCCAGGGCTGTCTCCACCCTGGGGTTCTCAACCCCTGGCTCAGCCCGCCGGTACGCGCGACGATGGGGGCGTGAAGCATGCCGAACTCGCCGCGTTCCTCAAATCCAGGCGCGACCGGATCCGCCCGTCCGACGTCGGGCTGCCCGGCGGACCCCGGCGCCGGGTGCCGGGCCTGCGGCGTGAGGAGGTCGCCCAGCTGGCCGGGCTGTCCGCGGACTACTACACCGAGCTGGAGCGCGGGCGCGGCGCGCAGCCCTCGGCGCAGGTGCTGGCCGCGCTCGCCCGGGCGCTACGGCTGGACGGCGATGAGCGCGACCATCTGTTCCACCTCGCCGACCGGCCGGTCCCGCCCGCGACACACGGCCCGAACGCGCATGTCCAGCCCGGTCTGCTCGGTCTGCTGGACCGGCTCGCCACCACCCCCGCCCAGGTGATCACCGATCTGCACCAGACCCTCGTGCAGAACCCCCTGGCCGCCGCGCTCATCGGCCGGCCCCCGGCGGTACGCGGCCCCGCGACAAGCCTCGTCTACCGCTGGTTCACCGACCCCGAGGCCCGTAGGCTCCACCCGCCCGAGGACCACCCCCACCACTCCCGGGTCTTCGTCGCCGACCTCCAGGCGGTCGCCGCCCGGCGCGGCAGCGACACCGAGGTGGCCCAGCTGGTGACCTCGCTGCGCCGGCGCAGCGAGGAGTTCGCCGCCCTCTGGGACACGCATGACGTCGCCCTGCGGCGGGCCGACCACAAGCGCATCGTCCACCCCGCGCTCGGCGTCATCGAGCTGGACTGCCACAGCCTGTTCAGCGAGGACGGGCGGCAGCGCCTGCTGTGGTTCAGCGCCCAGCCCGGCACCGAGGGCGCGGCCCAGCTGGAACTGCTCTCCGTCATCGGCACGCAGGAAATGACGACCACGACGGCCGGCGCGGACGGACTCGAGCAGCCGAAGTCCTGACCCGCCGCCGTTATCGCGTGTCGCTCGCCGCTCATCCCGCTTTGGGTGTGTTGACAGTAGACATCCGATGAATTGAGTCTTGTGTCCATGGACCGCAGACATTTCTTCGCCCTGTCCACAGCGACCGCAGCCGGTGCGGCCGGCCTCCCGTCCGGCGGTGCCCACGCCGCCGAGCAGACCGGCGCCACATCGGACACCCCGACCGACGCCGCGCCGGACGACGCGGCCGACAGCGGCGCCACTCTCCCCGGCGAGCTCACCCTCTGGTATCCACGGCCCGCTTCCGAGTGGCTGGAGGCGCTGCCCATCGGCAACGGACGGCTCGGCGCCATGGTGTTCGGCGGCACCGACACCGAAAGGCTCCAGCTCAACGAGGACACGGTATGGGCCGGCGGCCCGTACGACCCGGCCAATCCTCAGGGGCTGAGCAACCTTCCCGAGATCCGCAGAAGGGTCTTCGCCGGTGAATGGGGCAACGCCCAGGCCCTGATCGACAGCACTTTCATGGGCAACCCCCTCTCCGAGCTGCCCTATCAGACGGTCGGCGATCTGCGGCTGACCTTCTCCTCCCAGGGCGAGGTCAGCGGCTACCGCCGTGAGCTCGACATCGACTCCGCCATCACCTCGGTCCGCTACACGCAGGGCGGCGTCACCTACCGTCGCGAGGTCATCGCCAGCCATCCCGACCAGGTCATCGCCATACGGCTGACCGCGGACACTCCCGGCTCCATCTCCTTCACCGCCGCCTTCGACAGCCCTCAGAGTGTGACCGGCTCCTCGCCGGACCGGATCACGGTCGCGATCGACGGCACGGGGCAGACCCGGAGCGGTATCACCGGTCAGGTGCGGTTCCGGGCGCTGGCCCGCGCCTGTGCGGAGGGGGGCACGGTCGGCAGCGAGGGCGGAAAGCTCACGGTGGCCGGTGCCGACGCCGTCACCCTGCTGATGTCCATCGGGACCAGCTATACGGACTTCGGCAACCCGACCGGCGACCACACCGCCCGCGCCGCCGCCCCGCTCAACGCCGCCTCCGACGTGCCGTTCACGACGCTGCGCAAGCGCCACATCGACGACTACCGGCGGCTGTTCCGCCGGGTGACACTCGATCTGGGGTCGACCGATGCGGCGAAGCTGCCCACCGATGAGCGGGTGAAGAACTTCTCCTCCACCTTCGATCCACAACTGGTCTCCCTGCACTACCAGTTCGGACGGTATCTGCTGATCTCCTGCTCGCGGCCGGGCACCCAGCCGGCCACCCTTCAGGGCATCTGGAACGATCTGCTCAGCCCGCCCTGGTCATGCCGGTACACCATCAACATCAACACCGAGATGAACTACTGGCCGGCCCCCGTCACCAACCTTCTGGAGTGCTGGGAGCCGGTTTTCGACATGCTCGCCGACCTGTCGGTCTCCGGCGCGAGGACCGCCCGGACGCAGTACGGGGCACGCGGCTGGGTCGCCCACCACAACGTCGACGGCTGGCGTGGAACCGCCCCCTGCGACCAGGCCTTCTACGGCACCTGGCCCACCGGAGGGGCCTGGCTGGCCACCGGAATCTGGGACCACTATCTGTTCACGGGCGAGAAGGAAGCGCTGCGCAAGCGCTACCCGGTGCTCAGGGGCGCGGTGTTGTTCTTCCTGGACACCCTGGTCACCGATCCCTCCAGCGGCCACCTCGTCACCTGCCCGTCGATGTCCCCCGAACACGCCCATCACCCGGATGCGTCCGTCTGCGCGGGGCCGACGATGGACAACCAGATTCTGCGTGATCTGTTCGACGGCTTCGTCAACGCCTCCGAACTGCTCGGCGAGGACACGGACATGCGGGCCGAGGCGACGACCGTGCGCGGGAAGTTGCCGCCCATGAAGATCGGTGCCCAGGGCCAGTTGCAGGAGTGGCAGGAGGACTGGGACGCCATCGCCCCGGAGCAGAATCACCGCCACATCTCGCATCTGTACGGTCTGCATCCCAGCAACCAGATCACCAAGCGCGGGACGCCCGAGCTGTTCGCGGCGGCCCGTAGGACCATGGAGCTGCGCGGCGACGCGGGAACCGGCTGGTCACTGGCCTGGAAAATCAACTTCTGGGCGCGCCTCCTCGAAGGCGACCGCTCCTTCAAACTGCTGGGTGACCTGCTCACACCCGAGCGCACCGCACCCAACCTCTTCGATCTGCACCCCCCGTTCCAGATCGACGGCAACTTCGGCGCCACGTCGGGGATCACGGAGTGGCTGCTGCAGTCCCACGCCGGTGAACTCCACCTCCTGCCCGCCCTGCCTCCCTCGCTCCCCGACGGGCGAATCCATGGGCTTATGGCCCGCGGTGGCTTCGAGGTGGATCTCACCTGGAGCGACGCCACCCTGGCCGACTGCCGGCTGCACTCCCGTATCGGCGCCCGCGCCGTGGTCCGGGCGACGACCCGCCTGAAGGTCACCGCGCGAGGGAAGCCCGTACGGACGGACCACCCCGAGCCGGACCTCACCTCGTTCGACACCGAGCCCGGCGTGACATACCGCCTCACCCCCGCCTGACGGCCCGGCCGGCCCAAGCTAGCCGACTCCCAGCGCACGGTGGAAGGTGCCTGGAGTCAGGCCGTAGGCGCGGTGGAACCAGCGGGTGAAGTGGGCCTGGTCGGCGAAGCCGGTGGCGGCCGCCGCGGCGGCGGGGCTGATCCCCGTGGCCATCAGGTCGCGGGCGCGGCGCAGCCGGAGCTGGCGCTGGTAGGCGCTGGGGGCCAGGCCGTATTCGGCGCGGAAGGAGCGGTAGAGGGTGTAGCGGCTACAGCCGATCGCCTCGGCCAGGGCGGCGGCGGGCAGCGGCGTGAGGGATGGTTCGAGGCAGGACTCGCGGAGGAGGGCGAGGGCCCGGCGGGCGATCTGACGCTGGGCGCTCGCCGACTCCGCGCGGAGGCGGGGGGCGCGGGTGGCGCCGCGGCGGGCCGCCGCGAGCACGGCCGCGGTCAGGCATTCGTCCCGTACGCCGGGGTCCGCGGGTCCGCTGAGCACGGCGTAGAGGCGGCCGAGCGCGCGGGTGAGCGTGGTGTCGTGAAGGACGGGCTGCCCGAACAAGGGCATGGCCGCGACGCCTTTGCCGGTCGCGTCGGTGAGCACGTCGCGCACCAGCGCGGGGCCGATGTGCACGATGCGGTACTGGTAGCCCAGTTCCGCGGCGGCCCGGCCGTCGTGCACATCGTCCGGGTTGAAGGCCATCACCATCCCGGCGCCGCTGGTGTGAGCCGCACCGCGGCAGTGGAATCGCTGGGCGCCGACGTCAGTGATGCCGAAGGAGTACGTGTCGTGGCTGTGCGGCGCGTACACATGGTCGAAGAAGTGGGCCTGCATCGCCTCCAGCGGATACGAGCCGTCCCGCCAGTAGCGCACCCAGCTCTGTTCCGTTCCCATGGCCTCATTGTGCTGCACATGGTGGGCGCACAGGCGTTCAAGACAGACGCGGGGCGGGTGGCCAGGGTGGGGGCATGGCATCGAAACAGGCCCTGAGCGGTCCTTATGCGCTCCTCGGCGTCACCATGGTGTTGTGGGGCAGCGCTTTCTCCAGCTCCAAGTCGGTGGTGGACCATATGCCGCACACCGTCGCCGCGCTGATGCGTTTCGGCGGTGGAGCCCTCGCGCTGCTGCTGGCCCTACGGGTGTCCGGGGGCCGACGGGTGTTCGGGGGCCGACGGCGGACGGAGGTGGCGGTGCGCCACGGGTGGCGCGCGGCGCTGGCGGGGGTGCTGGGCGTATTCGCGTACAACGCGTTCTTCTTCTGGGGGCTGTCGCTGGCGCCCTCCTTGGACGCCGGCATTCTCATCCCGGTCATGAGCCCGGTGCTCACCAGCGCCTTTCTGCTGGCGGTACGGCGTGAGCGGGCCTCGGCGGCGCGTATCGCCGGGCTCGGCACGGGGCTGGCCGGGGCCGTGGTCTTCTTTCTGGGGGCGGGCGGCACCTCGTCCGGGGGCGGTGACTCCACACGGCTCGCGGGGGACGCGCTGTTCCTCCTCAGTGCGGTGTGCTGGGCCGCGTACACCCTGACCGGGCCGCGGGTGCTGGCCGGTATCGAGCCGCTGCGGGCCACGACCTACGCCACATGTTCGGGCGCCGTCCTCCTGGGGGTGATCGCCGTGCCCGATCTGCCGGAGGTGCGCTGGGGCGAGTTGCCGACCGGGGTGTGGCTGAACGCCGCGTATCTCGCCGTGTGCGCCGCCGCCGTCGCCAACCTGCTGTATTACCGGGGCATCGCGGCCGTGGGGCCCGCGTCGGCTTCTCTCATGATGTTCCTGGTCCCGGTCGTCAACACCGTGTGCGCCAACCTCTTCATGGGCGAGTCGTTCGACGGGGTGCAGGGCGCGGGGGCGCTGCTGCTGATGGCGGGTGCCGTGCTGAGCCTGCACACCCGCGGGGCGACCACATGAGCATGCGCCGGGGCGCCCCAACATGGCCACGCGAGCGCGCTGGTCCTGGGCGGCGATGGCCGGGTTCTGTCGGATCAGCACTTCGTCTTCTTCAACAACCGGGCCACACCGGAGGGGTCGGTCCGCCACACCGGCGACAACAAGACCGGTGAGGGCGAGGGTGACGACGAGCAGATCGCCGTGGACTTCAACCTGCTTCCGGCGCATGCCGAGTCCGTGGTGTTCGTGGTGTCGGTCCACAACGAGGGCGGGGCGGCCATCACCTTCGGCCGGATCCGTGACGCGTACATTCGCGTGGTCCACCAGGCGACGGGCGTGGAGATGTGCCGCTACGAGCTGACCGAGGACGCATACGACCAGACCGCGATGGTGTTCGGGCAGCTCTACCGGCGCGAGGGCGAGTGGAGGTTCCGCGCCATCGGCCAGGGCTATGCGACGGGACTCGCCGGGATCGCCAAGGACTACGGCGTCAACGTCTAACCGCGCCCGCGCAGTCGGCTTCTCCCCCAGCGGTGTTCCCTCGGAACACCGCTGGTTTCGTCGGTGCGGCATGGTGCCGCAGCGCCAGATGGTGCGAGAGGTATTGACGCTTCCGGCACGTCACCTATCATCCTCAACGTCCGGATAACCGGCCGCCATTCGGCATGCCGAACGACGCGCCGCCAGACCGGGGCACACAGCGCGAACCGAGCACGGCAGCACCCGCACCCCCCAAACCGGCAAGGCCTTCCCGCCGTCCCGCACCCCCTCCGTGGGAGCGGTCCCACAGCGCAAGGGAGTACGTCATATGTCATGGACCCATCACCCTCACAGCCGCCGGAGAGCGCTGACGACGGCCACCGGCCTGATCGCCGCGACCGCGGTCCCCATGACCACCGCCCCGCGCGCCACGGCGTCGGCCCGCGCGGCCGAGGCGCAGGGCCCGTCCGCCGCTGCCGCGTCGTACACCAACCCGGTGATCTGGCAGGACTTCGCCGATATCGACATCATCCGCGTCGGTGACACCTACTACTACTCGGCCTCCACGATGCACTACTCGCCGGGGGCGCCCATCCTGCGCTCGTACGACCTGGTCAACTGGGAGTTCGCCGGACACTCGGTGCCGGTCCTGGACTTCGGCGCCAAGTACGACCTCAACGGGGCACGCGGCTATGTCCGGGGCATCTGGGCCTCGTCGCTGGCCTACCGCCCGAGCAACAGGACCTTTTACTGGCTCGGCCAGATCGACTTCGCCAAGACCTACATCTACACCGCCACCGCCGTCGAAGGCCCCTGGTCCAGACTCACCACGATCAACAACGCCTACTACGACGCGGGTCTGCTCGTCGACAGCGACGACACCCTGTACGTGGCATACGGGAACACCACCATCAGCGTGGCCCAGCTCTCCGCCGACGGACGCACCCAGGTGCGCACACAGCAGGTGTTCTCCACGCCCTCCAGCATCGGCACCCTGGAGGGCTCCCGCTTCTACAAAATCAACGGGAACTACTACATCTTCCTCACCCGCCCCGCCAACGGCCAGTACATCCTGAAGTCGACCAGCGGCCCCTTCGGGCCCTATACGCTGCGGCAGGTCCTCCTCGACCTGCGCGGACCGGTCTCCGGCGGCGGGGTACCGCACCAGGGCGGACTGGTGCAGACGGCCAGCGGCGCCTGGCACTACATGGCCTTCGTCGACGCCTACCCCGGCGGCCGGATCCCCGTCCTGGCCCCGATCACCTGGACCTCGGACGGCTGGCCCACCATCCAACTCGTGAACGGCGCCTGGGGCACCTCCTACCCCAGCCCCGCCGTCCCGGCCCCGCCCCGCCAGACCACCCCCATGACCGGCGTCGACACCTTCGACGGCACCACCCTCAAGCCCAAGTGGGAGTGGAACCACAACCCCGACAACAGCAAGTGGTCCGTCAACAACGGACTGACCCTCCAGACCGCGACGGTCACCGGCGACCTGTACTGGGCCCGCAACACCCTCACCCACCGGATCCAGGGGCCCACCTCCACCGCCACCATCCAGCTCGACTACTCCACGATGCGCGATGGCGACCGAGCGGGCCTCGCGCTCCTGCGCGACTCCTCCGCATGGATCGGCATCAAACGCGACGGCGGCACGACCAGGGTCGTCATGGTGAACGGCCTGACCATGGACACCAACTGGAACACCACCGGCACCGGCACCGAGGCCGCGAGCGCGGCCGTCTCCGGCGGCCGCATCTGGCTACGGGCCACCGCCGACATCCGCCCCGGCGCGGCCCGGCCCGGCACCTTCTCGTACAGCACCGACGGCACCACGTTCATCCGCCTCGGGCCCTCTTTCACGATGGGCAACGACTGGCGGTTCTTCATGGGATATCGCTACGCCCTCTTCAACTACGCCACCCAGGCGCTCGGCGGCTCGGTACGAGTCGCGCGCTTCGAACTGAGCACGCCCTGACCCTCAAGGAGAGACTATGACCCCTCTGATCAGATCCGGCCGACGCCGAGCCACGGCGTTAGGGCTGCTGGCCGCCGGCGTGATGGCGGTGGCCGGGACCGCGACCGCCGCACCCGCCACCGCGTCTGACTCCGCCTCCATTCAGGCGTCCACCCTGGGCGCTCAGGCGGCCCAGTCCGGGCGGTACTTCGGGGCCGCCGTGGCCGCCGG